>JACQPG010000030.1 GCA_016207665.1 Elusimicrobiota bacterium | reverse complement strand
TGCGCGGACTGCCACATGCCCTATAAGAGGGTAGGCGCCATGAAGGTCAGCGATCATCATGTCAGGAGCCCGCTTCTCAATATCAGCCGCTCTTGCCAGACCTGCCACAAGTTCCCGGAAGCCGAGCTTAAATCGCGCGTCGAGGCCATACAAGAGCGCACCGTCAGGCTCCGTGGGCAGGCCATGGATGCCTTGGTCGGCCTCATCGCGGATATCAAGGCTTACCGCGCCGCCGGCAAGAGCGGCAAGCCGTTGGCGCTGGCTCAGCGACTGCAGCGCCATGCGCAGTTCTACTTGGATTTCGTGGAGGCCGAGAATTCCACCGGGTTCCACGCGCCCCATGAGGCCCTTCGCATCCTGGCCGAGTCCATCAACCTTTCAAGGCAGGGACAGATCGCGTTGCGCGATCCGGGCTTCGTCCCAACTATTCCTTCGGGGAAAGGGACATGAGGCTCATGGCGGCCATCAGAGCGGCGGATAAGAGCACGAGCGCCAACAAGCCCCAGGCCGCGACGCGAACCCAGCCGGGAAGGCGGGGTATCTTATCCTCGTCGGCCTGGAGCATGAGAAGGGGATCGGAGGCCGACGCGGCCGATGCAAGCGCCTCCGGGGCGCCCGGTTTCTTCCTCTTGAGGAACGGTTCCTTGCAAAAGTCGCAGTAGAGGGCGCCGTCGGCCGAGTCGAAGCCGCAAGATGGACAGCGCGCGCCCATTCTTCTATGATACCCCTTGAAGTGCGGATCATCAAGAAGTTGTCCATGGCGCCCATTTGGGCGGGGCTGTGGAGCGTCGCGATCGCCAGCCCTGATGCGAGCGGGGCCATGAAGCCCGACGACAACCCACTCATCGAAGTCACGGCCGTAGTCGAAGACGCGGTGCTCGACGTGCGTTACGCGACCGCGCGAAATTTCCTGGGCCAGCCCGTCTATCCTCAAGCCGAGGTCTTCTTGAAGCGATCGACGGCGCTGAAACTCGAGGAGGCGGCCAAGCGGCTGAGAAAGGGGGGATATCGCCTGGTCGTTTTCGACGGCTATCGGCCTCTTTCGGTCCAGAAGAAGATGTGGTCCATCAAGCCGGACCGTCGGTTCGTCGCCGATCCGGCCAAGGGCTCGCATCATAATCGCGGCGGGGCCGTGGACGTGGGCCTGGCGGACCTGGAAGGCGGGCCGGTGGAGATGCCCTCCGACTTCGACGAGTTCGGGCCCCGCGCCTCGGGCCTGGGCGCGAGTCCGGCAGCCGTTAAGAATCTCCTGCGTTTGCGGGCGGCCATGGAAGGAGCCGGCTTCAAGGCTCTTCAAGAGGAATGGTGGCACTTCCATGATCCCGAGTGCCGTTCCTGGCCGTTGCTGGATCTGGACTTCGAGCAGATTCCCCGTTCCCGCTAGCGGCGACAAGCATCATTTACAACGCCTCCATAGTTTCGTTCCGCGCTCCTCTGTTATCCTGCCTCGGCTGATCGAATCTCTCGGGAGGTGGTCATGCGCAGGATCGATGCCGCGCTTGCCGTTTTCGTCCTGTCGTGGCTCGGGACCTGGGGTTGCGGGGCCGCGCGCGAGATGGCGCGGGCGGCGCCTGGACGGGACGAGGCCGCCGTGAGGCTCAAAGTGCCCTTCTTTCCCGATGACGTGGAGCTCTGCGCCCCCGCTTCCTTGGCCAGCGTCTTGAGCTATTGGTCTCGCCCTGTCGACGTGGGAAGCCTTAAGGAACAGGTCATATGGCCAAGCTGGACGGCGCGCTGCCTCTGGACCTGATGCTGGCCGCCCAGGAGCGCGGGCTCATGACCAAGGCCTACTCGGGCAGCCTCGAAAACCTCAAGGCGGGGCACCCTCTGTTGGTCTTGCTCAATTTGGATTTTCGGCGAGCTCCCAAGGGCCACTATGTGGTGATCACTGGATTCGACGAGAGGCGTCGGGGAGTCTACGTGCATTATAGTTCAAGAAAGGACCATTTCATGGATTGCCGCCGTTTCCTTTCGGGATGGGAAAAGACGGATCGATGGACCTTATTGGCTCTACCGCAGGAGGAGGCACATCGCTGGGAGACGATGACCAAGGCGCCATGAAAACAAAATATCCGCTGTCTGCCGCCCTCGCCGTCCTTTGTTTGTCCGGTTGCGCCCGTATCGTGGGGCTGATCCAGCACGAGGATCCGTTGAGCGCGGAGGAACATCTTCGCCTGGGTCATTCCTACGAGGAGCAAGGCCTGCATTCGAGCTCGGCCAAGGAATATGGAGCGGCACTGCGCAAGGACAAGGGTTTCTTGCCCGCGATAGTCGCCTTGGGAAATCTGGCCTACAAGACGGGGTCGCTGCTGGAGGCCGAGATCTATTATCTGCGGGCTCTCAAGATATCTCCGGATCATCCGAGCGCCAACAATAACTTGGCCGTGGTCTATCTCACGCGCGGCAGCCGTCTGGACAAGGCCGAAGCGCTGGCCAAGGCGGCCTTGAAGAAGGCGGGGCCGTTGGAGCCCTACGTGCTCGACACCCTGGCGAATATTTATTTGCGGCAGGGGCGTTTGGCGGAGGCCCGCCGGGCTCTGGACGCGGCCGAGGCCGTGGTTGACCAGGGGAACACCAAGCTCAGGGAACATCTGATACAGACTCGGCGCTACCTGGAGGCTTTCATGAACGAGCGGGACTTGAAAGGACCGCTCAAGGGCCAACTCCGCCGGGATAATCCGAGGTCGCGGCTTGGATCGAGGACTTGATCGGTATGGAACGGGTTAGAGCCTCGCTCTGCGCGCTGCTGGCCGCGGGCGCCTTGGGCTGCGGTACCCAGGCGGCCGAGCCGCCTCCCGAGGCAGCTCCGCAGGCCAGCGGCACGCCGTCATCGACCGCTCCTCCGGCTACCGCTCCCGGAACTTCTCCCATGCCGTTCAACCAGCCTGGAGCCCAATTCCAGCAGACCTTCCCAGTTTCCCCGTTCGTGGCGCCAGGGGCCATCTTGAGCACGCCCCAGGCCCCGTTTACCAGCCAGCCCTCGACCGGCTCGGCCCCGTTTTTCATACAGCAGCCTGGCGCACAGGCACCCTAGAAGGAGGAATGATGAGAGCAGCAGTTCTAAGCATGATGTTCTTGGTGGTCGCGGCCGGACGCTCCGGAGCGTCCTCGGATCCTGTGGCGCAGCCCAGTCCACAGCCGGGTTCGTCGGCCGCCTCGCCCGGACAGACGCATCAACCCGCCTTCCCCCCGGCCCAGCATGGCGCCGTGCCTCCTTTCGGCATGCCCAGCCATCCGCCGCAGGGACAGGACCGGCCCCTGGAATCGACCATGCCGCGCCCGGCCGTAGAGGAGCCCGGCCTCAGCCACCCCGCCACGGTTCCGGAAATCGACGCGGCTCTCAAGGACATCGAGACTGGTTTCGCGGCGGAGAGCGGGAAATTGCGCGGCGAGCTTGAGACGCGGCGCAAGGCGTTGGTCGAAAGCCCCGTCTATAAGGATCTCAGCCGCTCGGAGCAGCGCGCCCGGGTCAGGGCGCTTAAAGCTGAATTCAAGGAGGAGATGGGCCGATTGCGGGGTGACTATGACGCGAGGCGGGAGATACTCAAGTGGCAAAGGCGAATGATCAGATCAAGTCAATAATGGAGGATCGAATGGTCCACACTTATCAGGCACGCAAGGAGCTCAGGCCCAGGAACCTGGACGGGATCAGCGAGGACCAGGTGTCCCGGCATTGGAGCCTCTACGAGGGCTACGTCAAGAACGTCAATCTCCTCAACGAGAGGATCGACGCCCTGGCGCGCAAGGGCGAATTCGGCCCCGAGTTCGCGGAAATGAAGCGGCGGCTCGGGTTCGAGTACGACGGCATGATCCTGCATGAGCATTACTTCTCCGTCCTCAAGGCGGGGCAGCCTCCCTTGAGCGATGCCACGGAGCTGGCCAAGCAGCTAAAGCGGTTCTTTGGCGGATTCGAGAGCTGGAGAAAGGAGTTCTCGGCGATTGGGAAAATGCGCGGCATCGGGTGGGCGATACTGTACTTCGACCCGGAGTTTGGCGTGCTGAGCGATCACTGGATCACATTGCACGAGCACGGGCATCCGGCCGGCTATATTCCCATCCTGGTCATGGACGCGTGGGAGCATGCCTATATGGTCGATTATGGGGCGGCCGGCCGGTCGCAATACGTGGAAACGTTCCTCAGGAACGTCGATTGGGCCAAGGTCGAGCAGCGCCTCAAGGAGGCGATGCGATACTCCCAAATGCACGCAGCCGTCTGACTTAGGCGGCCTCTCCGGGGGCTTGCTCTCGGGCCGCGTTACGGCTATGCTTTTGCCGTGACCCGGCCCGAGCGAATCATTCCGCCTCCCGCGAGGAATATGTCCGCGGAGGAGCTCCAGGCCAAGGCGGAACTGGCGCGCAGCGCGGCGTCGGCCTGGAGGCGGTACAGCCTCAGCGACCGGGTGAGCCTCATCCGTCAGTTTTGGGAAGGGATCCGGCTTGGCCACGATGAGCTCGCCCGTATCATCGAGGACGAGATAGGCAGGCCTCCTCTCGAAACCCAGATGCTGGAGCTTTCGGGCGCCGACATCCTCGTCCGCTATTATTGCGCCAATGCCCATCGCATACTCCAGGAGCATCCGGTCTGGCGTCCTTGGCTGTTCCTCAACAAGAGGGCCTATGTCCGCTACCACCCCTATGGTCTCATCGGGCTGATCACTCCGTGGAACTTCCCGTTCATCCTCGCCGCGACCGATGCGGTAGCGGCGATGTTGGCGGGAAACGCGGTGCTGATCAAGCCCTCGGAGCATGTTTGGAGGACCGCTGTCTGGCTCGAGAACAAGGCGAGAAGCTCCGGACTCTTCCCCGAAGGCTTGATCTCGGTGGCGCTCGGGGACGGCTCGGCGGGAAATTTCACGGTTTCCCAGGCTGACATGATCGTTTTCACGGGCTCGCCGGGCGTCGGGCGGGAGGTCGCCAGCCATGCGGCCGCGAGGCTCAAGCCGGCGGTTCTTGAGTTGGGCGGCAAGCATCCCATGATCGTGCTCGAGGACGCTCCGCTCGAGAGGGCGGCTCGGGCCGCGGTCTGGGGAGCTTTTGCCAACAGCGGACAACTCTGCATAGGGGTCGAGAGGGCCTTCGTGCATGAGTCGGTCTACCAGACCTTCACCGAGGCCGTGCGCAAGGGCCTGCAGGCGCTGCGCCAATCCCTCAAAGGCCGCGAGCGGGACTTGGGCCGCCTGGCGCTCAAGCCGCAGCTCGAGCGGATCAAGGACCAGCTCGAGGACGCCCGGTCCAAGGGGGCCCGGGTGATCGGCGGGGAAATACTCGACGAGGAGAATCTCATGATGGCGCCGGCCTTGGTGCTGGAGGCCACCCCGGACATGAAGCTGATGCATGACGAGACCTTCGGGCCGGTGCTGCCGGTGATGAAGATCGGCAGGGCGGAGGAGGGGCTTCGGCTCGCCAATCTCAGCCCATTGGGGCTTTCCGCCAGCATCTGGAGCTCCGACCTGTCCAAGGCGGAAAGCCTCGCGGCTTCCGTGGAGGCCGGCATGGTGAGCGTGAACGATCTGGTGACGCATTACTCGATCGCGACGCTGCCTTTCGGCGGCATCAAGGGAAGCGGGCTGGGGCGCAGGCATGGCGACGAGGGGCTCCGGATGTTCTGTTGGCAGCAGTCCGTCTGCGTCCATGAGTGGCCTTCCCAGTCTCCGGATCTCTGGTGGTTCCCCTACGACGCGTTCAAGGCCAAGATTCTGCGCTGGGTCTCCGGCTGGGCCTGATGATACTGGGAATACACGGTTCGGTGCTGCGCGGCTTTGGCGCCGCTCTCAAGGAGGCCGCCGATTTGGGATGCCAGGCCTTGCAAATGCTCCCCTATCGCAGGCATCACGAGCCCGAGGCCGCGGAGATCGATTCTTTCAGGGAAGCAAGGGAGTCCGGCGGCGTGATGCGTTTGCTGATCCATTCCCGTTTCGTGCCCAGCCTTGCCTCAAGCGACCAGTCACGCCGCCGATCCTCCGTCGAAAAATTGGCCCGGGAATTGGCCTTATCCGGCCGGCTCGGGGGGGAGGCCTACGTGCTCCATGCGGGCGCTTATTCGCCGGAAGGGGATTCCGGCCGAGGCCTTCGTTTGGCGGCCGAGAGCATACGCGAGGCTTGGGAGCGGGCCGCGGTTCCCATCCCCATTTACCTGGAGAACGTGCCGGGGGGAGGCCGGCGGCTCGGCGGGAGGCTCGAGGAGCTTGAAACCCTGCTGGGCCTGCTCGGCCGGGTGCCATCGGCCGTCTGCCTCGATACGGCCCACGCATGGGCCGCGGGATATGATCTGGGCTCGGCGGAGGGAATGTACCGATTCCTGTCGCGGGCGCATCGTCTCTTGGGCGCGGACCGGGTCAAGGCCTTCCATCTCAACGATACCCGGGCTCTCCTAGGATCCCGCCGGGAGCAGCACAGTCATTGGGGGGAGGGCTTCATCGCCTCGGAGGCCCTCAAGGCGCTGCTGGAACGCCCCGAATACCGCGAGGCGGTGGGCATCATCGAGACGCCCAAGGGCGAGGGAAGGGACGGAGAGAACCTGGAATTCGTGCGTCAGGCCGCCGTCTATATTCCTACCGAAAGATCATCGCGGACCAGGACGCATTGAAGCTCGCCTCCGCGTTCGGCCGCCAGGGCCGCGGCCTGGGCGGCCATCAGGTCGAGCCGCGAGTCGTCATAGCGCCCATCGAGATGGAAAAGCATGAGCCGCTTGACCTGATTGCGGCAGGCGAAATCGACGGCATTGACGAAGGATGAATGACCCTGCCCTTTGAGCAAGCTGTAATCCTCGTGGGTGTAGCGGCCGTCGTGGATGAGAAGGTCGGCCCGGCTGCATAGGGCGCCGAGTTTCTCATCGTAGTCCTGCAGCGAGGACGCAGGCTCGCTGTAAAGCTCGCTATCGGGGCAATAGATCAACCTCCGTCCCGCTAGATCGACGCCGAAACCGATCGTCCTTCCCGGGTGGTTCACGTAAAACGAGGCGATCACCATCCCCGGGATGGCCTCGTACTGCTTCTCCTGCATCTCATAGAGCTTGACCGCCGCGCGCAGGGTCTTGCCTTCGGGCAGGGTCTGCTCCAAGGCCTCCTCCACCAACTTCTGGAAGCCCTTGTCGGGCTCGCCGGCGCCCGCTATGTTGAGCGTCACGTCCTCGTTCAAGCTGGAGACCAGTGAGCCCAGACCCTCGATATGGTCGGGATGGAAATGGGTCAAGAAAAGCCAGACCGCCTTGTGCCTTCCTTCCCGGGCCAGCTTCTCGCCCAAAGCCACGGCTCCCGATCCGGCGTCGAAGACCAGAAGCTTGTCTCCCGCGTTGACCGTGACGCACGGGGTGCGGCTGCCATAGCGGGAGGCCGCATCGGCGCCGCGGCTGCGGCCACCCCATATCTTGATCGCCATGGCGGGATTGCCCGCGGACACCAGCTTGGGCACAGGGGTCTCGCGTGAGCCGGGCCGTGGGAATAGATCGTTGATCTGCTGGGCGAAATTCTCCATCTTGAAGGGTTTCTCGATGAACAGATCCGCGCCGAGGTCGCGGGCCTGCTTCTTGTCCGAGGGGAAGGATTTGCCGGAGACCATGATGACCTTGGTCTCTTTGAGCGAAGGATCGTTCTTGATCTGATGGAGCAAGGTCATGCCGTCGATCCCGGGCATCAGGATGTCGAGCACGACCACGGGGAACTTTTCCTGCTTGAGAGCCTCCATGGTCTTGGAGCCCTCCGCCAGATGGGTGGCGTCGAATCCGGCTTCGCGCAGGAGATCGCGCGTCAAGCCACCTGTGATCCTGTCGTCATCGATGATCAGGATTCTGATTTTATCGCTCATTTTGGCGAGGTTCTGCTCCGCCTCGGATCATTCTATAATATTGAGCTCCATGAGGATTATAGGCGGAGAGTTCCGAGGCCGCAAGATCAAGGCCAGGCAAAACCCGGCCGTGCGTCCCATTTCCGGCCGGATCAAAAAGTCGCTTTTCGATATATTGAAGCTTTATATTCCGCAGGCCCGCGTGCTCGATCTTTTCGCCGGGACCGGGGCCGTCGGAATCGAGGCCCTCTCCCGGGGCGCTTCCTTCGCTTTTTTCGTTGATCTCAATCCCCATCTGCTCAAGGAGCTCGAGGCGAATCTGGAGCGTACCGGAATGCGGCAGAGGGCGAGGACCCATCCCGGCAGCGCCCTGGAGGATCTGTCCTGGATCCCATTCCGCAGCGGCGTGAGCCAATTCGACTTGATCTTCCTCGGCCCCCCTTACAAGGACCTCCAAAAGGAGCCGTTGACCTATTCCACTCCCGCGCTGCGCCGGGTGCATGAGGCGGGACTGTTGGCGCCGGGCGGGCTGATCGTCTGCCAGCATCACGTCAAGGAGCCCATCGAGGCCCCGCCGGGGCTGGAGCTGTTCCGCAGGGAAAAATACGGCGATACCTTCCTGAGCTTCTTGCGGGCCGCCAAGGCCTGAGCATGGAGCTGAGCTTCACCCGCTTCCGGCTCTATAACGAGTGTCCTTGGAAATACAAGCTCGCCTTCATCGACGGCTGGCAAGCCCCTGCGACTCCCGCTTCGGCTCTCGGGGTGTGCCTGCACCGCGCGCTCGAATGCTTTCACCGCTCCGCGGAGGCGGACTGGCCCGCGATGGAGGCCTGTTTCGAGCGCCAGTGGCCCCAGAGCGGTTTCCCTCATGGCGCCGAGGAGGCCCTCTGGCGGCGCAAAGGCTTGCGCATGCTGGAATCCTATTTCGAAAATGAGAAGTCCAGGCGCACGCGCATCATCGGGATAGAGAAGGAGTTCGCCTATCCGTTGGGCCCGCGTAGCATCCGGGGGATGGTGGACAGGATCGACGAGCATCCGGACGGCCGGCGGGAACTCATCGACTACAAGACCTCGCTCGAATCGGAGCCACCGGCGGCCGAGCGGCTTTCCGCCAATCTCCAGCTGCGTTTTTACGCCCTGGGCGTGCGCGAGAGCTTGGGATTCAAGCCGGATCTGTTGAGCATCCATTACCTGGCCGCGGGGGAGAGCCGCACCATCCCTTATGATGACTCGGGGGAAGAGGAGCTCAAGGCCATGATCTTGGCCGCTGCGGAGCGCATCGAGGCCGGGGAATTCAGGCCCGATACCTCTTTCTGCCCGCGCTGCCACTATCGCCGGAGATGCGTGTTTTCCGCGGCCCGAGAGGATTGATCAGCCGCCCAAGCGTGAGCGATAGGCCCGGAGCTCTCCGCGCTGTATCTGGGCCGGGCTGAAGAGGAACAGGGCCTCGGAGGCCCTATTGGACGGATAAAGGATGAGCAGGCCGTATTGACCGGGTTGGGGATCCCTCACGAACACCAGGTCGAGATCGCCGGCCTTCTTGGAATGCAGTATCACGACGCGCTCGGCGGACAGCTTCATCGAGGCCAGCTCCTTGATTAGGATCTCGGTTTCCTTGGCGGAAGCCAGCCTGAAGTCCCTTAGGCGAAACCGGTCCTCCAGCACCCTTCGGCCATGCTTGGGCTTGAGGTATTTGATCCTGAAATCGATCTGATCCCCTGAGAAGTTGGCCTCCATCTCGACCAGGCCCGGCTCGTCCAGGTCTCTCTTGACTCCCTCGTAGAGCCCCTCCGATCCCTGGAGAGCCCGCGCCATGGCTGGGTCGATTTTCCGCGTTCCGGATTGAGTCTCGCCGGAACGGACCGGAGCCGGACCCTGGGACTGGCGAGCCTTATCAAGGAAGCGCTTGACGTCCTCAGAGGCTCGCGCGGCGGCCGCGAAGATCGCGATTGAGGCGAAAACGAGCGTCCCCATCCGGCGATTCCTGCTCATTTTCGTGAGTATAGGGTGAGTTGGCTCCCCTGTCAAGTTCCCAAATCCTCTGCCCTGCCGTGTCCTCATCATACATGGCGACTCGGATGAGATCATCCCCTACCGTTTCGCGCATCGGATATTCCAGAGGCTGCCTCAGCCCAAGGAGCTCTGGACCGTGGAAGGAGGGGGGGCATCTCGAGGCGTTTATCCGTTTCGGCAAGATTTATCGGTCCAGACTCGCTCGGTTTCTCGAGCAAGCCCTCGAGGATTAGGCGGGGAATTTGACCGCGCTGGTCACGGCGACCTGGTTCTTGCCCTCTCTCTTGGCCTGATAGAGATTGGCGTCGGCCTGCTGCAGCAGCTCCTGCGCGCTGAGCGGCTCCTGGCCCGTGTAGGTGGCCACGCCGATGCTCACCGTGGCCAGAAAGCCGTTCCGGGCGATGGCCCCGCAGACGCGCCGGGCGATGTGCAGGGAGGTTTCCCTCTCTGTGCCCGGCATGATCACCAGGAACTCATCTCCGCCGTATCGGCCGAGTATGTCCTCGGAGCGTATATTGGCGCTCACCGTCTCGGCGGTCTCCTTGATCACCCGATCGCCGAACAAATGGCCGTGGCTGTCGTTGATCCGTTTGAAGTCGTCGATATCGAGTATCAACACCGAGAGCGGCGACTTATTGGTCATCGAGTGCTGTATCTCGAGCTCCAATATCTCGCGCAAATAGCCGTGGGTGTAAGCTCCCGTGAGGCTGTCGGTGACCGAGCGCAGATGGAGCTCGTCCAGGCGCGCGCTGAGTATGCGGTTATGGACGCGCTGGCGCTCGCTGCGCAGCCCGATGATATAGCCGAATAGGGTGAAGGCGACCACGGTCCCCAGGCCCATGTAGGCGTAGAAGAGGAAGTTGTAATCGAGCTCGTAGCGCACCCAGGTGGATTTGAGTATGGGAGAATCCATCCAGAATCGCATCAGAAAAGCGCCCACCGGCGAGCCCAAGCCGATGAGAAAGCCGAGGCTCGAATAGAGCCAGTGATGCGGGATGCGCCTGATGAGATGGCGCGTCTCCTCAAAATCCGATCTACGCCGCTTTCTGGCGCTCATTGCCTTTCCCTACGAATTATATCAACTCCTCTAGAATAGGAACATGCCGCGGATGTTGCCGCCGTCCCAGGCGTGGCGGTGCAGGCTGTCGATGTCGAAGGTGGTATAAAGCCCGAGACGGCCGCTGGGTCCGAACACGAAGTCCAGACCCGCGCCCAGCTTGGCCTCGATGATGGACTGGTTAAACGAGGGATCGGCGCCGCGGCGGTTCTCGCCGAAGGAAAGAAAGGAGGCCAACTCCGAGACCAGCGCCGCCCCGAGCCGATGCCGCCATCGGGCGTAAGGCTCGATCTCCCAGCGCCGGTGATGGCTGTCGGCCGGCGAGTTCGGCCGATCGTTAGTTGCGCGGCGCAGCCAAAACGCCTGGCCCGCTTCGACGGAATCGGCGCTTCCTAGGGGAAGCGACAGCGATGCTTGGGCCCGATGGACTCGGCGCCTTTGGGAGAGCGAGGAGCCGGAATCCGGCTCGAAGCCGTTGGCTAGGTTCTGGTATTGATACTGGTACTCCAGAGCCGGAGTCAGCCGGAGATCCTTGGACCAGCGCAGCCCGAGAGAGGTCCTCCGATAGAAAAAGACGCGGCTCTCGGCCGGGATCTGCCGGGAGAGAGGATGATCGAATTCCACCCAGGCGCCGGCCCGGTGATCACGGACCGACAGGTCGAGGCGGAACTCATCGGTGACCGGAGCGCGCCCATAACGTTGGCCGCTGCTGCTCCGTTCATTGAAGCTGAAGTCGACCCAGGTACGGCGCCAGAGTATGCCGGCGTCTTGGCGGCGCCAGGCGAGACCAAGGCCGATGTCCGAGTCTTCCTTGTGGAAGGTCGGTTCGCCATAGGCCAGCGTCGAGAAGCCGTAGGCCCATTCCTTCCCTAGCTCGATCCAGTGATGGGTTCGCTGCTCGTCCTTATCATCGTTCTGCAAGAAACGGAAGGCGAACCACGCTTGGCCGGGAAGGCGCCGCAGCAGGCGAGCCTCTTGTTGGAGAGCCAGGTCGCAGCAGTCCAGGCTCGCGCCGTTGATCCTGTAGGAGGCGCTGGAGCCCCGCCAAACCTCATCCCATTCCTGGGGAAAGGAAAAGCCGAGGAGATCGAGGAAGTACTCGGAGTCGAACAGGCCTTCCCGGTCGATCCTTTCCATCTGGCTCTTGATGAACAAGGCGTGGGCCTGGCCCGGAAGGGCCGCCCAAGTCCATAAGGCCAAAGCCAGCGCCCAGCCTAGGCGGCGACTCATGAAGGGTCAGGCGCCGAAATCCGACGGGTTGCAGGCCCAAAGAGTCTGGGCCGCTCCATCGGAGAGCTCGATGGCGATCAGGCCGCCGGGACGGAGCTCGAACACTCGGCCGCAGAGAAGGGAAGCCAGCTCGCCGAGCTGGGGTTGGTGTCCGACCGCCAGAAGCTCGTGCGTCCGGTCCAGCTCGGGCCGAAGCTCGTCGAGCAGCGCGGAGGCAGGCATGGCGTTGGCCAAAGGGTTGAAGAGCCGGGCGCCTTGGACGGGCTTGAGCACGGCCTGAGCCACCTCGGCGGTCTCCTTGGCTCGGCGCAAGGGGCTATGGAGTATCAATCCCGGCCGGCCGCCTCTTTTCCTGAGCTCCCCGGCCACCAGCCGCACGCCTTCGCGGCCCTCATCCGAGAGCGGCCTCTGATCGTCGGTGGCCACGCCGGCGTCGTGGGCGGCCGGGGCGTGTCCGTGGCGCAGAAGATAGAGTTTCACGGGGCCTAGCCTAGCAAATCGGAATCAGAAAAAATATCTGAAGAGATAGAAGAAACGTTCGATGCATTTGTCCGCGTACGGCCGGCGTCGCCATCGTTCCAGCCTCAATTCCGGCGAGAGGGCTATGTCCGATTCGAGCAGCTTCTTAAGCTCTCCTGAAAAATTCGGGTCGAGCACGTGCAGATTGACCTCCAGATTATGAAGCAGGCTGCGATGATCCAGGTTATAGGAGCCCACCGTGCACCATAACCCGTCGACCACCGCGGTCTTGGCGTGGAGCACGGGTCCGGGCCACTCGAAAAGGCGCACGCCATGGCGAAGAAGATAATCGTATTGATAGCGCCCGGCGTACCACACGGAGAGTATATCCGACAGACCCTGGACCAAGATCTTCACCTGCACCCTGCGCCGAGCCGCGGCGGCCAGCGCGCGGGTGATCCTGAGGTCCGGCACGAAATAGGCGTTGGCTATGATGACCTCCTTTTGGGCCGCCCGCAGCGCCCCCAGATACGCCGCGCGAATGCGATAGCGGTGGAGGAACTCCTGGTTGGCCGCGGCCCAGACCTTCGAGGGTCCCTGAGTGCCGAGGTCCGGGGACTCGAGCTTGAACCAGCGCCCCGTCTCGTTGTACCAGACGGCCCGGAAGAATCGGTCGAGCTCGAAGGCGGCGGGTCCCTCCAGGCGCACGTGGACGTCGTGCCAATTGGAGCCTCCGTCCTCGATAGGGGCGTGATCATCGCAGATATTGACCCCGCCGGTGAAGGCGATGCGGCTGTCGACGATGAGCATCTTGCGATGGTCCCGGCGTACCAGGCTCCATCGAGGGCGCCATGGGGCCAGGGGGTGATACTCGAGGAACTGCACGCCCGCGTTGCGCAGCCGGCTGATAAAGACCGGGGACAAGTCCAATGAGCCCACGGAATCGAATATGACCCGGACGCGCACCCCCGAACGGGCCTTGGCCTCGAGGTGCTCGGCGAAGCGTTGTCCGGTCTTGTCGCTGCGCAGAATATAGGTCTCCAGATGGATGGTCTCGCGGGCTGACTGGATGGCTTCCCACATGGAGCGATAGACCTCGCCGCCGGTCGGCAGCAGCAAGAGCTTGTTGCCGGCCACGTACTGGTCTAGATCCCGGCTGAAATCGCCCGAGCCGGGTCTGGGCCTGCTTCCGAGCCTGATGCCGCGAATATCCTGGAGCGCCATGAGTGCCTTTATATTCTAAGATAGTCTCGAGCGATGAAAAAGGCTGTAGGTCATTTCGAGAAGCTTCTGGGGCTCCTGGAGATCGAGCGCGCGGCGGAAAAAGCCGAGAATCTCAGGGACCTGCGCCGCTTTCCGATACAGACCCGCGAGGCCCTGGGCAAGACCGTCACCGGCCTGTCGGTCGACGGAGTGGAAGAGGGCATGGCCGGCATGACCTTGTTGGCTTTGTCGCGCCCGCAGCGCGACGAGGAGCTGGCTCCCTTTCACGCCATCAGCGCGGGAGACAACGTCCTGCTGACGTTCCCGGCGGGATCCGATCCGGCATCGGTGGAGGGGACTATGTATAGGGTCGACGAGTATCGTTCGACCGTGGCGCTCAACGGCCCGCCGCCGGCGCGATTGGGCCGGGGCACTTGCCAGATCGACCTGCTGGGATCGGACGCGACTTATAAGAGGATGAGGAAGGCTTTGGAAACCGTGGCGCAGGCTCGCAAATCCCGGCTCGCCGAGATGCGGGAGATCTGCTTGGGCCAGAAAAGCCCCTCTTCCGGGAGCAAGAGCAAGTTCCGTTTCTTCAATCCCGGACTCAACGAGTTCCAGAGGGAGGCCGTGGAGACCGCGTTGGGTGCGGAGGACGTGGCGTTGGTGCATGGCCCTCCCGGGACGGGCAAGACCACGGTGCTCATCGAGATCATCAGGCAGGCGGCCGCGATGGGCGAGCGTGTGCTGGCGACCGCGCCGTCCAATATCGCGGTCGACAACATGCTCGAGAAGCTCCATGAGACCAATCTCAGGGTGGTGCGGCTCGGCCATCCCGCGAGGACGCTCGAGTTCCTCAGGCATAATAACCTGGCGGCCTTGGTGGAGCAGGATCCCGCTTTCGAGGAAGTCCGGGAGATGGACGCCTGGCGGGATCGCCTGGTCAAGCGGGGCTCCCGTTTTGGACGGGGACAATTGGGCTACGCGGAGCAGCAGGAGCGCGACCGGGAGATCCGGCGGTTGTGGAGGGCGGCTCGCGACGTCGAGGCCGAGATATCGCGCCGCGTCATCGGCTCGGCCCAGGTGGTCTTGGCCACCCATGGAAGCCTCACTCGCAACATTCTCAAAGGAGATTTCGACCTGGTGGCCCTCGACGAGGCCTCGCAGGCCACCGAGCCTCTTTCGTGGATTCCCCTCGCCATGGGCCAAAGAGCCGTGTTCGCCGGCGATTCCCTGCAGCTGCCTCCCACCATCTATTCCCGGGAGGCCGCCGAAGGGGGTCTGGCGGTCACATTGTTCGACCGGCTCAAGGAGTCCCTGCCCTCCTCGCTCCAGACCCTGTTGCGCGTGCAATATCGCATGCACGAGAGCATCATGGGCTTCTCCTCCCAGGAGTTCTATGAGGGCAGGCTCATCGCCGATGAATCAGTGCGGGCGCACGCCGCCTGCGAGCTTCCCGGAGTGGAAACCGACGATCTGACCAGCCAACCGCTCACCTTCGTAGACACGGCGGGAGCGGGTTACGAGGAATCGTGGAACGAACTCTTGGAGAGCCGCGAGAACCTGGGGGAGGCGAAGCTGGCCTGCCGCTTGGCCGTGCGCCTGCTTTCGGCCGGCATCAAGCCCAAGGATCTGGCCGTGCTCACCCCATACGTGGCCCAGGCCAAGCTGCTCAAGACTCTTATTAAGGAACCCGGGCTCGAGATCGGCTCGGTGGACGGCTTTCAGGGGCGGGAAAAGGAGGCCACCATCGTCTCCCTGGTGCGCTCCAACGCGGACGCGGAGGTGGGCTTTCTTTCCGACACCCGGCGGATGAACGTCGCCGTCACCCGGGCCCGCAGGCTCCTGATCGTGATCGGCGACAGCGCGACCATCAGCCAGCATCCCTTTTATCGCCGCTTCTTGGACTACGTAGACAAGCGCGGGGCTCACCGTTCCGCTTATGAGTGGCCTCAGCCCTAGGACCAAAGAAGCTGATCAAGTAGGACTTCTGGGCCTAGACCAAGGCCAACGCCTTGACTTAAGATACCTTCATGAGAAAATCTAGCCTGTTCTTATTCCTGTTCTTTCCCGTCTTCGGCTTCGCCAGCCAATCCAAGACTTCCTCAGCCGGAGAGCCTGCATTTAAGCGGGCGATCTTCCCGCCGCTAAGGCCCAGCCGTTCGATGTTCGTCAACGTGAACCTGATTGACGGGCGAGGCGGGCCTCCGATTAAAGGGGCGAGCGTGATCGTGGAAGGGGAGCGGATCAAGGAAGTGATGCTTCCAGGCCAGCAGCCCCGCAGAGGACTGCGCGAAGCCGGCGATATGGCTTATTCTTTCGATGCGGATAAGGGGATCACCTTGATGCCTGGGCTTATGGATGCGCATGTCCATCATGGCGCCATTTATGAGAACAACCAAGAGATTCACAGGCGCTATTGGTTCTCCGAGCAAGTCCACATGGCGTTGCTCCGGGTGGAACAATCATTGATGCAAGGCTTCACCACGGTACGCGACGCCGGCGGGATCGATGCGGGCGTGCGTAATCTCGTCGATAATGGGCTCGTTCCTGGTCCCAGGTTATTGGTTGCTGGACGCGCGCTGAGCCAGACGGGTGGCCATGGAGATCGCCGCAGGCCTTCGGAAGGCGGCTCTGCTCCGGAAGGGCTGTGGTTGTCGATCGTGGCGGACGGCGTCTCCGAGGTTCGGCGCGCTGTGCGGGATCAGTTTCGGCGCGGGGTCGACCAGATCAAGGTCTTGGCCTCTGGGGGAGCCATGTCGCCGGCCGACAAGTTGGAAGCCAGCCATTATTCCCTCGGGGAGCTAAAATCTATGGTGGCGGAGGCTGGCAATCATATGAGTTATGTGATGGCGCACGCCTATTCCGGCCCTTCCATACTACGCGCCGTGAAAGCCGGCGTGCGTTCCATCGAACATGGTAACTTGCTTGACCAAAAGGCAGCCGAGGCTATGGCGGAAGCCGGGACTTATCTGGTGCCGACCATGATCACTTACGAGGAATTAGTCAGGGACGGCAAGCTGGACAAGGAGCAGCTCGATAAGCTGCGCCGCGCTCTTGAAAAAAGCGTTGAGAGCATCCATACAGCGCTCCAAGCTGGGGTACGGATCGCTTCCGGTTCGGACCTGCTCGGCCGCTTCCACGTCAAGCAGGCAGCCGAACTCGCCCTCAAAGCGGCCATCATGGGGCCCATGCAGGCGATCGTTTCCGCGACTCGGGTCAATGCCGAGCTCTTCGGCCTTTCGGGCCAGGTAGGAAGCATAGAGCCGGGCTTGCTGGCCGATCTCATCCTCGTTCGCGGCGATCCTCTCTCCGATCTAACCATCCTTCAGGACCCAGCCAATCTTCCGCTCATCATGAAGGGTGGAGCGATTTATAAGAATGATCTATAAGGAAAACACCGAAACCTTGAGCGGGTTATACTCAAAAACAGGCTATCTTACGAGCTAGTGCTCGACGACAGCAGCATATCTCTTCCCTGGATGGATATGAAGGATCAACATCCTCATATCTGGCTCGACTGCTTAGAAGTCATCCAGAAACCCTCTTGAAGATGCTATGATCGACTCTTCCGCCGAGGAATGCCTGCATTGCAGGGAGATACCTCATAGCTTGGCGCGAACTCACCGACCGGCAGTGGGAATTGGTTGCAAAACAACTTCCGGAGCGCAAACTCAACCCCAAGGGAGGCCGACCTCCCGCCGATGACCGCCTCTGTTTCGAGGGCATCCTTTGGATTCTATGGACAGGGGCTCCTTGGAGCGAACTACCTCCGCGATATATATGGCAAGCGGAGCACCGTCCATGTCCGACTGAAGAACTGGACGGAGAACGGCACCTTGGAGAAGCTCTGGCGGGCATTTCTGACCTAGCTCAACGACCGGGCCCACATCCGCTGGAACGAGTGTTTTATAGATGGAACCTTTTTCAGCGCCAAAAAAGGGGGCTCAAAGTCGGCAAGACAAAACGAGGCAAGGGATCGAAGCTTATGGTATTGGTTGATGGCAAAGGTACTCCACTCGGAGTTCACCTGGACTCGGCATCCCCGGCGGAAGTCAAGCTTGCCGAAATCACCCTCGAAACGGTCCGCGTCGGCCATCTCGGTCCCGGGCGCCCCCGAACCCGCCCTGAGTGCCTGATTGCCGACAAAGCCTACGATAGCGACCCGCTGCGAGAACGGCTGGAAGCTTGCGGCATCGAACTGATCGTCCCGCATCGCGAAAACCGAAAGAAGCCGGCGACGCAGGATGGCCGGTCGCTGCGACGCTATGTTCGACGTTGGATCGTCGTCGCACCAACGCGTGGCTCCAAAACTTCCGCCGGCTGGTGGTACGATACGAGCGATCCGCGATGATTTTCCTCGGCCTGATTCATATGGCTTGTGCTCTGATCGTGCTCAAACGGGTTTCTGGATGACTTCTAAGCATCTTCTACGATAAGTCCGCAGAAGCCTCGTTCTAACCGGGAACTTTCCTCTTCATCGCTCGTATACCTCCTAAGCCGTAACTATTCAAGGAGGTCTCTATGGCGACAGGGCCGACGAATCGCCTCCGCGGCGGCCCCGTCAAGGAGCCCCGGATGGGTGGTGGGACGGCCCGACCAGACGCCAAAGTCAGCGGGGGAAATGAGCGGCCCCCGAAGCATGGCGCC
>JACQPG010000027.1 GCA_016207665.1 Elusimicrobiota bacterium | reverse complement strand
TGATTGAGGATTGTGTTAGAATGCACGTGAAGAGTCCTCCGTCGGTGGATTTAGGTTGCTCGACACAACCAGTCTACCAATGACGGAGGATTCTTTGTTTTTAACCGGACACGAGTGATGCGGCTTATACCGCGCTTTTCGGCCGCGAGAGCGGGGTGATAGTCCGCCAAGAGGATCTCCTCGATCTGGAGAACTGGGCCAGGTACTGGCATCTTTGGGTCAGCGCTTCCTTTCTAAAGTCCTATTTGGCGGCAGCCCAGGCGACCCCGTTCCTGCCGTCCTCCATCGAGCAAATAGAGCTGCTTCTCTATTTCATGCTGAGGGAAAGGGCCCTCCGGGAGTTGGGCTACGAGCTCGGACATAGGCCCCAACAGGTTCTCATACCCCTCAAGGGCATGGCCAGGCTGTTGGAAATACCTCCTCCCGCCTGATAGGGCCGTTTTAATCGTATTTTTACCCTGTTTCCTTCTTGACGTTTACTCGATCCGGCCCAATAATATCGCTGAATCCCAGATATGAAGGCCCTGATCCTTTGCCTTCTAGTGCTGGTCCTGGCTATCCCCGACGCCTTCGCGCGACCGAGAAGGCAACCGGACATCGGGGAATGGCTGCGGAATCTTGTCGGCCAGTTCTTCAGCATGATCACCGGAGGCGGTTCCGGAAGAGGGAACGACCGAGAAAGGGGGCGAAATTCTCCTCCGGCCGCAGGAGCGCGGGCTTCGTCGGGTCCTAGCCGGACGGAGAATGATTCTGACGACGAAAATGGCTCGGGGCCAGGTCCGGGTTCGAGCGAAGATCCCAGAGGCGAAGCAGCGCAACCCCCGCAACCCCCGCCCGGCTCCCCCGAGCCCGAGGAGGCCGCCGGCGTCGAGCTCCATCCGCCGGCCGATATCGAGTCGCCTCGCGATTCAGAGGCGCTTCTCCCCGACTTGCCGGACGAGCTGAGGAGAGACAGCGAGTCGGAACGTCCTGAGGCCGCGCGTCCTTTGCTGGCCATGGCCGGCCCCAATTTGCATCCGGATCTGGGGCCGATCGCCCCCGTGAGGGCCAGGGTGGTTGAAATCGGCCATGCCACGCGCCGAGCCTCCCCCAGTCCGCGCCTCGATCTTTCCCGGTTCGACGAGATGTCCGGCCAGAAGAACAGCCTTGATGGCGTCGCCAAAGTGGAGCCCGCGCCCGCGGCCCCGGAATCTTCGAGCGTGGCGCGCCGGGTCCGGGATAAACTTCGCCTGGCGGAGAACAAACTCGGGATGAAGGAGCATCAGGCCGCGATCCAGGAAGCCTGGAATGCGATCGAGCTCAGTCGCAATCAGCGCGAGCTCGAGCCGTTGAGGGGCGAAGCCCATCATGTGCGCGCCAGGGCTTACCGGCAGCTTGGTCAATACCAGATGGCCGAGAATGAGGCCAGGCTTTCCATCTTTTATAACGATCGCAATCCTTTGGTGTTCGAGACGCTGGCCTGGAGCCTTCTCAAGCAGCGGAAAGCCGAGGAGGCGCTGCACGCCGCCACCCGGGCTATCGGCATCGACCGGGGGCGTGCTCACGCCTATGCGATCAGGTCCTATGCCCGCGAAATGCTGAAAGACCGCGAGGGCATGCTCAAGGACATCGAGACGGCGGAGTCGCTCGACTCCAAGTTCCATCAGAAGGCTCGGGCGGCCAGGACGGGAGAGAGCATCTATGATCCCGGCCGCGACGACTCCCAACTGATCGAAGACGTGCTCGCGGTCGCGGGAAGGCAGCGTTGGCCCTGGCCCTTGGCGCTTTCGGTCTTGGCGGCGACTTTCGGCCTCTCGTTACTGCGCGCCCGGCCGTCCCGCAGGCCGAGGAGCCCGGTGCGTCTGTCCCCTGCCGGCCTGGTCGCCGGGAAATATCAATTGGGACGCATGGTCGGGCGCGGCGCCATGGGAGAGGTGTGGGAGGCCATGGACCTCAGTCTCGGGCGTCCCGTGGCGGTCAAGAAGCTCCCCCGCGAGCTGGCCCGATCCGGCCCCGAGTGGAGGGAATTTTTCGTCAAGGAGGCCAAGATCGTGGCCGCGCTCCGGCATCCGGCCATAGTCGACATCCATGAAATAATCGAGGAGAACGAGGAGATCTATCTCGTCTTCGAGCTCGTCTCCGGAAAGACGGTGCATCAAATTCTGGCCGAAAAGGGCCGCATTCCCCTGCAGACCGCGGTGGCCATATTGCGGCCGGTCTGCGACGCTCTTGCCTTCGCCCACGAGCACAACCTGGTGCATCGCGATCTCAAGCCCGCCAATATCATGGTGACCGAGCAGGGCCACATCAAGCTCATGGACTTCGGCATAGCCCGGGGCATCTCGGAAAAGGGGGGCCGTCTCGCGGGCCGTCCGCTCAATCCCTTGCAGCTTGACCGCACCGCCACCATCGCCGGCACCCCGATGTATATGGCTCCGGAGAACGAGGATGGGATCGTCTCCAAGCAGGGCGACGTCTATTCGCTGGGCATCTGCCTTTACGAGATGCTGACCGGCGAAAGGCCTTTTACCGACAGCGCCACGGCCCTCGAGAAGAGCCAAATGGCGTTCGCCAAGCCAAGCCTGCGCGTTGCCGGGCTTCCCCCGGCGCTCGATCGCCTCGTCGAGGCGGCCCTTCATCCCGAACCCTCCAAGAGACTGCCGTCGCCTGCCCGCTTTTTCGAGCAATTGCAGGCGATAGCGGCGCCGCCCGCCGTTCCAGGGCAACCGGCCGGCTGATCCGTCTCGTTGCCGCCATGCTATGATAATCGGCCATGAAGATCGGATTGGCCATTTTTGCGAGTCTTTTTGCCTCTCTCGCCGGGATCGTCGAGGCCCGGCCCGCTAGCCGGGGCCTGCGCGAGGAGGACGCTCGGGCGCGCGCCGTGGCGGTGGGCGGGGTGGAGTACGATCTCCATCTGAACCTGGATCCGAACTCGCCGGAGTTCTCCGGGAAGGTCGTGACGCGCTTCGATTGGACGGGAAGCGCCGACTCCCTGACAGTGGATTTCGACAGCGGCACCATCGAGTCGCTACGCGTCAACGGCCAGAGCGTCACGGTTTCCTATAATGGCTATTTCCTCTCGTTGCCGGCGAAGGCCCTTCGCCGGGGAGCTAACACGGCGGAGATGGTCTTCCGTCACGCCTACGATCGCGCTGGCAAGGGGCTTTATCGATTCAAGGATCCGGAGGACGGCCTCGTTTATCTCTATTCGATGTTCGAGCCTTATGACGCGAACAAGATGTGGCCCTCCTTTGATCAGCCCGACATCAAGGCCAAGCTCCGCTTATCCGTGGAGGCGCCCGCCGAATGGATCGTGGTCTCGACGTCCCGCGAACAACGGGTCGAGAGAAAGGCCGATAGGGCGCTTTGGAGTTTTCCTCAGACGCCGAGACTGAGCCCCTACGTGCTTTCCCTGCACGCCGGCCCCTATCGCGTATGGGAGTCCACGGCCGGGAAGATTCCCTTGCGGCTGATGGCCCGGCGATCGCTGGCCAGGCATGTGGAGCCCGAGGAATGGTTCCGCGTCACCCGCCAGGGCCTGGAATTCTTCGGAAAATATTTCGACTATCCCTATCCCTTCGGCAAATACGATCAGGTCATCGTGCCGGACTTCAATTACGGAGCCATGGAGAACGTGGCCGCGGTGACCTTCTCTGAGGACTTCGTGCGCCGGGGTAAGCCCCGGAAGGACGAGCGGGAGGCCTTGGCCGGGACCATTCTCCATGAGATGGCTCATATGTGGTTCGGGGACCTGGTCACCATGCGCTGGTGGAACGGGCTCTGGCTCAATGAGAGCTTCGCCACCTATATGGCGGCCATGGCCGCCTTCGAGGCCACCGAGTTCAAGGAGGCCTGGCAGAGCTTCTCGGGCATCAAGCGTTGGGCGTATTGGGAGGACCAGCAGCCCACCACCCATCCGATCGACGGCCCGGTGCCCGATACCATGAGCGCCTTCACCCGCTTCGACGGCATCACCTACGGCAAGGGGGCGGCCGCCCTCAAGCAATTGGCTTTCGCCTTGGGCCCCGAGGCCTTCCGCGACGGAGTGAGGGCCTATCTTAAGAGCTGGGCCTATGGCAACGCCGAGCTCGAGGACTTCTTCGCCGCCCTGGGCAAGGTGGCGGGACGCGATCTGCGGGCTTGGACCCGCGAGTGGCTGGAGACCTCGGGAGTGAACGCGATCCGCGCTCAATACCGCTGCGAGGCCGGCCGGGTCTCGGATTTCCGGCTCCAGCAATCGGCTTCGGGGGAGCATCCGACCCTGAAAAGGCATAAGACCTTGGTGGCCCTCTTCCGCCGGTCGGAGAAGGGCCTCGAGCTGGACAAGGCCATCGGAGCGGAGTATGAGGGCAAGGAGACCGAGGTGACCGCCGCCCGCGGCGTCGCCTGCCCCGATTTCGTCTTTCCCAACGATGACGATTACGATTACGTCAAGGTCGAGATCGATGAGCGTTCGCTGAGGGCGATCGAGCCGGACCTGCAGCGCATCGCCTATCCCCTGCTGCGTCAGATGGTCTGGCATGAGATATGGCAGATGGTGCGCGACGCGCGCTTCGCCGCATGGCGCTTCGAGAGGTTGGCGCTCCAGGAGCTCGAGCGCGAGACCGATTTCAAGGTGTTGAGCGCGCTCGCCCAATTCATCCACGGGCGCTCCGGCAGCTCGCCCAGTCTTCTGAGGTATTTGGGCCGGCCCTCCCCCGGCTTCGACAAGGCGTTCTGGCGCAGGCTGGATAAGGAAAAGCCGGGGACGGACGCCCAGAAACTGTTCTTCGACAGCTTCGTGAACGTAGCGTCTACCGGCCGGTCCATGAGGCGGCTCGAGGCGCTGCTCGACGGCCGGCTCAAGCTGCCCGGCATGGATATCGACCAGGATCGGCGCTGGGCCATCATCGCCAAGCTCAACGCCGCTGGCAGGGAAGGGGCCTGGGATCGGGCGCAGCAGGAGGCCCGGCGCGATCCCTCGGAGCGAGGGGTCAAGTCCTTGATCATCGCCTCGGCAAGCCGTCCCGAGATGTCCGTCAAGAGGGATTGGTTCTCCCAGATCACCGCCGTTCCTTCGCCTCGCCCGATGGCCGAGCTCAGATCCGCCGTCGCTGGATTGTTCCCGCCGGGGCAATCTGAGCAGCTCCGGGCCATGGCCGACGAGTTTTTCCAGGCCTTGCCCAGGCTCGACCACGAGGCAGACGAGCATTTGATAGACGATTTCGCCGAGCACCTGGCGCCGGCTCTTTGCAGCGAGGACAGTGTGCGGCGTCTCTCACAGTTCCTGGACAGCCATCCCGGACTGGGCCCGGCGGCCAGCCGCGCCCTCAGGATCGCCCGCCATGAGGACGAACGTTGCGTGCAGGCTCGCAGATTCGGCTCGCGCGCGATCTAGGTCACCGAGACCGTCATCGAGCGCGTCTCCAAAGGGGCTGAGCTCCAGGTCTCGACTCGGCCAGTAGCTCGCGGGCGGCCTCCACGATGGACTCAGGCGGTATCTTCCTGAGACAATCGTTGTGGGATTGGGGACAGACGCTCTTGTAGCAGAACTTGCACGGCACGTCGTGGAACAGCACCCTGGCCGGGACTTTCCATGGGGTGTGCTGGGGGTCGGTCAGCGCGTAAAGATCGATGATCGGGGTTCCGACCGCCGCGGCCACATGCACCGGTCCGGTGTTGTTGGACAGGAGAAGATCGGCCCAAGTGAGCACGCCCGCCAGCTCCTCGAAATTCAGCTTTCCGGCCAGGGAGTAGGAATAGGCGCCCATGTCCCTCCTGATCGACTCGACCAACGGGATCTCCGCCTCCGAGCCCGTGAGTATGACTTGGATCTCGTGCTCGCTGGATATCCGTCCGAGGGCCTGCGCGAAAAGCTCCGGAGGATAACGCCGAGAAGGAGCGCTGGCCCCCGGGTGCGCGACCAACGAGGCTCTGGAGAGGTCGACCCCCAGGTCGCGCAGAAGGCGCGCGGCCTTGGCGCGGATCGGCAGCGGCAGCTTGAGCCTGATGCGGTCATCCTCAATGTAACAACCGATCGAGGCGGCCAGATCGAGCTGCCGTTGCACCTCATGGCGTATGAATTGGTGAGGCTCGGGCTCGGGCAGCCAGTCGGTGAGCAGTTGATAGGGATTCTCGCGGCGCAGGCGCTCGATCAGAGACAAGTCGGCCTGCGCGCCGCCGGCTTGGCCGCCGGCCTTCATCCAAGGCGCGTCGTAAACCAGGCAATCGTCGACGCCGGGCAGATAGGGAGCCGCCTGACCCCCGGCGGCCGAGGCCAACAGGACGACTCGGCGGCTGATCGCCGCCTCCTTGAGAGCCCTGATGGCGGGAGAGGTCATCAGCAAGTCTCCAAGACCGTCCAGGCGCACGCAGAGGAGTTTCCTGGCCTTGAGCCAAACAGCCCTTCTCAGATCGCCTTTCTCCATTGGGTCTCGTGCCCGCCCCGCCTCGACATCGTCACCCGAGGGAACCTCGACGCGGCATAGCCAAGGTATCAACCCTACGCATGGGGCCATGTTAACACGCGACACGATGACGCCCCGAGTTCGAGTCTGTAACAGAACTATGGGCGTCGCGGCCCAGGTCACCATAGGCATACCGCGCCCAAAAGAGTCCGAGCCCTGGGCTATTTCAACCTCATCAACGGCGTGGCCATGTTTTGCGGCGCGAGCCTGGGCGGGCTGCTGGCCGACAATCTCCCCCCGATACTCGGTTATCCCATACATGCCCTCTTCTTGATCTCCGCGGTCATGCGTTTTACGGCCGATTCCTTCCTGGCGAAGGGCTTCTCGGAGGTGCGGGCCGTCGCCGCCCCCGCGCGCTGCCGGGACATCTTCTTCAGCGTGGTCGGCATGCGCCCATTGGTCGGAGACAACATGGACATCGAATGGGAGCCTTTGTCCGGAGCGCCGCGCGAGTTACCCGGGGATTCCAGGACCCAAAGCCGCCGTTAGTTCTCTATAATTGGCTCAGATTGACCGGCAAACGCCTTCTTCTCCTGGCAGCGCTCGCGCTCATCGCGCTTTGGCATCTTTCCTTGCGCCGGGCTTACTCCGAGCTTCCCCTGATGCGCGACGAGGGCGAATACGCCATGGCCGCCCGCATTTGGAGCCAAGGCGGTCTCCCTTATCGAGACGCCTTTAGCCAAAAACCTCCCGTGATCCTGCTGGTCTATCGCGCGGCCTTCGCCCTTTGGCCCGAGCGCGAGAACGGCGCTCGGCGCCTGGCGGCCGCGGCTTCTCTGCTCATCATGATGCTTCTGCTCGCCCTGACGCCGCGGAATTGGCGCTGGAGCGCGCGCCTGGCCGCGCCGGCGTTTTTCGCCTCATCCAGCACCTTGCCGATCGGAAGCCTGGGAATGGCCGCCAACACCGAGATATTCCTATGCTTGTGGGTCTGCGCCGCGGCCCTGTCCCTGTCCCGGATGATCGAGAGCCGCCATCAAGCGCGCTGGGCCTTGCTTTGCGGTCTATTCCTAGGCGGCGCCCTCATGACCAAGCAGACCGCGATTTGGACCGTCGCCGCCTTCTCGGCTCTGGCGTGTTGGCAGTTGCGCGCTTGCCGGATGCGAATCCTTGCGGCTTTGGGCCTGGGAGCCGCGCTGATTCCCGGCCTTTTCGCGGCCTATTTCGCCTATCGCGGCGGGCTCGACTCCTTCGTGCAGGCCTGTTTCCTGCGCAATCTGGATTACTCCGGATTGCTGGCGGTCCATCCCGGCCTTGGGGGCCACTTGTCCTGGTTTTTCGGCTCCGTGGTCCCGCTTTTCCTGCGCGCCGACTGGCCGAGTTATGCCCTGGCCCTGTGGGCTCTTTGGGGGGTGAAGGTCTCCAGCCGCGATTTCCTTTTACTGCCGACGCTTTGGCTCGGCTCCAGCCTGGTGGGGGCGTTCACGGGCCTGTTGCTTTTCCCGTATTATTTCCTACAGGCCTTTCCCGCCCTGGCGCTGCTGGCCTCCGCCGGCATCGAGAGATGGTCCGGGAGGCCGAGGCTGGCCCTGATAATGGCCACCGGCGCGGCTCTTTACCCGGTATTCGCCCATTTTCGAGCCTATTTTTCGGACATTCCGCCCATCTTGGCCTTCCGGTTGCTTTATCCCAATCCTCTCTTCGAGGCCGCACACTTGGGCCATGTCATACGCTCGCGCAGCGATGCCGGCGATCTGATCTACGTCTATGGCTCCGAGGCGCAGGTCTACGTGTATGCACGCAGGGACCCGGCCACGCCTCATGTCATGGCTTATCCGCTGACCTTGTTTCCGCGCCAGGGAGATTGGCAGGCCGAGATGGCTCGCCTGGCCCTTGCCAAGCCGAGATACGTCGTCTACAGCACCCAGCTGGGCTCGACCATAGTCTCGGGACCGCTGGGCGAGGCATTCCAAGAGGCCGTCAGGAGCTGGCTCGAGCGGGATTATGCCCTGATCGGGTTCATCGAGATGGGGAAAGGTGAGTTCTTGCCCATGAGAGGCTCGCCCGGAGAATATCTGGATTGGGACCGGCCGCCGAGCCTGCTGCTTTTCGAACGGATCAGGGCCAGCTCGTCTCCTTCATCGGGATGATCATGAGCTCGGGGATCATGGCGTCAACAAACAGTGACGTGGCGTTTATGCCGCGCTTCCGCGGCGGGCTCTACAATAGGGTTGGATAGCCCCGGAGGGGGCCGGAGGATAAGATGCCAACACGAAAGACCGGAAGCAAGAAGAGGCATGGCGCCAGCCAGGCGCGGAATTCCAAGCGAACGTGAGGCTCGAGCCGAAGACGGAGCTCCAAGTCCTCGAGGATCGAGGAACAACAGCGGATGGTGGTCTAGCGTCGGGCGCCGCGCAGCCGCTCGGCGAGGGCGGAATAGCCATGAAGCTCCGCTATCTCCGCCGCGTTGCGGCCGTCGCGGCGCTTGGCTTTAGCGTCGGCTCCCCGCGCCAGCAACAGCTCCACGACGCGCCCGTGGCCGTGTTGGGCGGCGAGCGTGAGCGGAGTGTTGCCATCGGAGTCGAACACATTCGGTTGGGCGCCCGCATCGAGCAGCAACTCGGCCATGTCCCGCCGATCCTTGAGCGCGGTCCACATGAGAGGGGTCCAGCCCAGATAATCTCGGGATTCGACGTCCGACCCCCGAGTCAGGAGAAGCTTGACGACCGCCTCGCGCTCGAACTTGGTGGCGAGGGACAGGGCGCTTTGCCTCTTCTTGTTGAGCGCCTTGATCGGGGCGCCCTGATCAAGCAGGAAGGCGGCGGCGTGGACATGGCCTCGGGCGGCCGCCCACATGAGCGGGGTCCATCCGCTGAGGTCTCTGGCGCCGATATCGGCTCCCTCGCGCAGAAGCCGGCCGATTTTCGAGGTATTGCCTTGTTGCGAGGCGCGCAATAGCTGCTCGTTGAGGCTTTCGGGGAAGGGGGAGCCGCAGCCGGCCGCGATCAAGGTCGAGAGCATGGCGGCCGAAAACCACGCCTGGGGGCGGCAACTCGTCACCAAGCCATTATATTCTTATTTGGCGATCGGTTTTCCCGCTCTTTTCCAACCGCTCCAACCTTCGAAAAGGGAATAGACCTTTCGATATCCCATTTCTTGAAGGCTCCGGGCGGCCAAGGCCGAGCGATAGCCGCCTCCGCAATACAGCACTATCTCCGCGTCGCGGTCAGGCGTGATCCTTCCTATGTCGCGTTCGAGTATCCCTCGTCCGACATGGATGGCGCCCGGTATATGACCCCGCTCCCATTCATGATCCTCGCGAATATCGATGAGGCGGGGAGGCGCGTCGCCAGACAAGGCCCGCTCCAGCTCCTCGATATGCAGCCCTGAAGAATAATCAGATTTTTCGCAACCTCCCACCGACGTAACCGCGTCCCCAGCCCCCATCCCCGCTTTTCGCAAGGTCACTTTTAGCTTGCAATACTACTACGCATAGTGTAGTATGCGTAGCAATGACAAGG
>JACQPG010000006.1 GCA_016207665.1 Elusimicrobiota bacterium | reverse complement strand
CATCGGCCAAGGTCGAGACCTTGCGACCCAAGAGCGTGTAAAGGTCCATCTTCACCCTTCCCGCGGTCGCCACCTGCAGCTCCACGCCCATGCACTCGCCCCTCACCGGGTTGAAATAATTGCTCTTGACCACCATCCCGTCGGCCCCGGGCACGCTGGCGAAGCTCAAGCTCATGCCCCGCGCCGCGCCCCATGTCCCCGCCTGGTTGAGCGCCCTCACCTTGAAGTAATAGCTGCCCGATTGGGACAAAGTCGAGTCGTAGAACACATTGCCCGTGTTGACCACCAGCGCCGGCTGCGCCGAGGCGTCCTGCGACAGGAGCGCGCTATAGCCCACGATGGGACTGATCGAGGAGGGCGCCTGCCAGAAAAAATGAGGGCTGGAGGAGAAGGTCGAGCCTCCGTCGATGATCGGCGAGCTGTCAAAGGAGCTCTTTTGCGCGAACACCGCCGCGATCACCGGGCTGGCCGTATCGACCTGGATGGGGCCGAAGCTCGCCGTGCCCATGGAGGCGCCCGAACCGTTGACCCCCAGGACGTGGAAATAGGACACCCCCTGCAGCATGGACACCGGAAGGGCCGAGCCGTCAAAGATCGGATCGGAGGCGGCGGCCGAGTCCGTGGGGCTGGCCGAGACCCGATAGTGATAATTCACCGCCCCCTGGGCGTTGAACACCGAGACCGCGTCGTTATACCAGATGCCCGAGAGCCGGTTGGCCGAGATGGTGATGATGCCCACGGCGGTGGCCGCCGCGCCGCGCGCGTAATCGCTGGGCGAGCCCGCCACGTTGAAGGCCCGCGCCCGCACGAAGAATATGGTGTTGGCGTTGAGCCCCGTGGGGGTAAAGCTCAAGGACGCCGTCCTCGAGGAGGCGGCCAGCAACCCGAAATTGATGTCCGTCGACACCTCCACCTCGTAGAGCGTGCCGGAGGGATTGTTGTTGGCCGGCCAATTGGCCGTGAATTGATTGAGCCCGATATTGGTGAAGCTCAGGGGATGGGGCAGCGCCGCGGCCGTGGCCGTGGTGACGGTGTTGGAATAGTTATCCAGGCCCAGGTTCACGGCGTCGAGCCGGACATGATAGGTCACGCTCGGGCTCAAGCTCGTCACCGTCAGCGCGGTCGCCGAGCCGTCGGCCGTGCTGGCCGTGGCCAGCGATCCGGTGAAATCGGCCGCCGTCGAGGCCTGCAGTATGAAGCCCGCGTCCGGCGGGCAGGTCGCCCCCCAGGAGGCCGTCAAGCTGAAAGAAGACCCGCTCACCAGCGAGATCGTGGGGGGGAATATGCCCCCGCAGCTGCGCGAAGCCTCGAGCGTCCCGCCATAGGAGCCTTGATTGGCCCGCGAGCCGTTGGGCGCTGATTCCGCCCCCACAGGCTCGCCCGGGTCGGCCGCGTCGATGCTCGGCGAGTTGCGCAAGTCCGCCGTAAACGAGCCCGTAGCCGGCTGATAGCGGCCCACCATCGACAAGGGATGGAAATCCTCCACCCCGGCCGAGGCGTTGAACCACAACGGGTTGGCGGAGACCGAGTTGGCGTCCTTGCCCAGCCAGCCCGAAGAGAACTGGGCGGTTTGCGCGCCCCATTGGATGGTGTTCAACGCGTTGGAGGAAAACCAATCGTTGTAGTCGCTGTCAAAGCCCGAGACCGCGTCGGCCAGCAGGCTGGCCGAGGACACGCTCACGGCCACCGATGAGAAGAAGATATTGTTCCTGATCGTGACGGTCGAGCCGACCAGCCTCATCAAGTAGGCGCTTTCCAGCGTCGCGCTGGCCGTCGAGTTGACGTCATTGAACTTGAACTCGCTGGCCCGCACATCATCGAAGTGAACGCCCACGAAACTGCCCGCGCCCGCCATACCGGGCTGGTTGATCCGGTTATTGGAGAATTTCAGCCCGCGCGCCGAGCGGGCATAGAGGCCATAGTAGCTGCGCCCGGCCGAGCCCCCGGCCTGCCGGTAAACGATCGCGTTATTGTAAATCGTCGCGCCGGACTGAAGACCCTCCAAGTAGAGGCCGTAGCCGTCGATGCCGCTGGACAACGGCCCCATGATGGTGTTGGAGCTGATCCACCAGCCGCCCCCGGCGTCGGTGGAGGCCCGAATGCCATAACCGCTGGAGCGGATCGTATTGCTGGCGAGCGCGATGGATCCCAGATTCCTGGTGATGGATACGGCGGCCCCGTTGCGCGCCTCGATTCTGTTTCCGACCAGCATAAGACTCGTCAATCCATCGCCAAAGACGGCGCTGTTCTGAGCCGCCGTGGCTATGATCAGATTCCCGCTGATCGTCGTCGCGGTCGAGCCGCTCAAGATAATCCCGGTGCTGCCCGCGATATAAGAATCCTGGATCGAGTTGGATTGCCCGATCACCGAAAGGGTGGGAAAATCACCCGCCGGACTGCTGGTGACGGTGCTCCTCAGGACGATATTGGCATTGCCGTTGATTTGAACGGCCTCTCCAAAACGATTGTTCGACAGGCGGCTGTCGACGATCGCATTGGAGGAGCCACGGAGGCTGACAGTCTCGAGATATCCGGTCATCACCGAGTTCTCGACTCGGTTTCCTTGCCCTAAAACGCGGATGGCGTTGCCGTCGGTATTAGGGAGCCATGAATGCTCTATCCGATTAAAGTTGCTCGAGTCGATATAGAGGGAATAATACCAGCCGTGAATGCGGCTGGCCAGGAATCGGTTATAGTGCGAGTCCGTCAATAACGCGCCCTCTCCGGGCTCCACGGGACAGCTCACCGTGCTTGAAACGACGGTATTGGAGGAAGAGTTGTGCATACGAAGAGCCACGCCATTGCTCGTCACGATCCGGGTGTCGAGGATATTGTTTCCATGGGAATCCAGGAATCGAACGCCAACCCCGCTGAGACTTTGATAATTATCCACGAATGAGCTGCTTACGATAGTCGTGGACGAGGCGCCGTTGAGCCACAATGCCACGCGCGGATTTATCGGAGGGTTTACAGTGGAACTGGTAAACGATAGGCTCGAGAACTCTCCTTCAAGCTCGATCCCATTGGCGTTTCCCACGGCGATGGTCAAGTAGGCGATGGAGCTGCGGCTGCTGATCGCGACGCCGGTTCCCCAGAGATTGGCGCCTCCAGTCAGGCTGATGCTCGACAACGTGACATAGGCGGAAGAGGCCTTGATGCCGTAGGCGATCGGTATCGCCGGCACGATGTCGATGCCGAGCACCGTGACGCTGGCGTTCTGGATGAGGAAGGCGGCGGTCGATCCTGCGGGGGGCGAGACGACGGGGTTCGCCGCAAGAGCCGGATCTTTCATGATGGTCAGCGTGAACCCATTGTTGTTCTTATGACGCACGCTTACCTGCTCGGCGAAGGTCGAGGCGTCCCGGATGACGACGCAGGGATTGTCGCTCAAGGTCGCTGGAACGGCATCGACCGCCTGCTGTATCGTGGCATAGGTCTGCGCCGCGCCTACGTTGTAATTGGTATCGCAAATCACCGCCCAAGCAAAGGAAGGCCCTAGCCAGGGAGCCATGCAGGCTGCCGCGACCATGCCCGCTCTAAGCATTCGCCATCGGCCCATAAAATCCATTGAATTTAAAGAGAAAGTCACCTTTCAGTATAGGGCGGCATATACTGAATGTCTATACTTTAATGTTACATAGAAGGCCAAAAATAGGCGTTTAAACCGCTATTTCACCACCAGCACCTTGAGATTCTTTTTTTGATTGGGCGCCTCGACGCGCAATAGATAGGCCCCTGTAGCCACCCATTGTCCGTCCGCGTTGCGCCCGCACCAGGAATAGCTGAAAGCCCCGGGCTGAGCCTGCT
>JACQPG010000023.1 GCA_016207665.1 Elusimicrobiota bacterium | reverse complement strand
CTTGCGGTCGAGTATGCGCATGACGCAGGACTCGCCGTAGACCGTAGGAACCATCTCCACGCGGAACTCGATGGGATTGCCCTGCGCCAATATCTGTATGCGCCCCGATTGCGGGATGCGGCGCTCGGTGATGTTCATCGAGTTGGTCATGATCTTGATCTTGGCCGCCACGGCGCCGCGATAGCCCCAAGGCACCTCGAAAGGCCCGGGCAGGAGATTGCCGTCCACGCGATAGCGCAGCAGCACCTTGGATTTCTTGCCGGTGGGGTCCTCGAAGGGCTCGATGTGGATGTCCGAAGCCTTCATGGACAGCGCGCCCAGGATGATGGCGTTGACGAGCTTCTCGACCTCCGGGGCGGAGGCGTCGACCTCGGTGATCTCGGTCTTCTGCTCATCCTTGGCGAGTTGCACCTCGCCCTCGAGGGTCTGCTCGTCCTTCTTGGCGACCTCGGCCACCAGCCGGCTGACCAACTCCCCTTCCTTGCGCCCATAGGCGGCGTCGAGCGCCGCCAGCACGTCCACGGGCAGGGCCAGATAGGGCTGGATCTCGAGACCGGTGCGCAATTGCAGGTCCTCGGAGACGAAAAAATCGCGGGGGTCGGCCATGGCCACGAAGAGAACGCTCTCTTCCTTGGCGAATGGGATGGCGAAATGCCGGCGGGCGACCGCCTCCGGTATGATCTTGGCCGTCTCCTCATCGACGTCCATCTGATTCAAGTCCACGGCCTTGACCTGCCACTCCTCGGAGAGGCACTTGAGAAGCTGCGACTTGCCCAACAAATTGAGGTCCAGGACGGCTTGCTGGAACACCTTATTGCTCTTGCGCGCCTCTTCCTCGGCCTGCTTGATCTGCTCGGGGGAGAGCAGCTTGCGCTCCGTGACCACCTCGATCACCGTCTTGCGGCGCTGCAGGCCTTTAACGGGCATTGTGTTCTCCGAAGACGCGGCGCAGGGCGCCGCAAATCTCGCCCAGCGTCGCATGGCTTTCGACGCAATGGAGCAAATGCGGGAAGAGATTATCGCTTCCCTTCGCGGCCGACTCGAGCTTGGCGAGGCTTTGAGCCGCCGCCTGGCCGTTCCTGCGGCGCTTGAAGGCTTTAAGCCTCCTGATCTGCTCTTGCTCGAGCTTGGGGGACACTCTCAGCGTCTTCAGGGAAGCCTTCTCATCGTCGACCCGCAAGGCGTTGACCCCGACGATCTTGCGCCTTCCGGTCTCGATCTCCTTCTGGTATTGATAGGCCCGCTCCTGTATCTCGGATTGCGGAACACCCTTCTCGATGAGGGCGAGCATCCCCCCGTCGCCGCGCACGCGCTTGATCGTGGCCCAGACTCGGGCCTCGAGCTCGGCGGTCAAGGCCTCGATGGCGTAAGAGCCGCCCACTGGGTCCACGGTCTCCGGCACCCCGGTCTCATGCGCCAGTATCTGCTGCGTGCGCAGGGCGAGCTGGGCCGATTCCTCCGTGGGAAGGGCCAGGGCCTCGTCAAAGGCGTTGGTGTGCAGGGATTGCGCTCCGCCCAGCACCGCGGCCATAGCCTGGATGGCCACCCGCACGACGTTGTTGTGGGGCTGTTGGCTGGTGAGCGTCGAGCCGCAGGTCTGCACGTGGAAGCGGAGGGACAGTGTCTTGGCGTCCTGGGCCCCGTAATCCTCCCTCATCATTTTCGCCCAGACCTTGCGCGCGGCCCGGAACTTGGCGATCTCCTCGAGGAAATGGTTGTGGCAGCCGAAGAAGAAAGCCAGCCTGCCGCCGAAATCGTCGACCGAGAGCCCGCGCGAGATCAGCTCCTTGAGATAGACCTCGGCGTTGGCAAGGGTGAAGGCCAGCTCTTGCACCGCGTCCGAGCCCGCCTCGCGTATGTGATAGCCGGAGATGGAGATCGGATGGAAATTCGGGATGTTCTTGTAAGAATACTCGATCGTGTCGGCCACCAGTCGCAAGCTGGGCGCGGGCGGGAATATGTAGGTGCCGCGCGCCATGAACTCCTTGAGGATGTCGTTCTGAAGCGTTCCGCGCAGCGCCCCGAGCGGGATCCCGCGACGCCGGGCCACCGCCACGTAAAAGGCCAAGAGCACAGCGGCCGTG
>JACQPG010000031.1 GCA_016207665.1 Elusimicrobiota bacterium | reverse complement strand
CTGCGATCCCCCGCGGCCAGACCCAACTCCCTGCGCAGGGCCTCCGGATCGCCCGAAGGCCGCGGGGCCAGCAAGGGAGAATCGATCACCCGCCTGAACTCGGGCATCTCCGTGGCCATGGGCAAACGCAACAGCAGGCCGGCGCGGCTGTAAGCCTCCCCGTAGACGCTCGCGATCGAGGCCCAGCGCGGCTCGCTCTTCTCATAGCCGGAAAAGATCCAGTCCCAGCTGAAATTCGACACGGCGATCGAGCCGATCCCGGCCCTGGAGGCGGCCGCGAAGGCGAGCGGAGGAATGTCGCCCAGCGCCAGATCGGCGCCGAGTTCGCGCAGATGTTCAGCCTCCCTCTTTACGGTCTCATCCCAGTGAAGGACGATCCTCTCATGGATTTCCAGGCTGCGGGCAAAGTCGATATCAAGGGCGCTCAACTGAGCCATGCCCGGATCTATATCGGACGGCTCGAGCTCGACCCCGGGAACCGCCAGCTTGAAGATTCGCTCGGGCGCGCTCGAACGAACCACCAGGCGCAGGCTCGGCTCGGCGCGACGCAGGGCGCCGAGCAAGGCCGCGGCGCGCGAGGCATGGCCCCAACCATGCCCCGAGACGTAATAGATCAGCGTGGGTCTGCTCAACGGCGCCTACCGGGACGAGTCGTCTTCGTCTTCGAAGCGGGAAAGGTCCGGCTCGAAGCCGAACTGGTAGAGAGCCTCCAGATACTCGGCGAGGACGGCCGCGTATATGCCCTTGAGATAGCTGGTGTTCTCGAAGCTATTGCGGTTGGCGTTGCGGCTGACATTGGTCGAGCCTATCGCGATCAGGGCTTCGTTGGTTCCCAAATCCAGACCCAGCGTCTTGTGATGCAGCATCTCCCGGCGGCTATGCTCTTGTCCATTTTTCCAGGGGGTCTCGTTGGGGCCGCTGATCACGCGCGATCGCGCTCCCGCCTTCTTGAGCTTGCGAAGGGCGGCCAGGGTCGGAGGGTTATGAGACTGGCCATAATCGCTGAGGATGCTCAGATCGGCCCGCTCGATGAACTTAAGCGCCGCTTGGACGAATTCCGGAGGCGGGTAAAAGGCGAAGATGGTCAATCGGGCCCGCTGCCGGGCCAGGCCCAGGAGCTTGATCCAGAGCTCCAAGGTCCCGTCCTGGCCCTCCGGAGCGGGCGAGAACGTGACTCCAGGGATGCGATTGCCGTAGAAGGTCTGTATCAGATCCACGTCGCGCGGGATCGGCCGGGTGATGACGGGCTCCTCGGGAGGCAGGCCGTCGCGATACGGCCGCGCGATGTCCCACATCCAGTCGAAATAGGACTCGTAGAGATCCACCCAGGCCGGCTCCGCCTGTATCAGGGCGTCCTCCCAATGATGCTTCTGGGATTTCCAGGTGTAATTGAAGGAGCCGAATTGAAGCAAGCGCGTGATCCGGCTGGCGATGCTGGCCCTCATCCTCCAGATCCGGAATTTATTATGGTTGATGCCGTTGCGCTCCAGGCCCTCCAACAGCCTCAACTGCAAACGGTCTCCGAATTCGCCCGAATTGACGGCGTCCACCAGCCGCTGGGCGGGATCGGAGCGCGGCTTGCCGTCCTTGCGCTTGCGCTCCTCCTCGTCCCAGAAAAACTCGCTGTAATCGCCGAGTATCAGATATCTGTCTCCGCGCTTAAGGCCCTCGAGGATCGATTCGACGTCCTCGGGCAGGTCCTGCTGATACATGGCGATCTTGGAGGCCTCGCTGAGCCTGTTTCCCGAGGCCAGCAACTTCCCGATATCGTCCGCAGCCGCTCCCCCTGGAAGGTTGGGGAAATTGACAAGCTTGAACTCGTTGTCGCCTACCTGTATCTTCTCCATCAGCTTGGGAATGAAGATCCGTGGCTTCTTGCGGGCCATCAGCTCCAGCCATTCCTCGCTCGGCTGCAGGGAGGTGCGCTCGGGCGCGCGCTTGAATCTCAGGAGATCCGAGGCGGTCGCCGACATTTCCCGGCTGGAGCCCGAGTCCCAAAGAGGTTCCAGTATCGCCGAGGCCCGCTGAAAATCGGCCGCGTTGACGGTCAGGGCCAAGGTCCGAATCCGGTCCACGCTCTCCGCCTCGGGGGCGAACATCAGATCGAGGGGAGCCAGGACCGAACGAAGCTCCTTTAGGTCTTCGTCGAGCCGCGAATCCGTGACGCCCAATCCGCGCTTCTTCTCGATGAAAGCGCTCTCGATCCTCTCCAAGGCCTGGGTCACCTTCGGCGCGGCCTTGCGTCTGACCGCCGCGAAGTCCGCCGCTATGGACTCGAAGAGGCGAGACTGCTCGGCCTCGTCCGGTCCTTCGGCTTGCCCCGCCTGGCCCAGGCGCTCGAGCGCCGACCAAATCCGCTCTCCCCCTTCGTCACCGGCCGCGATCTGCGAGATGGGGCTCAATAAGGCTAGGCGCGCCTCGTCGGGACTCTCGACGTCGATCGACAGCAGCAAGCTCACCCACCCCTGCTCCGCCTTGGGCATGGCCGCGATCGATCTGGCCCCCAGCTCGGTCTTGGCCCAGCGCTGAAGGGCCGCCACCGCGGGAAGGGATTGCTGCGCCCTCTGGGGCTTAAAAAGGGAAACGGCCGACAGCAGAGAGCGCCGGTGCGAGCGTCCAGCGTCGGCGTTTTGAGCCGAGCGAGCGGGAGAGGACAGGGACAGCAGCGTGAAGGCGAAGATGATCAGTAGCATGGAACTCGATCATAGCAAGGCCCCGGGACGCGGTCATGGGCCGTCCGGCCCCCGATACCGGGGAGAGTAGTCCTATGGGAATTAGGCCCTCGCCTTTCCGCCAGGGCCAGATTTCGCTATAGTTGCAGTCCGATGCCCGGAGAGCTGCAATTGCTATTGCCCCACCCCGCGGTCTTGCCCCTCGTCGGAGGCATCCCCGCTCCCCTGAGGACGGCCCAGCGGGCCGCAGCCGAGCTCTCGCCGCGCCGCATCGTATTCTGGGGCGACTCGGAATTCTGCCGTCGCTGGTCCCCCCAGCTCAAGATGCTCGGCACCGCCTGCCTAGGCGCCGACGGGGAATCCCCAGGCCAATTCCTCGATCCCGATGGCGCAGTGCTCGCCGTTTCTCCGATGGGCTTTCCGTCGCCCGCGGCCCTGCGCCGCTTCGTGGAGCAGACGCGCCCGGCGCGCAAGCCGGCGTGCTGGAACGTCGAGGGCCAGACGGTCGCGGTCTATTATCCTGCCGGCGAACAGGTCAGGCCCGCGGCCGCGCTCGAGGCTCGCTGCGCTCAGGCGATCGAGCTCGAAGGCTGGTGGGCGACGGCCACCGAGAAGGAGCGGCGGCGAGCCGAAAGGCAGCTCTGCTTGGAGCTTCCCTTGGAGGGAGAGGGCTTTTTCGCCCGCCTGGACCGGCGTTTCTCCATCGTGGTCTCTCGCTGGCTGGTCCGCACTCCGCTGACCCCCGACATGGTCACCACGGCCGGCCTCGCCCTCAGCCTGCTCGGCTGCTGGGGCCTGGCCCAAGGCGACCACGGCTCGCGTATGGCCGGCGCCCTCACCTTATGGTTGGGCTTCATCCTCGGAGGCTGTGAGGGCGAGGTAGGACGGCTCAAACTTCTGCATTCCAGCGCTCTCGCGGCCTATGACCGGACGGCCAACAGGCTGATCACCTTGGCGACCTTTCTGGCCATACTGTGGCAACTTCGAAGGTTCGAGCCGCAGGTGCGGGCCTGGATCCCGGCTGCGACCCTGGTCTTCGCGGTATCCGCGTTCGTCTCGGCCCGCCGCCTGCTGCGATCAGGCAGGGACGACCCGCGCGCCGGCCGCTGGTCCTGGCTGACCCCGCATGGGAACAACCGGGACTATACCTACGTCCTGCTGCTGTTCGCGACGATCAACCGCTTCGACTGGTTTCTCTGGGCCATGGCGCTGGGCACCGGTCTTTCCATCTGGAATCTGTGGCGGCTCAATCGCGCTTGATTCCCCAACGGCGGATCAGCTCGCGCTCCTGCTGCTCGGAATAGACCTTTTGATACAAGGCGTTCGGGCGACCCCAGACGCGCTTACGGCAAGAATTCCAGTCTTGATGCCGCTCCAACTTCCCCTCCACGTAGCTGATATACCAGGGGCCGCGCACGCTGATCTTCTTGGACCCGGAAGCCGGCGCCGCGGCGGAGGGCTGTTGCGCATCCAACTCGAAAGGGTAAGCCTCGGCTGGACCCGAATAGAGCTCGAGGGGCTTTCCCCGGGCATAGGAAACGGCGAGCTGATCGCAGCGGTCGTTGCCCGGCGAGCCGGAATGGCCGCGGACATAACGCCACGAGAGGCTGGCCTCGCCCAAGCCGATCATGAGCCGGTCAAGCTCCTCCCATAGATCCCGATTGGGTATCTCGTCTCCTTCGGGATTCCTCCATTGCCTGCGTTTCCAGGCATGCTTCCATTTGCTGGCGCCCAGCACCACGTAATAGGAGTCGCTGTAAATGGTGATCGGGGCCGGCCGGCCCTGCGCGCCGACCCAGCGCAGCGCCTCGATCGCCGCGGTCACCTCCATGCGATTGTTGGTCGTATGATGTGCGAAACCGCCCAGCTCCTGGACGTTCTGCTCCGGAGATAGGGTCAGCGCGGCCCAACCCCCGGGGCCGGGGTTGCCTGAGCAAGCTCCATCGGTATAGATGATCCAAGGCCGCACATCTCAATTGAAGCACATTAAGGGTGTACGAGGGCCTTCAGCGCGATGGCGCAGGCTCCGCCTAGGAAAAAACCGCTCTCACGCCAAGGCGGAGTCCCTTGTCCACCATAGCGGACATCCTCGCTCGACCACAGCAACGACCAGCGCCGGCCTTTGGGGGAAGCCAGGAGGGGCTCGGCCGACGACGCCTCGCTGATATCGGCGCCCAGGTTGAGCAGCAGCAGCCGATCGTCCCCCTGCGGCCCGAAGTAGCGCAAGTCCACCGGCCGCCGATTGTCGGGATCGACCAGGCTGTAATCCCATAGCTCATTGCCCTGATAGGTGTCGGCCACTCCGGGCAGTCCCAGTTTGAGTACCAGCATGGCTAGGGAATTGAGCTTTCCTAGCCGCGATATCCTGTCCTGAAAGGGAAGGAACATCTCGAGAAAGGGGTTGGCGGACCGCGCCGCCGGGCTCGGCGACGCGCCGGAAATCATGCCGTCCAAAAAACGCGCCAAGGCCCGCTCCACAGCTATGCCGCTGTAACGGGCGTCCTTCTCCGAAGCCTCCGGATCCCGGGGCGCGATATAGGTGCGATAGACCGGAAAACAATGGATGATCTCTCGCAGGGCCGCGATGAGGCTGGGCCGGGTGAAATCCCGGAAGTGCGGGCTTTTCTCGGAAATATGGTCGAGACGGGCTCCCAGGGATTCTATCTCGCTGGCCATCGAGGCCCGCTCGACCCGGCGCTTGGCGACGTGGATCAAGCGCTCGAAGTCTATCTTATGGCCTATGAAATCCTCGTAGACGCGCGTCATGGCCCGCTCGTTGGAGCGATCGACCAGCACCCCGTTGAGATCATTGAGCGCGTCGTAACCCACCGTGCCATGAATCCTCCAATGATCGGGAAGCCTCTCTCCCCGATCGAGCACCTTCTCCGCCACGATGAAGAGGGGCCGGCTCCGCGCGAATTCGCGCTCCCTGAGAACCTCGTCGATTCCTTGGTCGCTGCCCATCTCGCGAGCCAAGGCCTGCCGGAGCGCCCCGTCCTGGAGGCGGCCGAAATAAAGGGGAGGATCGTAGAGCCCGTCCGGGTGGTCGATGCGCAGGCCCTGCACACGACCCTCCGCGATCAGGCGGAAGATCAATCGGTGCGAGAACTGGAAGACCATCTCGTCCTCGACTCGCACGGCGGCCAGCTCGTTGATGTTGAAGAACCTCCTGTAGTTGATCTCATCCGAGGCCACCCTCCAATGAGCCAGACGATAAAGCTGCCTATTGAGCAGCGCATGCAAACGCCCGAGACTGGCGGCCGAGCCCTCTGAGCCGTCCCGATAAGAACTCGAATCCGGCCTCCCCGCCCAGTTCGGGGTTGAGCTCGCCCGGATCCACGACGTCGTAGCCATGCGAGCTGCCGGGGACCGAACGAAAACAGGGCGAGAGATAGAGGGCCTCTATCCCCATCTCGCGCAAGTATGGAGCCACGGCAGCCGCGGAACGGAAATCGAAACGCCGGCTGAGCTGAAGCCGATAGACCGAGCCTGGCACGTAACAGCGGCTCAGCCGTCTCCTGGCGGCCTGCCTGATCGTCTCGCGCGCCGCCGTCATGGCCCACCGACAACGAGAGCCGGAACGCCCCCAGCTTCGCCCGCAGGCGTTGAACGCTGGCCTGGCTTCCGGCTCGAATCGGCTCTATGGAACACGTCGCTGGAGAAAATGCTCCAACACGGGGATGTGGGCCCGGGTCTTGGGCAGCAATCGAGCGCTGATCAGCGACTTGACCGCGGCCTCGAGAGCATCGTCGTGCAACGCCCGCTCGTAATCGTTGACGCCGTGCTCCTCGCCCGTCTTGAGCGCCCGTATGGCGGCCCTGTTCCCGAAAATCTTGGCGGTGCCCTCGAAGGCGCGGGCGAAGGCCCCCCAAGCCCCAGAGCTCGACGGCATCGGCTCTCCTAGCTGAGCCATCTGCTCCTGGAGAAGCGCGACGGCCTCCTCATGGTCGGTCTCTATGCGCCGCAACTCGCTGGCCGACGGGTGATCGGCCACCTTTCCCAGGGCTTGGCGGTAGGTCTCGACCGCCGCAAGCTCGTCCCGCACCAATATCCTCAGCAGGCCCGCGCTTTGCCTGTCCCGGGTGGCCGGAGGCTCGAGAGTGGAGCTGGCGCTCGCCGCCGATCCCGTCACCGGTCCGGTCGCGGAGGGCTCATGATGCGTGGGCTGCGATATCTTCTCCAAGGCCTCCCCGGACAGGGATCGGTCGCCCATACGCCGGGCTATATCCCCGAGGGAAATGATGCCCACCAGCTTCCTGCCGCGGTCGAGCACGGGCAGGCGCCGGATCTGCCGTTCCTCCATGAGCCGGGCCGCGTCTATGGCATCCTGCTCCTCGAAGCAGTAGAGCACCTCGCGCGACATGATGTCCGCCACCGAGGTTCCCGAGAAATCCCGCCCCTCCGCCACGAATCGGACGGCGATATCCCGGTCGGTGAGAAGTCCCGCCACGACGCCCTCATCAACCACGGGAATGATGCCGACATCGAGCTCCCTCATGAACTCGGCCGCCTCCTGTATGCTGGATTGCGGGCTCACCGACTCGACTCCGCGGGTCATGATATCCTTGACCTTCATCGTCCTATCTCCCGCTTTCATTATAGAGCCCAGGACCCGTCGCCTGCATTGAAGCCGTGTAAAAGTTTTCCGCGGGGCCGGTCATAATGATATCCTTTACGCGGGAAAAGTCGGGACCGGCTTCTCGCGATCGTCGCTCGCCCGGCTCCATCAGCGCCTGCTCTCCTTGCGCAGGCCGACTCCGCCTTTCGACGGGCCCCTCCCTTCCGAGACGCGTGGCGCCTCTTGGGTGGAGCCGGAGCTCATGGCCGAGATAGGCTTCGCGGGATGGACCCGCGAAAAGTTGCTTCGCCAGGCCCGCTTCGAGGGGCTTCGCCAGGACAAGCGCTCCCGAGACGTGCTTTGGGAGCCCGCGCTCCGGCCTGCCGCGAGCCGACTCAAACTCTCCCATCCCGACCGAATTTTCTATCCCGAGGCCAATCTGGCGAAACGGGATTTGGCCGCCTACTACGCCTCGGCGGCGGAACGGATATTGCCGCATATCGCCGGACGGCCTTTGGCCTTGCTCCGCTGTCCGGAGGGCCGCGAAGGAGAGTGCTTCTTCCAAAAGCATCTCCCTTCCGGCTTCCCGCCGTCTATTTAATCTCCATTTTATGAACGCCAAATCAACCGTCCGCAGCCTCCAAATTGGACGTAAGCGGCGACACCCGCGTCAGCGGCAATCTCGCGGTTGAAGGAGTCATGCAGCTTCCTAGGCGCGACCCGGCCGATGTCCAAGCCGAAGACCCCCTTCCCGACGGCTCGCTCTATTATGATGACAGCAACGCCCGTCTCATGCTGCGACAGTCGGCCCAATGGGTCGAGTTGGGCGGAGGAGGCGGTAGCATCGTCCTTCCCGCCACGGGCGCGCAGCCCTGCCTGCGCCGGGCCGCCCCCAGCGGTCCGCCCGCGACGTGCCCGGTCATACCCAACGGGGTTTGGATCACCATCACCATTTCCTCCCTGGCAGGCACAGGAGCCCGGATAGCCATTATCAGCGCACGTTGCGACGCCTATCAAGGCACCGCCCGGCGGATTTTCTTCAAGCCCACCGGATCTCCGGCCTATGCGCCCAGCATGTGGGGCGAGGCGATCTCCGGATGTTCGGCCAGGAGCCTTGTCGCCAATCCCGACGGATCGACTCAACATGAGCTCAATACGGTGATGGTCCCGCTGAATGAGAACATGCAGTTCGACGCGCATTTCTTCGGAAACGCGGCGGGCGCGATCTATCTCGTTGGATACGCCCGCCAGGGCTCAGACCCACCGCAGACGCCCTAGCGGCGGGTCCTGATAAATTTGCTATCTTTTCCCAGTAATGACGGCGACCCTGGCCCTATGGCTGCTCTTCGGCTGCGGGATCATCGCCATGCTGGTCCTCGAGCTGGGGGTTTTCAGCCGCAAGGACCACCCCGTTTCCTTCGGCGAGGCCTCGCTGCGTTGCACCGTATGGTTCCTGCTCGCCCTCGCCTTCGGCGCCCTGGTCTACTACGTGCATGGCCGCGAGAAGGGACTGCAATACCTGGCGGCCTATCTCCTCGAGCAGTCCCTGAGCATCGACAACATGTTCGTTTTCGTAATGATCTTCCATTATTTCGCCATTCCCAAGACGTCGCAGTTGCGCATACTCTATTGGGGCATCTTGGGCGCGGTGGTCATGCGCTTCATCTTCATATTCGCGGGCATAGGCCTCATCAATAAATTCCACTGGATGCTGTATATCTTCGGGCTTCTTCTCATCTTCACGGGCGCCAAGATGGCTCTCCAGGGAGAGGAGAAGATGGACCCGGGGCGCAACCCGGCCCTCCGACTGCTCAAGCGTTGGATGCCCTTGACCACCGAGATCGAAGGGCCTTCGTTCTTTCGGAAGATCGGCGCCGCATGGCACGCGACTCCGCTGTTCGCCGCCCTTCTGGTGGTCGAGTTCTCGGACGTCGTTTTCGCCATCGACTCCATACCGGCCGTCATAGCCATCACCCGGGACCCTTTCGTGGTCTATACCTCCAACGTGTTCGCGATCATGAACCTGCGCTCGCTCTATTTCATGCTCGCGGGCCTGGCTGACCGTTTTCGCTTCTTGAAATACGGCATCTCCGCGATCCTGGTCTTCGTGGGGATCAAGATGATCGCCGAGCCCGTTTTCCGGGTCCCGATCGGCGTATCGCTGGCCGTGATCGCGGGAGTGGTGGGGATCAGCATACTGACGTCATTGTGGTTCGAGCCGGAAAAGGCCTAGGATCATGGACAAGGCGGCCGACATACTCGTGGTCGATGACCAAGAACAGGTGATATTCCACCTGCATACCGTGCTTTCGGAGCAGGGCTACAAGGTCCGCACCGCCAAGGACGGGCATCAGGCTCTGGCGATGATGCGCCGGCAAAAGCCGGACCTGGTGATCAGCGACTTCCGCATGCCGGGTTTGGATGGGTTCGAGATGCTGCGCCTTCTGCAGGGCGATGCCCAGCTTGGAGACATTCCGGTCATCGTGATCACGGGCAAGCCTCTGGACGCCAGCACTCGGTCGATGGTGGAGATGGAGCCCAACGTCAAGAAGCTCTTCCCCAAGCCTGTCGACGTGGTGGGCTTGCTCAAGGCCGTGCGCGAGGCGTTGGGCGGCGGCAGCGGCGCGGTCAGCTCGACGCCCGCTGACGATTTTCAGTCCTATTTCCCCAACATGCAGCGCGATCCGAAGAATCCGGAGCCGCCCAAGGATTAGCGGCCGTTCATGGACATATTGATCGTCGACGACTCGGAGACGATCCTCTTCAAACTGGAAGCCCTTCTCAAGGACAACGGCTTTCACGTGGCCACCGCGGTCGACGGGAAAAAGGCCGTCGAGCTGCTCAACGCCTTCAAGCCCGACCTGATCGTCACTGATTTCAACATGCCGGGGCTGGATGGATTCGCCATGCTGCGCCTGCTGCAGGGCGATCCGGCCTGGACCAATATCCCGGTGGTGATCATCACGGGCCGCGCCCTCGACGAAAGCACCCGCAAGCTCGTGGAGTTCGAGCCCAATGTCAAAAGGATATTCCTCAAGCCTATCGACGAGCAGGGACTGCTCAAGGTGATCCGCGAGGTGGGCGTCAAGCGGGGCAAACTTTCCGCCGCTTCCCAGGGCCCCGCCCCCGATTCCTTCGAGCCCCTCTTTCCCACCATCGAGCTCCAGCCTCCTCCCCCTAAGAAGGCGGATGAGAAGAATTGATAGAATAGTTCCACGATAACCAACATGCCAACTCAATTAGCCTCCAAACAGAAGATGAAAACCAACAACACCCACGATCTCCTCCGCCTGGAGGCGGAGCGGATGAGAATTCTCGATCTCAAGGCCCTCAATCGGGCCGGCTCAGGCCATCCCGGGGCCACCCTGTCCCTGGCGGAGGTGATGAGCGTGCTTTATTTCGGAGGCGTGCTCCGCTACGATCCCCGTGATCCCACCTGGCCGCACCGAGACCGCCTCGTGCTCAGCGAAGGGCATGCCGCCCCCATACTCTACGCGGCGCTGGTCGAAGCGGGCTATGCCGGCTGGTCCGTGGACGCGTTGATGGATCTGCGCAAAAACCCCGACGTCATGGCGCAAGGGCATACCACGCGCGGCACCCCGGGCGTGGATTGCTCCACGGGAGCGCTGGGCATGGGCGGCTCCAAGGCCCTCGGCATGGCCTTGGCCGCGCGCTACAAGGGCCAGGATTATCACACCTTCGCCGTGATCGGAGATGGGGAATCCGAGGAGGGCCAGATCTACGAAGCGGCCGCCAACGCGGCCGCCCTGGGAGTCGACAATCTCACCTGGATACTCAACCGCAACAAGGCTCAGCAGACCGCCGGCATCCATGACTTGACGGCCACAGAGCATGAGGGATTATTCCGCTCGCTGGGCTGGAACGTCGTCGCGCTCGACGGAGAGTCGGCCCAGCCTGAAAAGAACCGGGAGTTCATACGCAAACTGCGCGCGGCCCTTCTCAAGGCCAAGCAGGACGCCGGCCGTTCGGGCCGGCCCACGCTGGTGCTGGTGGACACCATCAAGGGCAAGGGCGTCGATTTCATGGAGTACAAGAGCTACGGCCCCGGGCAATACAAGTTCCATGGCGTGGCTCCGACCGACGAGGAGCTCGAGCGGGCCTTGCCGTTGATCGAGAAGCGGCTAGCAGCCTCCGAGTCGTCGCTTGCGGCCTGGAGACGCCAGGCCGCGATCTCGCCCGATGAAAAACGGCGCGTTGAGGCGGCCAACGCGGAAGCGGCCAAGAAGCGGAGGCAGAAATTGACCGCCCTGCGTTCCGCGGCGAAAGCCCCCCCCTTCCCAGCCTACAAGACATCGGACAAGCCCTGCGGCACGCGAGACGGTTTCGGGGACGCCCTGGCTCACTTGGCGGCGAAGCATCCCGAGATCGTCGCGACATCCCCGGACCTCCAGGACTCGGTCAAGATGTTCGGCTTCGAGAAGTCCGCCGGGCGCCATGGGCGGAACAACCCTTTGGGCGCTTATTTCCCGGAAGGCATCGCGGAATCCAACGCCTGCGGCAAGAGCGCGGGGCTCGGACTGGAGGGGTTGATCCCGTTCATGGGAACCTTCGATAATTTCCTTCTCGAAGCGGCCGATGAGCTCTACCACGCCGCGGCCTTCGGCTCGTTCTACGTCGCCGTGGGCACCCACTCGGGCTGTGGTGTGGGCCCGGATGGGAAGAGCCAGATGGGCCTCTCGACGCCGGGGATGATCGATCATTTCTCGGGAGAGGACGGCTCGCTCTTCGAGATGTACGAACCGGCCGACGCCCAGGAAGCGGCGGAGATCACTCGCATGATCGTCGAGAGGGCCCTGCAGCGCGAGGGCCCGGGGGACCGTCCCGTCTACCTGCGACTGACCCGCCACAATGTCGCCCATCTGGACCGTTCCCAGGTCCCGGAATGGCCGAGATGCCTGGTGCGAGGCAGCTATGTGGCGACCCCGGCGAAATCTCCGGACCTCATCCTGGTCGCTTCCGGGGCTACGGTCGGGGAATCGATCAAGGCCGCTCTCGCCTTGGGCAAGGAGGGCGTCCAGGTGAAGGTGATCAACGTGGTCAGCCTCAACCGCATCGCCTCGGCCGAGTCCGATTTCATCAAGGAGCTCAATCAAGAGGTCCCGGTCATCACCGCGCATGACGCCGAGCCCAATGCGCTGGGCCATAGGGTCAAGGACGCGATCAACACGGCGCGGACCCGAGGACTCAAGCCCGGCCATGTCGCGGCCTGTCTCGGTGCAGACGCCTCGCCTCGCGGCTCACGCACGGGATCCGGATCGACCGAGGAGAATTACCGGCGCAACAGGCTGGATGCGGCCGGCATCGCCTCGGCCATCAGGAAAGCGCTTCGTCGCTGACCTTTGCGGGAAGGGAACGGCGGCTCAGGCCGGCCTATGACGCGTTGGGCGCGGCGGCCAAGGAGACGGCGTCCTCGGCCCAGAGGAGCCGCGCCAAACGGAGTCTCTTGACCACCCCGCGATAGCCGCCGAAGGCGGGATCTTCGAGGCGCCTGGGCAAGGGCTCGGTCGAGGCGATCACGCGCAAGGTCCCATGGCGGGCTTCCTCGATGCGATACTCCCAGGGCCGGCCGAATGCCAGCTTGACCTGAGGTAGCTGGGGATTGGGCACCAAAAGCCTCGTCCGGGAATCGACGCCGACGAGATAGACGTAAAGATAGCAATCTTGATTGGCGATCACCCTCAGTCCGCCTTTCAGATCGGTCAGCCGCGCCTTGACCTCGAGCACCTCTCCGGGCATCGAAGCCGGGAGCGAAGGCTCCGCCGGTGCTTCGATCCGAGGTTTCGGCCTGAGGGCCTGCGCCTGGGCCGAGGGCTTGGACCGGGAAATCTTGGCCGGTGGATAGACGCAGCCGGCCGCGGCCAAGAGCATCAGCGCCGGCGCGACGGCGAAAATCCTGCTCATGGGACCAATATCCCGGCGATGGTCGCGGTCATGAAGGTCGCCATCGCGCCCACGATCATGGCCTTCAATCCCAGCTTGGCCAGGTCGTGCCGGCGGGTCGGCGCGATCGCCGAGATGCCTCCGATCTGGATGGCGATCGACGAGAAATTCGCGAAGCCCGCCAAGGCGTAGCTGGCGATCACCACCGATCGATGCGAGATCGGCTCGCCCTTCTGCAGCAACTCGGCCAGCTGGAGATAGGCCACGAATTCGTTGACCACGGTCTTGGTGCCGATCAACTGGCCCACGGTCCAGCAATCCGAGGCCGGCACGCCCATGACCCAAGCCAACGGCCAGCCGATGAGGCCAAAAAGCGCCTCCAACCGCAATCCCTTAATCCCGATCCATTGGCCGGCATGCTGGAGCAAGGCGTTGCTCATGGCGATGAGCGCGATGAAGGCCAGCAGCATCGCCGCCACGTTGAAGGCCAGCTGCAAGCCCTCCGAGGCGCCGCGGGAGGCGGCGTCGATCACGTTGGCGTCGATCTTCTCGTTGACCATCTTGACCCGCTCCCCTGTCAGGGGCTTGCCGGTCTCCGGCATCACGATCTTGGCGCAGGCCAGGGCCGCGGGCGCCGACATCACCGATTGCGCGATGAGATGGCCGGCGATATCGGGGAAATGCTGGTAGAGCATGCCGACATAAGCGGCCAAGACGCCCCCGGCCGTGTTCGCGAAACCCCCGGCCATCACGGCGAAGAGCTCCGACTGCGTCATGTCCTTGACATAGGGCTTGACCACCAGCGGCGCCTCGGTCTGCCCCACGAAGATATTGGCCGCGGTCGACAGGGTCTCGGCGCCCGAGCATTTCATCGTCCTCTGCATGATGGCCGCGAAGAAATTGACCACCCATTGCATGATGCCCAAATAATAGCCCACGGTCATGAGAGAGGAAAAAAAGATGATGGTGGGAAGAACGTTGAAGGTGAAGTTCACCAGGCCGTTCTCTATCTTGCCGGAGACGAAGGACTGGAAGAGGAACCTCGTGCCCTCCTGGGTGAAACCCAAGAGCTCAAGAGTCCCGTCGTTGAGCTTGCGAAACAGCCACAGCCCCGGCTCGGTCCAGAGCACGATCACCCCGAAGGCGAACTGCAAAGCCAGGCCCCAAGCCACCAATGCCCAGTTGATGCGGGATCGATTGGAGGACATCAAGGCGCATAAGCCCACCAGCACCAGTATTCCCAAGCCCGAGATCGCGCGTTGCCCGGCGGTCGCGCGCGGTTGCTCGCGTTTGAGCGTCTCCATGCGCTGCGCGATCTGCTCCGAGCTTTGAGTCGGCGCCGGCGCGTCTATCTTGGCCGGGTCCACGGCGGGCTTGGCCGCTCCTCCCACGACCGCGGTGCTCAGATAGCCGAGCAGGCTACAGGTGACGAAGAAGAGCCAAAGCCAGCCCATGGCCTTTATGCGAGACAAGTGGGACATGAATTCCTCCAAGAGGACATCAGCGCTCGACGAGAAAGGAGAATAGATTATAAAACATCGTCGTAAGACCATCAAGCGAAAATAGAACCGGAGAAGATCCCGGGTGGATAGTCATTTTTTTTGCTAACATCGACCCCGTGATCGCTGAAATCACCTCCTGGATCATGGAGCTCATGCGCCAACATGGGCCCGTCGTCGTGTTCCTCGGCGTGATCGTGGAATCCGTCATCGTCCCCATCCCTTCCCCGCTCATCATCATGGGAGCGGGCGCGCTGCTCATCGAGCCCGGATTGCCCCCCTCGTCGGCTCTCTATTCGATCATGCTGCGCGTGGTGCTTCCGGGCTCGATCGCCTCGACCTTGGGCGCCTATTTCGCCTATGGGATCGCTTTTTGGGGCGGCAAGAAGCTGGTGGATCGTTTCCAGTCTTTCTTGGGTTTTTCATGGGATGAGATCGCCGCGATGGAAAAGCGGCTCGAGGCTCGGCATATGGGCCTGATGATATTCGCGCTCCGGGCCCTGCCGGTGGTGCCTCTGTCCCTGATCTCGGCGGCCGCCGGGGTGCTTCGGCTGCCCGCGGCGTCCTTCGCTTTCTGGACCCTCCTGGGCTCCGTGCCGCGCTGCCTGGTGCTTGGCTATCTCGGCTATCTGATGCGGGACACCTATGAGGGCTTGGCCGGACGGCTTAACAGCATCGAGACCATTATCTCTGGAGCCATCGTCATCGGCGCTTGCGGCGCCATTTGGTGGCTGCGCGCCCGCATGCGCGCTCCCCGCGCGTGAACGCGCCCCTGCTCTGGGCGGGCCTGGCTCCGTTGGCCGTATTCGCCGCGGGCTTTTTCTTTTACTCACGCTGGCTCTCGCGGGCCTTCGGCCTCGACGACGCCAGGCCGACCCCCGCCCAGCGCGTCAACGACGGCAACGATTTCGTCCCGGTCCGGCCGGCCGTGCTCCTCGGGCAGCATTTCGCCGCCATCGCCGCGGTCGGGCCCATCGCCGGGCCGATCATCGCGGGAGCGGCCTATGGCTGGCTTCCGGGCTTGATCTGGATCGCTCTCGGAGCCGCCTTCATCGGCGGAGTGCATGATTTCTCCGCGCTCGTGCTCTCGGTCCGCCATGGCGGACGCAGCATCGGGGCCGTGCTGCGCGACGTGCTGGGACCCCGGGCGTCGATTCTCTTTACGGCCTTCATTTGGCTCAGCCTGATCTATGTCATCGTGGTATTCACGGATCTGACGGCGGCCGCCTTCGTCAACCGCCCGGAGCTCGGCGAAAGGAACTTCGGCCCCGGAGTCGCCACATCCTCGCTGCTCTACCTCGCCCTGGCCGCCGCTTTGGGGCTGATCTGGCGCTGGGGCAAGATGCCCTTATGGGCGAGCACGGCGCTGTTCGTGCCGGCCCTGGGCTTGGCGATATGGCTCGGACAGAAGCTGCCCATCTCTTTCGCCGGGTCGGCGCTCGAGCAGCAGCGCCTGTGGGATTTGTTCGTGCTCGCCTATTGCTTCGCGGCCAGCCTGCTCCCTCTCTGGCTCCTTCTCCAGCCCCGCGGCTATCTGGGCGGCTTCATCCTTTACGCCACCTTCGCGGCCGGCATAGCGGGCCTCCTTTTCGGCGGCAAGACGCTGGCATTCCCGGCCGTAGCTCAGCCGGCCCCGGGCGCGCCGGCCCCGCTGTTTTTCCCCCTGCTGTTTACCACCATCGCCTGCGGGGCTTGCTCGGGCTTCCATGGCCTGGTCTCCTCCGGCACCAGCTCCAAGCAGCTGGCCCGCGAGAGCGACGCGCGCCTGGTGGGCTATGGAGGCATGCTGCTCGAGGGCTTGGTCGCGGTCATCGCCCTGGCTACGATCATGATGCTGGCCCCGGGCAGCCCCGAGCTGGAGCTGGGACCCGACGAGATCTACGCCCGGGGCCTGGCCCACTTCCTGGCGGTGTTCGGCCTGCCCTTCGCCTCGGGGGTCATATTCGGCAAGCTCGCCTTCGCCACCTTCATTTACGATACTCTCGACGTGGCCGCCCGCCTGGGCCGCTATGTGCTCGAGGAATCGCTGGGTTTGACGGGCTGGCGCGGCAAGGTCGCGGCCGCCGCGCTGACACTCATCACCCCCCTCGCGGCGGTCTTCATCAGCGCTTACGACGCCTCGGAAAGGCCACTGCCCCTCTGGAAGCTGTTCTGGCCGACCTTCGGGGCGTCCAACCAGCTGCTGGCGGCCATGACGCTCGTCGGGGTCACGGCCTGGCTGTGGCGGGAGAAACGGCGCTGGTGGGTCACCGGCCTTCCGGCGGCCTTCATGTTGGTCGTGACGCTGAGCTCGTTGTTCGTGATCGTCCGGCCCTGGCTCGGGCAAGTCGCGACCGGGTCCTTTTCACTGGACCCGGTCGGAACCACCGCCTTCATCCTGCTGCTCTTGGCTTTCGCCTATCTCGGCGAGGCCGTCCGGCAGGCGCTACGCGCCACCCCGACCTCTCAAGAATTGCCCCGAAGCGCGGCCTTGCGATAGGCCGAGAGTATCGCCTCCTGAGCGGCCGCCCTGGCCTCCGCGGTGATCGGATGGGCTATGTCGAAGTATTCCGACTCCCGCTCTCCCGATCCCTTGCGGCTGGGAAAAAAGACGAAGGCCTCCTCCTTATCCTTGCTGCCCTTGGGTGCCAAGATACGTATATCCTTGATCACGAACGAGCCCGCGATCACCAACTCGGCAAAGCCCAAGAGCTTAGCCTTACCGGCTCCTTCCGGTCCTTGATAAACCCTGATCCTGGTATCCAACCTAGGCACGACATTGTTTCCCATCGCCATAGCAGCCCTGAAGAATAATCAGATTTTTCGCAACCTCCCACCGACGTAACCGCGTCCCCAGCCCCCATCCCCGCTTTTCGCAAGGTCACTTTTAGCTTGCAATACTACTACGCATAGTG
>JACQPG010000029.1 GCA_016207665.1 Elusimicrobiota bacterium | reverse complement strand
TGACGCGGATCGCGCGCAGCATGGGACGGCCATTAGGCTCCGGCTTCGACTGGACCGGCGCAGGTGCCTTTGCCTTCTTAAGCGTCTCGCTCTTCGCGGACTTCTTCTTCGCCATCGTTTGCTTCCTCCTCCTGCCGTCGGCGGCTCGATGCCGCCCCGACGTGAAGGAAGCTACCTTCGTTCGCCCTCCGCTTCAAGTGGAATTGCGAAGCGATAGCCATTGACTCTATACTTAGGTACATGGTTTATACTTTGAAAGGAGGCGAACATGGCAGAGAATATGACGATCGGTAGAGTCGCCAGGCTGGCCCGGGTCAACATCCAAACGGTGAGGTACTACGAACGCCGCGGAATCCTCTCTCCAGACGGCCGCCGGGAGTCCGGCTATAGGCTTTACAGCGAAGAAGCGGTCCGGAAGATACGCTTCATCAAGAACGCCCAGGAGCTGGGATTCACGCTGGAGGAAATCGCCGGACTGTTGCGCCTGCGGGTCGGCCGCCGGACCCGCTGCGGAGACGTGAGAAGGAAGGCAGAAACCAAGCTGGATCAGGTGAACGAGAAGATCGTGCGGCTCCAGTCGATGAGGCGCGTGCTCAATGGGCTGATCCATACGTGCCGAAGGCGAGGCAGCACGGATGCCTGTCCCATCCTGCGGAGCCTGGAGGGAGGGAAGCGATGAAAACCATAGCGCGTCTACTTTACTTCGAGGGCTGCCCCAACGTGGAGCAGACCCGTGAGAACCTGCGGCTGGCCCTTGCCAGGGCCGGACTCAAGGCCGATTGGGAGGAAGTCAACCTCCAAGATTCGCGGACGCCAGCGGAATGGCGGGGGTTCCCCTCTCCAACGGTTCTGGCCTACGGGCGCGACGTGGCCACCGGTGCCAAATCCGCCCCAGGCAGCAGCGCCTGTCGCTTCGGCGGAGCACCGAGCGTCGAGTTGATCGCGGGAAAGCTAACGCGAACGGGGTTCGGGCGCTGGCTAGCCATGGCGGGTGCTCTGCCGGCGGCCGCCATCGGTTCCTTCCCTGCGGCGTTCTGCCCTGCCTGCTATCCGGCGCTGGCCGGCCTCTTATCTTCTATGGGACTCGGCGCGTTCGCCGACGACATCGCGGGCCTTGCGTATGGAGCCCGGCGGACAAAGCGGTATCTTCCCACTGCCCTCGGGGGACTCGGAGCCCTTGGGATGTACGCGGGCCTCTACTGGATCGCCTCTGCGCCCCTAAAATGGGCGGGCGTCGCGGCCCTGATCGCGGCCTCGATTTGGAATATCCTCCCCGCCAAGAGCGGGGGCGGAGCGAGCGGGCCTTCATGCCCGGCCTGCGAGACGAAGGAAGGAGGAAATGACAATGGAAAAGCGTAGGGTGGAAATCTTCACGGCGGGCTGTCCGGTCTGCGATGAGGCCGTCAAGACGGTCAAGTCGGCGGCCTGCCCGAGCTGTGAGGTGGTCGTCTACGACCTCAACAAGGGCTGCGGGACCAACGAATGCCGGGACAAGGCCAAGGCCTACGGGATCAAGCGCCTCCCGGCGGTCGCGGTGGACGGCAAGCTCCTCGAGTGCTGCAAGCAGGGACCGGTGAGCGTGGATGCGCTCCGAGCGGCTGGCGTGGGAGCGGCCTAAATGGGTAGCCGGAGGTCAAGGTCTGCGGAATTTGGTATCATATCTGCATAAGCAGATATGATACCAACTCGCGTTGATAGGATGTTCAAGGCGTTCGCAGATCAAACCCGCCTACGAATTCTGCACCTCCTAAATCGCCGCAAGGAGCTCTGCGTCTGCGATATCATGAAGGTCCTGCGGCTACCCCAATCCAAGGTTTCTAGACATCTGGCGTACCTGAGGACCGCCGGCCTCGTTCAGGATCGAAAGCAGGGACTGTGGATCTACTATTCCCTCACTAAGCCGCAAGGCGGCTTTCACCAGCGGCTCGTCGGCTGCCTCGATGGCTGCTTCGATGAAGTCTCAGCGTTGCGCCAAGACCGAGAAAAACTCACCGAGCTCAATGACAAGGAACGCTGCCCATGAAAGCGCGAGTTCTGTTCGTGTGCGTGGAGAACTCCTGCCGGAGCCAGATGGCCGAAGGGTTCGCGCGTAAGTTGGGTAAGGACGTCCTCGAGGCTTTTAGCGCCGGCTCAAAGCCCTCGGGCAAGGTCAACGAAACGGCCGTAAGGCTCATGCGAGAACGCGGGATCGATCTCGGCCATCATCTCTCCAAGGGACTTCAGGACCTGCCGCGGGTGCAGTGGGATTACGCGATTACGATGGGCTGTGGCGATGCCTGCCCCTTCGTCCCCGCAAAAGCCAAGCTCGACTGGGACCTCACGGACCCCAAGGCTCTACCGGATTCAGAGTTCCGCAAGGTGCGCGACCAGATAGAGGCGAAGGTCCAAGACTTGATCCGCGAGGTAGTCCGTGAGACTTCCTAAATACCTGGCCGAGGTGGTCGGGACCTTTTGCCTGGTCTTCGCCGGCACCGGAGCCATAGTCGTTAACCAGGTTTCCGGCGGCCAGGTGACCCACGTTGGTGTCAGCCTTGTCTTCGGGCTCGTGGTCTTGGCCATGATCTATGCGATCGGCCATATCTCGGGAGCGCACATGAACCCGGCCGTCACGCTCGGGTTTTTTTCGGCCGGGCGGCTCCCCGCGCGAGAAGTCACCCCTTACCTGGCTGCCCAACTCTGCGGCGCGGTCGCAGCCAGCCTCGCTCTGCGAGTCATCTTCCCGACCGCGAGCACGTTGGGCACGACCATTCCTGCCGGACCTTGGGCGCAGAGTTTCATGCTGGAAACCATCATGACCTTCATCCTGATGTTCGTCATCATGGGCGTGGCCACGGACCATCGCGCCCAAGGCATGATGGCTGGAGTCGCCGTCGGCGCGACCATCGCCATGGAAGCTCTACTCGGGGGGCCGATCTCTGGTGCGTCGATGAATCCCGCACGGTCTTTTGCGCCAGCTCTTGTCTCATGGCGTTTCGAGCATCTTTGGGTCTACTGGCTTGCGCCGATCCTGGGCAGTGTCTCTGGAGCCTGGGCCTATCGCGCCGTTCAATGCGACGCGCCGACCGGTGAAGCCAAGGCAGGCTGCTGCTGACCATCAAACGACAGACACACAGCTCCGAGAATCTCTGCGCACAGTACGACCTTTCTGCCTGAACCAATAGAGCCGGGCGCGGACGTTGGCCTTAAGGTCCTTGCCCCGGCAGGAGGCGCTGGCCTTGCGCCGTAACTCGCGGAGGATACCGCGCATGGTCTTGTTGCCCGCCAGGAGCATGGCGTCGATGAGCGGAGCCAGAGGCTTCGGACGGGGCGGGGTCCTGGTCTCTGCCCTTTTAGGGCGGCGACTGTAGGCGCAAGCCCTTGTCTCGAAGGCGGGCTCCCTATAGCTCAAGAGGGGATAGTCAGGCGGGACCGCGATCCGGTTGTCGGAAACCAGGCTTTGTAGGAGCATCGCGCCGCCAGCCTGGATCTCCGCGACCTGAAC
>JACQPG010000028.1 GCA_016207665.1 Elusimicrobiota bacterium | reverse complement strand
TTGATGGCGTGGGCGGTCAAGGTGCGCCTCTGGAAGCCGGGCTCGCTGGGCGGCGTCTTATTGAGGAAAATCCCGGCCTTCATCCTGGCCCGACGCAAGGCCCTATCGGCAAGATGTACGCTATCGGGATTGTCGCGGTCCAAAGCGATGAGAACCGCCTTGGGAGGCAGCTTCCGGCCCGTCTCGTAAAATTCCCTAATGTCGGAGAACCCCACCGGACGATAGCCCTTGGCCCGGAGCTCGAGCAATATCGCCTGGAACTCGCCGGGGGCCATGGAAAAACGCTCCCCATCCTTCGATATCCGGGGAAAGGCGAGGGCCACGAACTGCGTCGACACTCGTTCCGATTCAGCCGGAGGTGGAACCCCCCAGAAATGTTTGCGGAAAAAGGCTCGTCCCTCGAAGATCCAGAGCAGGCCCGCGGCGGCGACGGCCAGGATGATGCCCCAGAGCCGTGTGTAGTCCTCCTGGCGGAGATCGGAACGGACGGCGACAGACGCCGTGTTCATGAGCGCGTTCCCCAGTGGTTCTTGCGCATGGTCAGTATCGCGTAGTAGGTCTGGGGACCCAGCACGATCAGTTGGCTGGCCACAAGCAGCATGCCCAACATCCAGTGGGAGTTGGGCCGGGCCGCCAGATAGAAAAGGCACTGGGATAATCCGTCCAGGACGAGACCCACGAAATAAAAGAGAAGCATCATCCCCCCGGGATCCATGAAGCCGATATACAGCGCCCGAAACACCGCTATCGGGGAAAGCAGGCTGCATATCGCTGAAAGATAAAAGGAGATGGCCGCGGCCGGGTGCTTCTTATACATGAACCGCGCGGCGATCATGGTCTCGCGCAGCCAGGATTTCTTCCAGCGCACTTGCTGGCGGAGGTAACGGGGCCAAGTCTCCGGGACCATGGTGGTGGACAGCACCCTTTCGTTATAGATCACCCGATAATTACGAAGGATGTAATTGGTCAGGCTGCGATCATCCCCGAAAGTCGCCGTCGCTCCTAAGAAGGTCTGCGCCAGCCATGCGTCGAGCACATCCAGCACGTAACTCCGCCTATAGGCCGACAGGCAGCCCGGGCAGCACGAGACGCAGCCGAACACGCTTTCCGAGGCCTTCATAAGACGGTAGGAGAGGAAATAGCGCACCTCCTGAAGGCCGGTAAGGGCGTTCTTGTCCGGGTTCTCCACTTCGGTGTGCCCCGAGACCGCTCCGAGGCTCGGGGCCTCGAATCCGCAGACGATCTGACGGAGCGCGTTGCGGTAGATGAAGGTGTCCGAATCCACGAAGACGATGATTTCTCCCTCGGCGTTTCGCACCCCGGTCGCCATGCCGACGCGCTTGCCGCTGGGCGGAATGGTGAACACCTTGAGTCCCGGGTACCGGGCCTGCAGGTCCTTCAACACCCTCGGGGTCTGGTCCGCAGAGCCGTCGTCCACGACGATCACCTCGCGTTTGTGGTCCGGGTAATCCGCGTCGAAGCAGCTATCGACCGTCTTGGCGATGGCATCCTCCTCGTTGCGCACCGAGATGACGATGCTGAGCGTAGGTTCGTAACCGGTCATGGGAGGCGCCTGATAGAACTTGGAGATCAAGAATCGGGAGAGGAAATAGGCCCCTATCGTGAAGCTGTAGATATAGACCCACGGGGTGTACCAGAAGAATTTCAGGTTGTCCCACTTCATCCATATGATCAGAGCCAAGACCAGGAATAACCAAGCCAATATCTTCTGCCTGTGCGAATTGACCGCCCCCTGGACCATATCGGGCAGCGGCAAGGGCCACTGAAGAACGACGTCATAGCACGGCTCTTCTCCCTCCATGGGCCGGACGATCCTGACCTTGCCCGGCCAGCGGCAAGGCAGGCCGCGAAAGGAGTTGGAGGCGGAGCGAGGCAAGGTGAAAGCGATGTTCACCGCCTCTCCCTCGCGGAGAGGACGATCGCTGCGAAACCTCACCCCTTCCTGATCGAAGTCGAGAGCCACCCCCTTGATGACCTTCCGCCGGCTCCCGCTCGCAACAGGCGTGAGGGCTACGGGGAAATCATCGTAGACCCGCCGCCAACGGCGTCTCTCGGGTCCCGGATGGCCGGCTCGCGTAAGGGATTGTCGGTTCATGAAATTCCGCAAGAGTATAACGGTCGATCTCAGCGAACGACCATAGAGTCCGTGTAACAGTCCCGTGGCGCCGGAATGCTGAGCCGCGTCTCGGCGGCAAGCCCGCGTCATAAACCCATGATGAACGTTTTACCCAAGCGCTATGGCCGACGACACGCCTCCCCACTATAATCGCCTTTCTCAATGAACCGAGCGGCATGGCCGTTTGGTCGCGCAATCCAAGTAAGGAGAGTGCTATGCAAGAAACGATGCGAGCGATTAAGGCGAACATTGACTATCCTCGGGAGTACGAAAGGATCACGTCCCACCACTACACCTTTCGGGTCAAGGCGCCGCTCAATGCCGAGAAGGTCGAGGTCTGCGTCGATGGCTCGCCTTGGCAGCTATGCCGATACTCCGCGGGCTATTGGTGGTTCGATTGGTCGAACTATACCTCGGGAGAGCATGAGATCGTCGCCAGGATACTGCCCTTCGATAGCCAGAATTACGTCATCCGAAGCCGGCGCTTCGAGGTTGACCTGGAAAACTGCAAGTCCGCAGGCGCCCCGATGGTCATGCAATACAGCGTCATGACCTCGAACGATCCCTGGACCGTATCCAAGATCACGGATCTCCTGTCGAAGGAGGATGTGGTCATGCACGGGATGATGATGGTCACCATGGGTGATCAAAGCACCCTGCAGTTCATGGCTCCTAGGTGCGACGGGCTCCGGGAAAAGCTCGAGAACGAGGGATTATCGGTGGTCGAAAAGGAAGTCTTCCACCTGGAGATACCCAATCATCCCGAGGAGTTGCATCGCCTCGTCAGGAGCCTCGCGGAGAACGGGATACACATCCGATCTCTCTATGGAAGCGTGGAGGGCAAGAACGCCCGGGTGGCCTTGGCGGTGGACAAGCCGGAGAACGCGGCGCCTTTGGTGTCCCGGTTCTCGGTCAATTAAAGTCCGATCAGGCTCAATAAGGCCCCGGCGTAAAGCCGGGGCCTTTCTTATTGGACCCAGATCAGAGGCGGAAAGCGGGGAAGCTCCTGGCCTTGATACGGCTGACGTTCGTTCGGAGCTTGGGCCGGGCTCTTTTCCTCGGGGGCTGGGGGAGCCTCCGCCGGGCGCGCGGGCGCCGAGGCTTGGGCGCGAGGATCTCGGCGGCCAAAGCGCATCAGCAACGAGAAGTACTGGATGTCGCCCAATTCGCCCCGAGGGAGCCAGGCATAGTCCAACTGTTGCCCCCATAAAAGGATCCCTCCGCCGGCCGTGATCCCGCCCCGCCGAGCAGATTCCCGGACCGTTCCCCGGGTCGTGTCCACTCCAACCCTCAAGACCAACATCTTGAACAGAACTCCCTCCGCGCCGGCCCTGACTCCCGAGATATCCGATGCAGCCTGAACCCCCTCCAACGCGAGATTCAATTCCTCGACGGGAGCGAAAGCCGCTCCTAGCCTTAACGCCCTGGGAAACGGATCGCTCTGTTCTAGTAATCGGGGTCTTCTCCAAAGCGAGT
>JACQPG010000024.1 GCA_016207665.1 Elusimicrobiota bacterium | reverse complement strand
TCCCGTGAGCGCCGAGGCCGTTTTGGCGGACCAGGGGTCCCAGCGCGATGAATTGGCGGTAGAGGTTCTTGTAGTCCCGCTCGACCACCGAGAAAGCCGGCATGGTCTTGCCCGGGATAGCCTCGACCTCGCCGGCGATCCAGTCCTTCGGCGTCGGCTGGGCGATCTCGGCCGGCGTGTCATGCGCCAGCGGCGTGGCGACTATGTCCTTGACCGGCTCCGGGAAGTGCTTGGCCGACAGCTCCGAGAACTTCTTGGCGATGGAACGAAAGATGTCCCAGTCGCTCTTCGACTCCCAGCACGGAGGGACCGCCGCCGACAACGGATGGATGAAGCTGTGCATGTCCGTGGAATTCAAGTCGTTTTTCTCATACCAGGTCGCGGCTGGCAGCACGATGTCCGAATAAAGCGCGGAGGTATCCATCCGAAAGTTGAGGTCCACCACGAGATCGAGCTTGCCGATCGGCGCGTTTTCCCGCCATTCGACCTCCGTCACGGAGTCCTTGGCCAGGTCCTCGGCTACCGCATTGTTGTGCGTCCCGAGATAATGCTTGAGGAAGTACTCGTGCCCCTTGCTGCTCGACATGAGCGCGTTGCCGCGCCAAATGTACCAGACCCGAGGCCAATTGTCCGCGGCGTCGGGGTCCTCCACGGCGAACTTGAGCTTGCGGGACTTAAGGCCATCGACCACGCGCTGGATTATCGAGGAGGCCTCAGAGGCCCCCTGGACCTCGGCCTCGCGGACTATGTCCAGCGGGTTCTTCTCGAACTGGGGATAAAAGGGGAGCCACCCGTTGCGGACCGCCCGAACTTGATGGTCCATCGTATGCCCGCTGGGCGCGGGCCGGCCCTTCTCGCCCTGAGGCACGGTGTGATAGTCCGTGAACTGCCGTTCGTAGCGCCACTGATCCGAATGGACGTAATGCCAGCTGGGAGCGTTCTGAAGCCGTGAGGCCGGGATCCAGTCCTTGGCGAAGGCCATCGCCGACCAAGGTTCGCCTGGAGCGAGCTTCTCCTGGCCCACGTAGTGGGCCAGGCCTCCCCCGTTGACGCCGACGCAGCCGGTGAAAAGAAGGGCATGGATCGGCGCGCGGTACATAAGGTTGGCGTGATACCAATGGTTGATGCCCGCGCCGATGATGACCGTGCACTTGCCGCCTGTCTTGTCGGCGGTAATCGCCCACTCCCGGGCGAACTTGATCACGTTGTCGCGTGAGAGCCCGGTGTAACGCTCGCTCCAAGCCGGGGTATAGGCCTCGGAGTCGTCGTCGTAACCTTTCGGGTAATCGCCGTCCAGGCCGCGGGCCACGCCGTATTGGGCCATCAGAAGGTCGTAGACCGTCGCGACCAGGACCTTGCCTTCCCTAGTCTCTAGCTCCCGTACCGGGACATGCCGCCGCTTGACCGCCGCGGCTCCGAAATCATCGAATCTCACGGAGACGGATTTTTCCCCCAGGAAGCTCAGGGCTGGCGCGATTTCGGAGCCGTCGGCCGCGTCCTTGAGCAGCAGATTCCACTTGCCCTTCTCGCTGCCCCAGCGGTGCCCGACAGAGCCCATCGGCATCTTCGGGCGACCCTCCTTCTCGTCCCACATGAGGAATTTCCAATCGCCGTTCTCGGCTGGGGCGTAGGCCTTGAGCCGATTGGCCCGCAGCAGTCGCCCGGGCCGCCAGGCTCCCTGCTCGCCGGGATCAAGCTCGACGAGAAAAGGGGCGTCGGTAAAGCGCTTCGTATATTCTAGAAAGGCGGAGTTCTTCGCCTCGTGATGGAACTCTTTTAGGAGAACGTGGTTGACCGCCATCCACCACGCGCCGTCTTGCCCGGCATTGAGCGCCATCCACTCGTCGGCGTATTTGGCCACCTGGTTAAAATCGGGCGAGAAGACGACCATTTTCGTCCCGTTGTGGCGCGCCTCGGCCGCGAAGTGGCAGTCCGGCGTGCGGGTCATATTGAGGTTGGAACCCATGACCACGAGGAGCTTGGCGTTGAACCAGTCCGCCGACTCGTTGACGTCAGTCTGCTCGCCCCAGACCTCGGGCGAGGCGCTCGGCAAGTCGCAGTACCAGTCGTAAAAGGACAGGGAAATGCCCCCCATGAGCTGCATCAGGCGGGCTCCAGCGGCATAACTGATCATGGACATGGCGGGAATCGGGGAGAAGCCCGCGATGCGGTCGGGCCCGTGGGTCTTGATCGTGTGAATGTTGGCGGCGGCCATGATCTCGAGGACGGTGTCCCAGTTAGAGCGGCGGAAGCCTCCCTTGCCACGCGCCTTCTGCCAGCGGCGGCGCTTGGCCTCGTCGCCAACCAGGGAAGCCCATGCCTCGACGGGGTCGTCGAACGTGCGCCGGGCCTCGGACCACAGGTCGATGAGCGCGCCTCGGACGTAGGGATACTTCACGCGAAGCGGGCTGTAGAGATACCATGAGAAAGAAATGCCGCGCTGACAGCCCCGCGGTTCATAGGGAGGCAGGTCATGACTCAAGATCGGGTAATCAAGGCCCTGCATCTCCCAGGTCACTATCCCGTTCTTGACATGGATCTGCCAGCTGCAGCTGCCGGTGCAGTTGACGCCATGCGTGCTGCGCACGACCTTGTCGTGCTGCCAGCGGTTTCGGTAGAACTGCTCCCATTGCCTCAGCGAGGCGTCCCGCTCATCCTTGATCCACGAATTCCCATTCCCGTTTCCGCTCCCGTTATTCATCACGTCCCTCCTGCAAGCGGCTCCGGGCGACCATCCTGCGGCGGACGGAGCGAAGCCTGCCCCTCCACGCCGAATCGAAAGCCAGCAACAAGAACACGCCGCCGCCTACGCCTGCGATCAAGAACGGCAGCCGGCTCTGGGGACCCGTAGGCCGCTCGCTCTCCGAGGCGGCCTGCAGGAAGGCGACGAGCGGCAGGATCTCGCTCTCGTGGACCGGGTGTTTCTGGAACACCGGCTTCATGATGGGAGTCAAGGGCGAGACGAGCCAGGCGGCAAGGGCCTTCGCCCCGCCGAGCCGCGAGCTGGCCTGGGTAAGATCCGGTCCCAGAGCCCCGCCGCCGAAAGCGCCTCCCAAACCACCGATTGTGTGGCATGAAAGGCAGGAGGGCGCTCCATTGCGCAGCCGCCTTACGCCGATGAACAGCTCCCGGCCCGCGGCGGCGTCGCTGGGAAGCAGCGGCCGGTCTATTAAGGAAAGCCCGCGGAAGCGGGACTTCTCCAGCTTCGACTCCTCGCTGATTAGCCGAAGCAGAGCCTCGGCTCTGGCCGCGGTCATCCCGGCGATGTCGGGCATCACCACTCCCCGGAACTCGTCGCGCAACTTGACCGCCTCGGCGTCTGCGGCATCCATCATCTTGCGAGGGCCTTGGATGAAACGCAAAATCCACTCCTTGTCGCGGCGTTTGAGCACGTCCTTAAGGTCAGGACCAGTCAGGCGCCCGCCTCCGATGGTGTGGCAGGAAAAACAATTTTGTCTAAAATCGTCGCCCACCTCATCGGCGTAGGCGGTAGCGCCTCCGATCCAGACTAGAACCGCCGCTTTCGCCAAACGTCTCCCTAACCTCATCCTCATGATCCTATCCCTGACCCCGAGGCCCCAGCCGCGTAACTGCCGAGCGTGACAGCGCGCAGGGCCTTCCAGACATGCCTCTCGGCCACGCAAACATCCTCATGGATCGCGCAGGGCGAGATGCCGCATCCATGCAACTCCAGCAGGCAAGAGCGCGCTCCCGCCAAAGGCAGTTCAACCGCCTCGATGATCTCGGCCAAAGAGATCTCGTTCGGGTGCCGCGCGAGGATATGGCCGCCGCCTGGCCCGCGCTGAACGCGGGTAATCCCCCGCCTCGCCAAATGGCGAAGCACCTTCACCAAGAAGCTCCGGGGCAACCCCCTTTTCTTGGCGACCTCCTCTACCGCGCAGTATTGGCCGGGCCTTTGCGCCAGGTAGAATGTCGCGCTCAAGGCGTATCGAGAGGCGGAAGAGAGTTGAAAAATGGGGAATTGTGGACCCGGCTCTCCTTTGAAATCTAAACCACACTTTTTTCCGCACGCCCTCATGATAGGGTCTTATTGAACCTTAACCCGCCATTCCCCGCCATGAACACCATCAAACCCTCATTTGATTCTTGTCAAATGGAGTCTACGGCTCCAGAGGGAGATGCGGGCACGCCGCCCGCCTGAGCCGATCTTCTTCGAGAATGCGGACATGCCGGCCCTCCACCGCGATCCATCGCCTCGAAGCAAAGAGGGCCAGGGCGCGGCTGACCGCCTCGATCGTGGTCCCAAGTATCTGCGCCAGCTCCGTGCGGGACTCTTGGAGCGTCAACTCGCCCCGCAAAGGCGCATTCGATCCCCTTTGTTTTGGGTACATCAGAAGATGCGTCGCCACCCGCGCATTGACCGGACAGGCCGAAAGGCAGTGCATGGCGTGCTCGGCGCTTCCAAGCTCTTGCGCGAATCTCTGGGTCAGACGATGGAACATCGGCAGATTTTGGCCGAATAATTCGCAGAAAACGCGCCTTTCCAAAAAGCAAGCCCGGGTTTCGTCCATCGCCTCCCCCGAGCACGCATAAGGCCTTTCGGCGAAAAAAGCTCGATCGCCCAGAATATCCGGAGCCTCCACAACACGCACGATTCGGCTATGGCCGAAGCGGTCTTCCTTGACCAGCTTCACTCGGCCGCGACAAATGAAAAAAAGGCCCAGGGGCCGGTTTCCTTGATAAAAAAGAATGTTCCCTAGCCGGTAGGTGTTCTCGGCTCTGCGCGCAAGGAATTTTTGCCAAACGTCGGCGTTGATGCCCCGAAACTCTCGAAGTTTACGCACGGGACATGGTAGGCAGGCGCTTCGATCCTGGCAGCGCATTGTCGCGGTTGTATGCAACAGGCCAGCCAAAGGCGGAGATTCCTGTCCCTTCGTGGCCGCAGGCTCGATGGGACTGGGACATCCCCGATCCCAAGATCCCAAGCCGAAAATTGATTGAATCCTGACGGCTCTTGTATAATCTCAGTACTATCCGAGCGACGCCATGACATTGCTCAACCATCTGACCCCTGAGGCCGTCTCCGTCGATCTAAAGGCGCCGTCGCGCGACGGCGTGCTTTCCGAGATGGTCGAGCTTCTCAGGAACGGGGGCAGGCTGCCCGACGCGGCCGCGGCGCTCGAAGCCGTACGCCATCGCGAGCTCCAGGGCTCCACGGGCTGCGGCTCCGGGGTCGCGGTGCCTCACGCCAGGGTCGCGGGACTCAAGCAGCCCATGGTCGCGGTCGGGATATCCCGCAAGGGCGTGGACTTCGCCGCGGTCGACGGTCAGCCCGTCAATATCTTTTTCCTCGTGCTCGGGCCGCAGAACGCGCCGGAGTCCTTCCTCAAGCTGCTTTCCCAGATCGCTAGGCTCGTGCGCGTCCCCGAGGTGCGCGGACGTCTTTCCTCCTGCGGCAGCGCCACCGAGGTCATCGAGCTGATCCGGGACGAGAGCGCGCCTATTTAAGCAGTATCCAGCTCGCCAGGCTGAAATAGGTCAGGATGCTGACCAGGTCCGTGAACGTGGTGATCAGCGGACCCGTGGCGGTCGCGGGATCCATGCCCCATCTCTGGAGTAGGAAAGGATTGAGCGAACCCATGGTGGCGGCCGCCGTCATCGAAACCAGCATCCCGGCCCCCACCACGAGCGAGAACGACCAACCGTATTTGGCGCCGTAAATGACGTGCGAGACCGTCACGATGACCGCGCCATAAAAAAACCCAAGAAGCAAGCCCACGCCGATCTCCTTGAGCACCACACGCCAGCGGTTGGCTAGCGCCAGCTCCCCGGTGGCCAAGCCCCGCACCACGACCGTCGCGCTCTGAGCTCCCACGTTCCCCCCCATGGCCGCGATCATGGGCATGAATATCGCCAGGGCCAGCAGTTGGTTGAGCACGGGCTGGAATCGGTCGACCACGGCGGAGACGATCAAGGACCCGAAGCAAGTGATGATCAACCATGGGAGTCGCACCCGGGCGGTGTAGAGCACGGATTGGGACAAAAGGCCGGCCCGACCGCCGACCATCTTGGCGAAGTCCTCCTCGGTCTCCTCCTCGATGACCTCGAGCATGTCGCGCAAGAGCAGGACGCCGATCAAGGCCTGCTGCTCGTCGACCACGGGGGCAGAGTTGAGCTTGTACTTCCGGAAAAGGTTGGCCGCCTCCTCCTGGTCCATCTCCGGCCGAAGCCGATAGGGCGCCTTGCGCATGAGATCCGAGACATGCATGTCCCGCGGCGCCACCATCAACACCTTGAGCGGGACCAGCCCCACCAAGTAGTCCTGGGGGTCGGTGACATAGAGATGGTCCAGATAGGTCTCATCGATGCGGCGAAGCCGCGTGCTGAGCTGGATGTGCTCGAGGGCCGAGCGCACGCTCCAGACGGGTTTAAGCCTTACGAAGCGGGTCCGCAGCAGGCGGCCGACCGACTTCTCCGGGAAGTTGAGAATGCGCTGCACGTGGCCCGCGCTCTCGCGCTTCATCATGGCGAAGAGCTTTTGCACGAGCTTGGGCGGCAGCTCGCGGGCCAGATGCGAGGTCTCCGAGGGCTCGAGGTCGGTGAGCAACTGCTGGATGTCGACTTCTCTGACGTGATTGAGCACGGCTTCCTGCTCCGGGGTCTCCAGTTCCTCGAAGAGCTGGGCCGCGCGCTGGCGCGGCAGGAGACGGAAGATCGCGGCCTGCTCCTGCGGGCCGAAGAGATGCCAACCTTCCGCCAAATCCACCGGATTGACCTGGACGAGAAGCTTCCTCAACGACCGGTAATTCCGGGCCTTGAGCATCTCGCGGATTTCAGGAAGGAATAACGCGAGAACTTGCACGCGCTTATCTTACTAAAACCGCCGGGGGTCGGTGCGAAGGTCCGGAACCCCGAGCTCAGGAGCGTTTCGGCTTGGCGGGAATGCGCATGCCAGCGCGGCGGGCCTTGGACAGGTCTATCGCGATGGCCTGCTTGCGGCCGCTGGCGCCATGCTTGCGCCGGCGCACGTGACGGAACTCCTCGCGCGCGAACTCTCCCGCCTGGGTGTACGGAACCTTGCCGCGACGCCGGGCGCGCCTGGCTCGCTCCAAGGTGGCTCTTTCGGGCATGATTCCTCCAAAAAAATTAGGCCTGTATCTCCGCTCGGGCATGCCAGAGGTTCAGTATCTGGCCCCGGGCAAGCAACCCCTCGACCTTTCCGTTTCGAGCCACGGGAATCTGGCTGAACTGCTCGCGGCTCATGAGCTCAAGGGCCTCGGAAAGGGGCGTCTCGGGCGCGATGGTCCTGATTCGGTCCATCGGCCACATGGCCTTGCCCACGGTCATCGAGCTCCAAAGCCCCGGCTCGACCGTCCTGACCTCGTCGGATGTGATGACGCCGTCGATGCGCCCGTCTCCCTCCCCCCGCACGAGAAAATACCTGCGCCCCGTGCGCAGAAGGTCCTCATCGATGAAGACCCTTAGATCCTTGCGGCCATCGACCGTGGGCAGCTCCTTGGCCATGACGTCGGCCGCGGTCAATCCACGCATCGCCTCGGACATCAGAGTCTGCTCGGCGCTGCCGCTGGCCACCTCCAGCAGGAACCAGCCGAGAAAGGCCAGCCACAACCCGGGCAAGCCGGCGCCGCCGAAAAATCGGTAGAGCCCGAACACGATCAGGAGATAGCCGCACAGCTCTCCCACGCGCGCCGCCAGCCGCGTCGCCCTTATGAGGTTGCCGGTCCAAAACCAGGCGATGGCGCGCAAGACCCGCCCTCCATCCAGCGGAAAGCCCGGGATCATATTGAAGGCGGCGATACCCAGGTTGATGATCCCAAGCCAAGCCAACACGGCGCCCGCGGGCTCGAGGGCCGGACCGTCGGACCCCGCGCCGATGGCCGCGGCCGCGCCTAGGCAGAGCAGCCCTATGGCGGCGCTGGTCAAAGGCCCCACGATGCCCATCCAAAACTCGGTGCGAGGATCGGCCGCGTCCTTGCCGATCTGAGCCACGCCGCCCAAGGCGAAGAGAGTGATGGACCGGACCGACAGCCCCCGGGAACGCGCCACCGCCGCGTGAGCGAGCTCATGGAGCACGAGGGATCCGAAAAAGAGGACGGCGGTGATCACGGCCAGAGTCCATGTCAACGAGTCGCTCCACTTCGGCTCCGCGAAATCGAAGAAGCGCGCCAACGAGATGACCACCAGAGCCGCGACCACCGCCCAGCTGTAATGGAGCTGTATGGGGATTCCGAGTACGCTTCCCAACCTCAACTGCACTCTCATGCGGCGCCTCTCCTCTTGCAGTATAGCGCCGACGCTCACCGCCGGGAGATGTCGCGAGGGTAACATCTTATTGCCGGCCGCCGTGCGCTCCTTGCTATAATCGGCACATGCAATCGATCTTGATCTTGCTCATGGGCTCGGCCTTCGCCGCCGAACCGAGGCTCTTTCGCAGCGTCCCCTTGCTCGAGATAGCCTCCCAGCAGGAGCAGGCCTGCCTCTCCAAGCCCGCGGGCCTCTCCACGATCGAGCTGTGCCTGTTCCTTGAAATCGACAGATCGATGCCTGGAAGCCCCCAGGACCGGGTATGGCTCAAAGCGCGCCAGCGCGGCTCGGCCGTAGTCGTCGACTACTCCGCGCTCGAAGCCGGCGTCGAGCTCTCCTTGCCGGATCAGCGTTACTTCTTCAGCGGCAGCCGGGGCCAGATCAAGATAGAGCCGCTGGAGCCGCCTTTCGAGCCGCGGATATCGACCGAGCTGATCGAGCTTCGCAAGAGGATATTGGCCAAAGGCCTGAAGGTCGCGTTCCATCCGATCGAATATTCCCTCCTCTATGAACCAGGCCCCGAGCTCCGGGGAATCACTCTTCTGCGCGAGGACCTGGAGGGCCAGCACTGGGTGACGCACCGGAAGGTCGAGGAGTTGGCGGCCATCCGCTGGTTCGTCTCGATCAACGGCACTCGCTACGGAATGCGGGTCCGCGACGGATCGCTCGACTTCTATCACGTGCCCTCCCCGAAGCTGCTTCTTTCCGACGAAGATCCGAGCTCGCCGCAAGCACCTTGAACGTGCGCCGCCGGCCCGCGCTTCTTTACGACGGGGAATGCGGGTTCTGCCGGTTTTGGGTGCTTCGCTGGCGGCAAGCGATCGGCGACAAGGTCGACTGGCTGCCCTATCAGGAAGCGGCGCAGCGTTTCCCGGACATCCCCGCCGATCAGTTGTCTCGTTCGGTCCATCTCGTCGAGCCGGGACGGGTCAGCCGCGGCGCCGAGGCGGTGTTCCGGCTCCTGGCCTACGCGGGAGGCGTCCAGGGGTATTGGCTGAAAGCCTATCGGAGCGTGCCCGGTTTCGCGCCGACGAGCGAATGGGTCTATCGCCGCGTCGCCGAGAATCGCCCGCTGTTTTCGAGCCTCACCTTCTGGCTCTGGGGACGGCAGCTGGAACGGTCCACCTATCACTTCCCGCAATGGCTGTTCCTGAGGTTGCTGGCTCTGATATTCCTTTGCGCCTTTTTATCGTTCGGCCTGCAAGCTGACGGCTTGACCGGCCCGGACGGCATATTGCCGGCTGGGGATTATTTGCGCTCAGCCCACGCCCAACTCGGAGCGGGCTCCTACCTGAGACTGCCCACGATCGCCTGGCTGGGCTCCAGCGCGCGTTTTCTCGAGAGCCTCTGCGCGGCCGGCGCATTGCTCTCGCTGCTGGCTCTCTTCGGCTTCCTGATGGGTCCCTGCCTGGCCGCGTCCTGGGGGCTTTACTTGTCGCTTGTGGTCGCGGGACAGGAATTCATGAGCTTTCAATGGGACATGCTCTTGCTCGAGACTTCCTTTATCGCGGCCTTGATCGCGCCCTGGAGACTCCGGGCGCGCTGGAACGCGCAATCGCCCTTTCCCGGCATTGGACTGTGGCTATTGCGCTGGCTCCTTTTCCGCTTGATGTTCCAATCAGGCGTGGTCAAGCTGGCCAGCGGCGATCCGAGTTGGAGCGGCCTGACCGCGCTGTCTTTCCACTATGAGACCCAGCCCCTTCCCACCTGGATCGGCTATTGGGCCCATCAGTTGCCGGCGCGTTTCCACCAGCTTTCCGCGGGCGGGCTGTTCCTTATCGAGTTAGCCGTCCCTTTCCTGATATTCCTCCCAAGGAAGCCCAGGGCCCTGGCCGGCCTCCTTTTCTTGGCCCTCCAAGCCGGCATAGCGCTGACCGGGAATTATTGCTATTTCAATTGGCTGGCCGCCTCGCTCTGCCTGTTCCTGTTCGATGATGCCATGATACGGCGGCTTCTTCCCGATCGCTTGACCCGAGACTGGCAGTCGCCTCCACCTCGCTCCGCCGGGAGAATACGGAGCCTGAGCGCCTCCTGCTTGGCGGCGTTAGTCGCGTTGTTCTCGGCCTTCCACTTATCCTTGCTGCTGCGTCTTCCCCTTTCCCTGCCCCAGCCCATCGGGAAGGCGCTGCGCTTGATCGAGCCCTTGAGGCTGGTCAACAGCTATGGCCTCTTCGCGGTGATGACCACCTCGCGTCCGGAGATAATGATCGAAGGAAGCGACGATGGAAAAACGTGGCTGCGTTACGAATTCAAATGGAAGCCCGGCGATCCCGGAAAAAGACCGTCCTTCGTCGCGCCCCATCAACCGCGCCTGGATTGGCAAATGTGGTTCGCCGCGCTCTCGCGCTGCCAGGACAACCCCTGGTTCGTCAACTTCCTATTCCGTCTGCTGCAGGGATCCAAGCCCGTGCGAAACCTTTTGTCCACCGATCCATTCCCCAATCGCCCGCCGAGATACCTGCGCGCCACCCTGCATGATTATCGATTCACGAGCTGGAAAGAGCCCGGCTGGTGGAGGGCAAAACCGTTGGGGCTTTACTGTCCTATAGTCTCGCTCAGGAGAGAGAACCCATGAAAGGTCTTCGCGTCTTGATCACCGGCGCCACTTCGGGCCTCGGCGAGGCCATGGCCCTGCAACTGGCACGCGAGGGCTGCCGCCTGGCCCTGACCGGCAGGCGCGAGGATCGCTTGGCCGACGTCGCCCGGCGTGCCCGAGCCCTGGGCGCCGAATGCCTGGAACTGCCCGGTAACGTCGCCGACCCCGCCTCCTCCGAGAAGCATTATGCCCGCATCGTCCAAGCCTGGGATGGCCTTGATTGGGCCATACTGAACTCGGGAGTCGGCGGCTCGGCGAGCGGACGCAAGTTCTCGGCCAAGGGCTTCGTGGACCTGTTCTCGATCAATGTGTTCGGCGTGGCGTATTGGATCGAACGAGTGCTGCCCGGCATGCTCGCCTCCCGAGAAGGCACCATCGCCGTGATCTCAAGCCTCGCAGCTTGGCGGGGATTGCCCCGCGCCGCCTCTTATTGCTCCAGCAAAGCCGCTCTCAACGTGCTGCTCGAGTCACTGCGAGTGGACCTGCGCGGCACGGGAGTCAGCATCGTGACCGTCTGCCCGGGATACATAAAGAGCGAGCTGACGGCCAAGAGGGATTTCCGGCGAATGCCTTTCCTGCTCCAGACCGAGGACGGCGCTCGCCGCATATTGCATGGCATCCGGGCGAAGAAGCGTCTGGTGGCCTTTCCCGCTCCCATGGCTTGGTTCATGCGACTGGTGCTGGGCCCCATGCCAGGATTCCTTTATGAACGCTTGGCGGGACTCATCCCCCATTCGAATGATTGATATACGATCGATCTGGAAAAATGAAAGGGCCAAGGACCTCCCCCCATAATCTTCGCTTTTGGCAGGCTTGTGTCCGAATTCTACTAAAATTTAAAGCACTTTTTTGTTTCTATCTTGCCTGCCAAGGTTTTGAGAAAAAAATAATTTAAAAATCGGCATAAATTGAAAATCACCCTGCTAAAGTCTGCAATCGCCATCTCTTTAACGATATACCAGAGAATTTTAAACTCCCCTTGATTCCAGTATTGTAAAATCCTTGATCATGCGTCCGCCGCTTCTGATCAAGAACGCCCTGCGCGTGGCCCTCATGGACGATGCTAGGACCGAACTTGCCGACGCGGACGTCTTGATCAAAGGCCGGGTGATCATCGCGGTCGGTCGTGGGCTGGAGGATGACACCGCCCAGGTGCTCGACGCCCGGGGCTGCGTGGTGCTGCCGGGGCTGGTCAATACCCATCATCATCTCTGCCAGGTGCTCACGCGCAATCTCCCCGCCGCTCAAAACGCCAAGCTCTTCGACTGGTTGGTCTATCATTACGGGATCTGGAGACATCTCACTCCGGAATCCGCCGAGGCCGGTGCCGAAGCGGGGCTAGCCGAGCTCTTGCTGACCGGCTGCACCACCAGCTCCGATCATACCTATCTTTTCCCGCGGGCAACGTCCAACGAGCTCATCGACCGGCAGATCGAGGCCGCCCGACGCCTGGGCATACGTTTCCATCCCACCCGCGGCTCGATGTCCGTGGGCCAATCCAAGGGAGGTCTGCCCCCCGATGACGTGACCCAGGACGAGGAGGAGATACTCAAGGACGCCGAGCGCCTGGTCAAGGCTTATCATGACCCGGGCCCTTACTCGATGTGCCGGGTGGGGCTGGCGCCTTGCGCTCCGTTCTCGGTAAGCCCCGAGCTGATGCGAACCTCGGCCCAGCAGGCCAAGCGCTGGGACGTACGCCTCCATACCCATTTGGCCGAGACCTTGGATGAGGAGATTTATTGCCTCGAGCGCTATCACCAGAGGCCGCTGGAATTCATCGAGTCGGTCGGCTGGCTGGAGGGCAACGCCTGGTTCGCCCACATGGTGCATCTCAAGCCCGAGGAGGTCCGTCAACTGGCCCTGACCAGGACCGGGGTGGCCCATTGCCCGAGCTCGAATTTCAGGCTGGGCTCGGGCATCGCGCCGGTGCGGGACTACCTCGACGCTGGCGTGCCGGTCGGCTTGGGGGTGGACGGCTCGGCCTCCAATGATTCCGGCGACATGATGGGCGAGCTGCGCCAATGCCTGCTGGCCCATCGCGTGCGCAGCGGGGTCGCCTCCATGCCGGCTCGCGACGTGCTTTGGATGGCTACTCGCGGAGGAGCGGCCGTGCTGGGGCGCGATGACATAGGAAGGATAGGCCCGGGAAAGGCGGCGGATCTGGCGGTGTTCGATCTGAGGACTGTCGATTATGCCGGCGCGCTTTCCGATCCGGTGGCGGCGCTGCTTTTCTGCGGGACCTCGCACCGCACCCGCTGGACCATCGCCAACGGCAAGATCATCGCCGAGCAGGGCCGGCTGTTGACCGGCGACGAGAATTGGATCGCGGAGCGCGCCAATCGGGCGGCCAAGGAGCTGCTGGAACGCTCCTGTTCGGCCGCCGTCCCGCTAGGCGCCCGGCGGGCTTAGTTGGGAACCGGGATATCCAGCTGCTTGCAGATCTTGCGAGCCGCGAAATCCTCCATCTCAGGATGACGCGTCACCGGTACTTCCTTTTGGTTGACGGGGTTCTGGAACACCGAGTATTTTCCGCCCTCGCGAAGAAGGATGCAGCCGTTATCCATTAGATGCCTGACAAGATCCTTTCTCTTCATAATTGACTATTTTACGTCTTTTGCCGGCTCGCGGTCCAACCCGCTCACCAACGCTTAGTTCCCCCACGCCGTCCCTTTCCGCTTCGGTTACCGAAGGCGCCGCCGGCCCCGGGCCTCTTTTCCATGGGCCGCGCCTCGTTGACCACGATGCGACGCGTTCCGATCGTGCTGTTATTGAGCTTGGCGATGGCGGCCCTCGCCTCGTCGCCGTTCGACATCTCGACGAAACCGAAGCCCTTCGAGCCCCCGGTCACGCGATCGGTGATCAGCTTGGCGCTGATAACCTGGCCGCAGGCGGCGAATAAGCTATTGAGCTCGCCTTCCGTCGTCTCGAATGGAAGGCTTCCGACAAACAACCTCGTTCCCATGGTGATCTCCTATGCGGCCTCTGCGGCCTCTTGAACGGCGACATTCTTGAAACGTCTGTGTACCCAAAGCCATTGTTCGGGATGAGCGCGAACCCATCTTTCGACGCGGCTGGCGACGCGCTGAGTGACGCCCGCGACATCGTCCGGCCGATCGCCCAGATCGAACTCCGGCTCGATGCGCGCCGTCGTGCTTCCGTCGGCCTCTCGAAACGTGAAGAGAGGAAGAACGGGAGCGCCGGTGCGGCGAGCCAAGGGGCCGACGACCGACAAGGTGTGCACCCGCGTCTTGAAGAACACCGCCGGCAAGCCCATCGGCGCGGGGGCGTACTGATCGTTCATGAAGGCGACCGAGCCGCCCTGCCGAAGGGTCCGCATGACGGAAGGCAACGAGCCGGGATGGAAGGCGGCTCTCATGCCGACGGATTCGCGGCACGCGGTGATCTTTTCGTGCAGCCAGCGCGGCGTGAGGACCGTGGTCACGATAGTCGCCTCGACGCCGCCCAGGGCGGTGACCGCGGCGGCGGTCTCCCAGGAGCCCAGATGCGCGCAGAAAAATATGACGCCCTTGCCTTGATCGCGCGCGCGCCGCCAATGCTCGATGCCTTCGAGGCGCGCCACCTTGGGAGCATAGCGCCGCCAATGTCCGCGGAATGGAGAAAAGAAATGCATGAACTCGAAAAAAAGCAATCCATAATGCTCGTAATTGCGGCGGATCAGCGACAGGCGCGCCGGCCGGTCCAAACCAGGCAGGCAACGGGACAGATTGGCCTCCACGAGGCTTCGCCGAAACAGGCGAACGCGGCACACGAAGCGGCCCAGGGTTCTGCCAAGGACGACCTCAAGGCGCCGGGGCAGCAGCGAGGCCAGAAGACCCAGCGCGCTGAGAAGGATGACCAACGGGAACGCCTGCCAGGCCGGCAAATCTCTTTTGGCCATGCTTAACCCTTCACCTCCGCCGATGCCGGAATCTGCAGGTTCGTCGACCTCGCTTTCACCCATGGGATGAGCGATCATCCCGGATGGCGCGTTCTCGTCCTTTGGGCAGGAATTCAGCAGGCCGGAAACAGATATCTAATCAACGATAGCATTTGTCGAGGGCAAAAAGGCTAGAATGATCGATGCCAACACATCGCGCCTACAAGAAATCGAACCGCCCGTCACGCTCTCCGCTTCGGTTTATGGTCTCTTCGGAGAGCGTCCGCATCCGCAACTCCATGCGGAAGTGGTTGAGAATGGATGAAACCGCGGAGCTGCTGGGCCGCGGCCTAGGCCGCAGGGAGCTCATCGGACGGGTGGCGAGGGAGGTCGGAGTCAGTCTGCGCCGGGTCCGCGCCGCGCTTGGCGGCGGCAAGCGCGGGAATTAACGATGGGCGTCTGAGGCGACCTTCAATTCGCGCCGCGCCCACCAGAGGACGAGCAAAAAACCGGAGGCGATCAGCAGACCCATAAGCCCATTCTGGCGCCGCAGCCGCTCCTTCGGGTCTCCGAGGCCTGAAACGGCCGGGTCACGCGGGTCGTAAAAGACCACCACGGCGTCCCCGATGGCCGCTTCCCTGAATCTCAGCGTGCCGAGCCCCGGACGATCCCACGCGGAATACTCCCTTTCGTCGACCATGAAAGAATAATGGATCCGGCCCGTGCCTTCATCCTTGGAGGTAACCCAGCCGTTGGCTCCCACGCCATGCTCGCGCAAATGCATGTACTTGGGCCAATCCTGCTTGGCCACCCAGCAACCGCCGGCGAACAGGACGGCGAAAGCCGCCAAGGCTAGGGCGCGGCCGCGCATGGAGACCGCCTGGCTTTCGGGGCCGGAGTGTGCGCTTGGCATCAGCCCATTTTATCTATAATAGGCCCGATCCTACGAGGTTAAGCCCATGAAACCGATCCCTTCCAAAAAACTGTCCCAACTTCCGCCCTATCTCTTCGTCCGCCTCCATCAGCTCAGGCTGCAGGCCGAAGGCTCCGGGCTTTCCATCATAGACTTGGGCCAGGGCAGTCCCGACCTGCCCAGCCCGGACCATGTGGTCAAGGCCCTTCAGGAAGCGGTCGGCCAGAACTGGACCCACCGCTATCCCCAGACCCAGGGGCTTCCCGAGCTGCGCCGGGCGATCGCGGCGTGGTATCGCCGTCGATTCGACGTGACGCTCGACGCCGACCGCCAGGTGCTGCCCCTGGTCGGGTCCAAGGAGGGACTGGCTCATTTGTTCATGGCCCTGCTCGAGCCGGGCCAGTCCGTGCTCGTGCCCAATCCCTGCTATCCGGTCCATTACAACGGGGTCATCCTGGCCGGAGGACGGCCGGTGCTCATGCCCTTGCTCGAGGAAAACGAATTCAAGCCCGACTTGCGCAAGATACCCGCGGCCGCGGCGCGGCAGGCCAAGGTGATGCTGCTCAACTACCCGAACAACCCGACCGGAGCCGTGCTCGAGGACAACAGCCTCTTGGAGGAGGCCCTCGCCTTCAGCCGCAAATACGGCTGCTTGATCGCCTATGACAACGCCTATTCGGAGCTCGTCTTCGACGGCTATCAGGCTCCTTCCATACTCCAGGTCCCCGGGGCCATGGAGCACGCCGTGGAGTTCCATTCGCTGTCCAAGTCCTACTCCATGGCGGGCTGGAGGATCGGCTTCGTGGTCGGCAACGCCGAGGCCATCTCGCAGCTGGCGAAGTTCAAGGGTTTCCTCGATTACGGCATACCGAATTTCATCCAGCAGGCCGGCATCAACGCCCTTTCGGGCCCGCAAGACACCATCGCCGCGGCCTGCCGGACCTATCGAAGCCGCCGAGACGCATTGGTCGAGGCCTTGAGCAAGATCGGCTGGACTATCGCGCCGCCGCGGGCCGCCATGTATCTCTGGGGAAGGCTCCCGGAAAGGGCCAGGTCCCTAGGCTCATTGGCCTTCGCCGAGCGCCTGATACTGGAACATGGCGTGGTGATAGCGCCCGGCGTCGGCTTCGGTCCCCATGGCGAGGGCTTTATGCGCTTTTCGCTGGTCGCGCCCGAGGAGAAGCTGCGCGAGGCGGCCCGGCGCATAGGCCGCTTCCTGGAAAGCCTGCCTGAACGCTCCCCGTCCAGGAGAAAGCCGGCCAAGGTCGGATGAAGATCCGATGCGACCTTCACCTCAACGGAGGGTCGCGCAAGCTGGTGCTCGTGGCGGGGCAGTCCGAGACGGTCGAGCATCTGGCTCTCAAGCTGTCGGCCTATCTGTTGTTCTGGAAAGAGCAGCCCATACTCGAGGCAAGCCCCAAGCATCCCGCCCTGATGGGCCAGGAGTTCACGCCGGATCTCATGGCCCTAGACGAGACCGGCTCCATAAAGCTTTGGATCGAATGCGGCCAGGTCACTCTGCACAAGCTCTCCAAGCTCATACGCCGGCTGCCCGCCGCCCGCATCGTGGTGATCAAGCCCAGCGAGCGGGCGGCCCAGCGCCTGCGCCAGGATCTGAGCGAGGAATTGCGCCGCAGCCATCGGGTCGAGGTGTTCGGCTGGCCGGAACCGGAATTCCGCCACTGGCTGGGCGCGCTCGGCGAGAAGACCGAGATCTATGGTGAGTCCGGAGGACTTATGATCAACGCCGTGGTCAATGAGACGCCCATGCTCGCGGAGCTCAAATGCTTCCGCTAAGCGCCCTTTTCCTTTCCTGCGCGGCCAGCGCCGCGATATACGACGCCGGCTCGGCGCGTTTGATGGACGAGGGCGAGCTCTGGGCCAGGCTCCAGCGGGCCAAGGTGGCCTATGTGGGCGAGAGGCATGACAATCCTTTGGACCATGAGCTCCAGCTCATGGCGCTCGATTCCGCCTTCCCCGGCAATGGCGTGACCCTCGGGCTCGAGATGCTGGAGGCTTCCCACCAGCCGACCCTGGACCAGTATCTGGCCCGCGCCATCGATGACCAGGACTTCGCCCGATTCTGGGAAAAGGCCTGGGGCTTTCCCTTCGAGCTCTATCGGCCGATACTGGAGCGGGCGCGCGATCGGCGCATCCCGGTCAAGGCCTTGAACGCCCCCGCGGCCCTGGTGCGCAAGGTGGCGCGCTGCGGGCTGGCCTCGCTTTCGCCTGAAGAGCGCAAAAGGCTTCCCGCGCGCATCCACCCCACCCAGGACTCGCGCTATCGCGACTGGGTCGAGGAGCAGCTCAAGCGGCACGGCTCCACCGACCCCAAGCGCCTTGAGCGCATGCTGGAAGCCATGGCCGTCTGGAACAATTCCATGGCCGAATCAGCCTTGGGTCCCTTGGGCGACGGCCACAGAGTCTTGATACTGGCCGGTTTCGGCCATGTGATGTTCAAGGCGGGCATCGCGGAAAGCCTGCGCTTGCGCGACTCCACGCTTGAGCAGAGCGTGCTCATCAACTATCCTCAAGACGAGCCAGGCGCCGCTCAGGAGGAGCTCCTGCGCCGGCTGCGCGAGCCCGAGGGCCCCGCGCTGTGGGCCGACTATTTTTGGCTGCGGCCCTTGCCGGGATCCGCCTTAGGCGGGGACGGGCTGGATCGAGAGCCGCGCCGGAGTGGCCGATTTGAAGCCCTTCTTCTCCAAAGCCTCGAGAAGTGCCAATAGACTAAACCATTATTGGTATAATCCCTGTGGTTTTTGAATGACGAAGCATAAAGGGAGCCAAAAAATGAGCACGACAGTCGCCGCGCCGGATTACAAGGTTAAGGATCTCAGCCTCGCCGAATGGGGCCGCAAGGAAATCACCATCGCGGAATCCGAGATGCCGGGGCTCATGGCCCTGCGCCAGGAATACAAGGGAAGAAAGCCCTTGTCCGGAGCGCGCATCGCGGGCTGCCTGCACATGACCATCGAGACCGCGGTGCTCATCGAGACCCTGGTCGAGCTGGGCGCGCAAGTGCGCTGGAGCTCCTGCAACATCTTCTCGACCCAAGACCACGCCGCCTCCGCCATCGCCGCGGCCGGCATCCCCGTGTTCGCCTGGAAGGGCGAGAGCCTCGAGGAGTACGACTGGTGCATCGAGCAGACCCTGCGCTGGCCGGACGGCAAGGGCCTCAATATGATCTTGGATGACGGCGGCGACCTGACCAACATGGTCCATGACAAGCATACCGAGCTGCTGCCGGAGATCGTGGGCCTGTCCGAGGAGACCACCACGGGCGTGCATCGCCTGTATCAGCGCCAGCAGAACGGCACGCTCAAGGTCCCGGCGATCAACGTCAACGACTCCTGCACCAAGTCCAAGTTCGACAATCTCTACGGCTGTCGCGAGTCGCTCATCGACGGCATCAAGCGCGCCACCGGCGTGATGATCGCGGGAAAGACCGCGGTGGTCTGCGGCTATGGCGACGTGGGCAAGGGCTGCGCCCAGGCCCTCAAGGGCATGGGAGCGCGCGTGCTGGTCACCGAGATCGACCCGATCAACGCCCTCCAAGCCGCCATGGAAGGCTATCAAGTGGTCACCCTCGACGACGTGGCCTCCAGCGCCGACATCTTCGTCACCGCCACCGGCTGCCGCGACGTGGTCACCCGCGCCCATATGGACGCGATGAAGAATCAGGCCATCGTCTGCAATATCGGCCATTTTGACCTCGAGATCGACATCGCCTCGCTCGAGAACGACCGCAAGCTCAAGAAGGTCAACGTCAAGCCCCAGGTCGACCAATACCTCTGGCCCAACGGCAAGGTGATCACGGTGCTGGCCGAGGGCCGCTTGGTCAACCTGGGCTGCGCCGAGGGGCATCCCTCCTTCGTCATGAGCGCTTCCTTCACCAACCAGGTCATGGCGCAGATCGAGCTCTGGGGCAACCGGGACACGGGCAAGTACAATAAACAAGTCTACACCCTGCCCAAGGCCCTGGACGAGAAAGTCGCCAAGCTCCACCTGGGCAAGTTGGGCGCCAAGCTCACCAAGCTCAGCAAGGCCCAGGCCGATTATCTGGGGATATCTCCCGAGGGGCCGTTCAAGGCCGAGAATTACCGTTATTGAGCCTAGGCCCCGGGAAACGGCCGCGCCCAGGCCGGCTCAGGGTGACAGGCGATAATAGCTGGGAGAACCGCCCGCGAAACTCAACTCGACGGCGAGCCGATCTCCCTCTCTCCAAAGCGATACGTCGCCGCACTCATTGCAAAAGCAATTGCGCACGATCAGCCGCTCGCCGCGCCAGAAGGCCCGGCGAGCGCGCTCGCATTCCCTCTTCTGGCCTTCCAGGTTCTCTCTCCAGCCGGGCGGAAGCGTCCGGTAATCCTCCCCGGCACCCGGCTCTTCCACGGCTAACTCGACCCCGGTATACATGCGCGAGAGCCAGTCCGAGCCTATGACGAGGCGCCGGCAGGAGGGCTGCTGGATGGAGATCTCGTCCCTATCCTGTCCTTCATGCCTCCAGCGGCCCGCCAGATCAGGGCAGGAGAAGCCCGGCGCCGCCGCGCAGACGGCCAACGCCGAAACGATGATGCCTTTCTTCATGAGCCTCCGGGCCTGGCCTGGAAATGAAGCCTCAAGGCCTCTAGAGCGGCCGTATTGACTATGGGGTTGGTGTCAGTCAGCATCTTCGCGATCCTGGACGGCTGATCGACGTGATCCGGCCCGGGCTCGGCGCTCATCAAACCTCCCATCAGCCCGAGGGCGATCGCCCTTCGCGCCCAAGCTCGCGCGGCCAACTGTTGCGTCATCTCATGCGCGGCATTGACCTGGGCCGGGTTGAGCTCCATCAGGCGCTCGAGCAGAGGCATATCCCTGGCCGAGCCCGCCTCCCCGATCACCTCGACCGCGCTCACCATGCGGCTGAAGTTGATCGAATCGCCCAAACCGCCGGAAATCCAGGTCCTGCTCTCGTTCCTGACCGACGCGAAAGCCCCAAGTCGCTTGACCATGGCGGCGTAAGCCTCGGCCGCCATGAGCTTGCCCTGGTGCTCCAGGGCTCCCTCCCAACCGCTTTCGGCGATGCCCTTGAGAGCCTCGAGATCGTCGCGGTCGCCATGGTCGGCGATGGCGTAAAGAACGAGCTGTCGCGCGGCTCCATCGGGCCGAGCCCTGATCCTTTTCCAATCCTCGTAGATCTCCCGCAACAGCGCGGGCTCGGCCCTCTTGAGATATTGGTATAGCTCTCGCCCTCGCGGCTGCTCCCAATTCTCCAGGAGAACCGGTTGAGCCTCGGCACCGGCGCGTCGAGCTAGGGCCGTATAAAGCGCCGAGATCAAGGGCTCGTTGCGGCCCTCCACGGCTCTCTTGCCCGATTCCTCTTCGAAGCGCCGCCTTATCTCGCCCGGATCCAGGCTTCGCGCCGCGATCTCCGCGTAGGCGTCGGCCAGCCTCGACTTAATCGGCTTGAACTCATCGCCTCCGCGCCGCGACAGCGACTCCATGGCCTGGCTGAGGACCTCCAGCTTGTCTTCCCCCTGGCCCAGCGCGGCCACGACGGCCGCGCCGGCGCCGATGAGGAAATGCTGGAGGCGGGAGTCGTTATGTCCGATCCAATCCAAGGCCAAGTTCAGGTCATCGGAAGAGGCCAGCGACGCGAAGAGATCCCCCGCCGCGATCAACACGGACGGGCTGCGCTGATTTCCCTGCCTTAAAATGGCCAGGGCCATGGCTTTCAACTGCTCCCGGGGCGAACGATCGGGCCTTTCGCGAGCCGGGGCGGACGGGTCTCTCAGCAGCTCGGCTATCCTCCGTTTCACTTCCGGATGCACCCGGATCGCATCGAGGGCGCCATAATCGGCCAACGCGATCACGGCACGGGCGGCGGCCTCCGGGTCATCCGCCCTGAACTCTGCCTCCAACCGGGACCCAGTCCTGGAATCACGCACCAGCATCAGGCCCACGCCGCGGTTTATGCTGACGAAAAGATTGTCGCGGAAATATTGCGTCGGGAAACCCTGATGCGCCAGCTCGATCAAGATCGTGCGCCGAGCCTCGGCCGCCGGCCGCAGCTCGTCCGGCAACAGATCCACCTTCGCCAACAAAGCGGGGGGCTGGGGCGCCGCGATCCTCTTGGCCACTCGCCTGTCGACGGCAATCGACACGGCCGCCTCCTCCCTGGAAAGCTCTATCGCCAGCCGCGCCAGCTCCTCCTCAAGAGCCTCATCGCCTGAAGGCCGCCGTTCGAGGACCAAGCCGAATTTCGTGTCATGACCTCCATGGATGGAAAGCGTCTCGCGCAGATGGAAGCGGCTCTTGAGCTCGGAAAGGTATCCGTCCCAACCCCGGTACTCGCGCCGGCCCAAAGTCAAAACGATGCCGGCCCAGGCCGGATCGAAACCATAGGCGCCGATGTCGCGTTCCCGAGCGTGCTCCTTGATCTTGCCCGTATCAGGCTGCCCCCGCGCCGCAGCCTCGCCAGCGGGTGCGGCGGCCGGTTGCGGCGGGACCTTGGGTATCTCGATCCAATAATCCACTCCGCTCTCGCCCCGGGCCAATATCCCGGAGAAATAGCCCCAATTCGCTCCCATCCGGTTAAGAGCGCGATAGAGATCGAAATAATGCCTGCGCCCGTCCTCGCCCGCCACATTGGCGGCCTCGGCCCTTTCGCGCGAGACGGACGGGCTCTCGGGCGGGGGGCCTCTGAAATGGGTCTCGAACACGGCCGTCTCCCGAGCATCGAGTTCCCCTTCGCGATGCACCAGCAGGCGTACCGAATCCCCGTCCACCTCGTAGCTGATCTTAATGGGACTCTCTCCCGTTTGCCTTTCCTTGGCGCGCTCCACCATGAGCTTGAGCCAGCCCACATAGGGATCGTCCGGATGCTCCACCGTGCGCAGTATCAGCTCCCGAACGGACTCCGGATATCCCTCCCGCTCCAGGGCGGCTGAAAGCTCCTCGCGCAGGCGCCGCAGCCCCTCGTCCTTGCCCTGCGGCCTGTTATGAGAGGCGAGAACGGTTATCTGGGAATCTCCCATGGCCCTCATGCCGCCGGGCTTGGCGCTGAAAAGCGCGCCGTCGCCAGGCGGCTCCGCCGCCGGAGCTCCCGAGCCCGGCTCCTGAGCGCGGACCGGGTCCTGACCTAGGGCCGCCCGAGCCCAGGCATCTATCTCCGAAAGCCCCGGCGCCGCGATCGGCTGCACCGCCGCGGCCAAGGAATGGCGCAGCACGCGCATGAACAGCTCGCGAGCCGCGGCTTCCCGGGACTTCTTCTTGGCCAAAGGCCGGGGCTTGAGGGCCTTGATCTCGAAACCCACCCGGCCCTGCTCGAAGCCGACCTTGATCTCGCTGGGCCGTATCTTATTGCCGCTGGCGACCGCTGCCTTGAGTATCTCCTTGGCTATCGGCCGGGTCACGAGCCGATCGATGGCGTTCTGCAAGGGCCGGGCTCCCAATTCGATCGAATAGCCCTCGTCGACGATATGAGCCACAAGACCTGGATCCCAATCGAATTCGTGGCCGGCGAAAGCCAGCACCTCGCGGAGCTGCTTGAGGTTCAGCTCCACGATCTCCCGGGCCATGGCCGGCGTGATGCGGTTGAACACGATGGGAGGGGCATGCAGCCGCCCCTGGAACTCGGGAGGATAGACCTCCTTGAAATACTTGCCGGTGACCTCCATGGTCGTCTTCTTCGTATCGGCCGACAAATTGGCGATCAATTGCTCGAGGCGCGACCGCGCCGCCTGCAGGGCATGGGCATCCCCCGCGGCCTCGGCCGCCTGGATATCCGTCCGCATCGCCTGATAAGCCTTGACATAGGGCTCGACATTCACCGCCTGCATGCCCAGATTGGAGGTCATAAGAATCAGCGTATTCTTGAAATCCACGGTTCGCCCTTGGCCGTCGGTCATGCGGCCGTCCGCCAGCAGGGGAAGCAGCAACAACCAGACATTGGGGTGCGCCTTCTCGATCTCGTCGAACAAGACCACGCTGTAGGGCCGCCGCCTCACCTTCTCCGTCCACTGTCCGCCTTGCTCATGGCCGACATAGCCGGGAGGAGCTCCTATGCCGCGCGACACGGAGTGGCCCTCCTGGTACTCGGACATGTCGACGCGCACCATGGCCTCGGGATCGCCGAACAAGAACCAGGCGAGGGTCTTGGCGAGCAAGGTCTTTCCCGAGCCCGTGGGGCCGGTGAGATAGAACACTCCCATGGGTCGATTCGGATCCGAAAGCCCGGCCTTGTTCTGGCGCACGGCCTCGGCGATGATATGGATGGGCTCCTCCTGTCCTATCACCCTTCGGCCGACGATCTCCTCCATCTTGAGATAGCGCTCCAGATCCTCCTCGCCCGAGACCAGAAGCCCTGATTTGATGCCGGTTTCCCGGGATATCTCCTCCTTCACCATCTCGGAATCCACCACCGGAGTTCCCTCCGTCGGCACCCCGTCGCGCTTGCGATAAAGGTCGATCAGTTCCTGGCTGAGGTCTATGGCGAGGTTATAAAGGGAGATCGCCCCTGGCTCGTCCTTCTTCAGCTTGTCCGTGACCAGTTCCGATCCTGAAAGCTGCTCCGAGAGCCGCTGCATCGCATAGCGCAGCCGCCCGATCAAGTCCCGAATATCGAGCGAGTAGCGGTCCCGCCGGCTGTCAAAATTAGCCTCGGAGGAGGCCAGGCGCAGATATTTGAAGGCCCGCTCCGGCAGCTCCACGCTGCGATCGAAGCGCGATAGTTCCGCCAAAGCCCTAAGAGCCTCGGGCGCGATGGTCACGCCGAATAGCCGCTCATAGTATTCCTGGCCTCCCTCCAGATAAAGCAGGGTCTCCTCCGGGGTGGCCGGCTTGAGCTCGAGCGGCACCAGCCTCCGGCTGAAGGCCTCGTCAGGCTCGATGTATTTCCTGTATTCGGCCTCGGTGGTGGCGGCGAAGACCGCGAGGTCTCCCTCCCTCAAATGCCTCTTGAGCAGCTCGGCCATGAGCTCGCCGCGGGGGTGCTTGAAGAGCTTATGGATCTCGTCGATGATCAATATCACCTTGCTGCCGTTCCTGGGGTCCGGATCATTGAAACGGGCGAGATACTGGAATATCATGGCCAGCGCCATCGCCGGGTCATCGGCCAACATCAAGCGCGAGAGATCGAGCTCGAGCAGATAGCGGCCCTCCAAGCTCGCGAGCTTGAACGTGCCTCCCTCGGGCTGTGTCTCCGAAAAGGCCTGCGCCTGGGCCAGGCCCTCGAAGAGCGCCGTCTTCCCCACGCCGGTCTTGCCCCAGGCCACCACGTTGTTGATCACCCCGCGCGGGCCCCGCGCGCTCTTGATCAGACGCTTGATCTCCTCGACCCGGCCGATCACGGGCGCCACCTTCTTGAGCTTCAGCTCAGTCAGGTGAAGGGTCAGGAACGCCTTCTGCTTGTCGTCGAACTTCAGATTCGCGTCGTTGAGCGCCTGGACGAAGCTCGGGCGCGCGGCGGGCGCGTTTGGCTCGACCGTTCCGGGAAGCAGGGCCACGGCGCCGAGATCGATGCCCGCCAAGCCCACGCCGAAAGCCCCCAAAACCGCCAAGCCCATCGCGGTGGCCGCTCCTCCTTGGGCCTGGGAGGACTTGCCCTCGGCATCGCGCCGGCGTTGCCTGCGTTTGGGACTGCGCCACTTCTCCCAGGCCTCGTAGCGCGTCATCCAGTCCCTCAGGGCCTGGAAATAGGACTTGAGATCGGCACGATCGAGGAAGCGCCGGATGGCCTCGGGGCCGTCCTCGCTCATGCCGTGGGCGCGCAGGGCCGCGACCGCGGCCTCGCGATAGGCCGACTCGAAACGCTCCCATCGTCCGGCCTCGTCGAGGGCCTCGAAGCCCTCCGAGTCCATGATCTTGTCGAGGGTGTCCTCGAAGGCGTTTTTCAAGACATGCTCGACTTCCTCTGAATTGATCTCGGATTCGACGCCCTCGTCCCGCTCCGCGGCCTGGGCCATGGCCCGGGAAAAGCCCTGGAATATGCCGATGATGGCCTTGACCGCCTCCTCGTTCTGTATCTTTTCCCGGATGCAATAATAGTCGTAAGCGCAAACCAGCAGGAAAAGCGCCAAGGGAGCGCCCAGCCAAGCGGAAAGTCCCACGGAAAAAAGCGCCAGGCTCAAGACGCTGGCGCCCCAGGCCAGACGATTGACCCGGCCTTGGCTGGCGATGCCGAGCTTGCTCAACAAATAAGCCGGGCCCTCATAGAGCCTTTGATAGGTGCTTTGATACGAAGCGGGCAGATCCGGATTGCTGGTCCAAAGCCGATAGACCCGCTGCGGCAGATAGCGCACCAGTATCTTGCCTCCATCCAGATTCGGCAGTGGAAGCAGGTTGAACAAGGCCAGCGAGGCGTTGATCGCGGCCGCTTGCCACAACACCCAGGCGGCGCTTCCGCCCGCGGCGATAAGGCCCAGGCCCGGCAAGGCCAGGTACGCCGCCCAAGCCGCCGCCGAAAGCAATAGATTCGTGCGCGGCCCGGCCCAAGCCACGCGCGCGGCGTCTCTCTTGGGATCGGGCAATTTGTTGAAGTCCACGCGCACGGGCGCGGCCTGGCCGAAGATCACCGGCGCGGGCAGCCACAGCAAGCTGCCGAGAAGCGTCAGCAACGGCAGGGCCAGGGTTTTCCAAGGATCGATATGCTTCAACGGATTGAGACTGCCGTGACCGTGTTTCTCGGCGGTAGGGTCTCCCAGCTTGCGCAAGACGCGAAGATGCTCGACTTCGTGCAACAACACCGAGCCGATCAACACCGCGGAAAGCGCGGCGGCCGGGATCAAGCCCAGATGCGCGATCGCCGCGCCCGCCAAGGCCAAGGCCGCGCCCCACAGCGCGGCCCGGCCCAAGCGCCCGGACCAGAAAGCTCGCGGCTGGGCATGGGTTCCGAGAGAATGCCGCTCCACGGCCACCGGCTCGATGACGCCCGGCTCCCGAGGGGAAAAAGAGGGCCGGGCCAAGGCCTGCGGCGAGCGGGCCGCGGATACGCCGGCGGAGTTGGCGGCCTCGATTTCAGCCGGAACCGCCTTACGCCAGGAGCGGATCACGGCGGCGATATGCCGCCCGACGCCCTCGAACCCGCCAAATCCGGGCTGCAGCGGCTCCGAGCTTTGCTCCGCGGCCGCGATCAGGGCTTGCGCCAGCTCCGATTCCGAGGCCTCGGGGCCCAGGCCCTCGACGCGTTGCGCGAATCTCTCCGCCAGCGCCCGGCCCTGGGCCGAGTCCAGGTCCAATGAGGATAGCCGCCCCGCCAGGCGCCGCTGAGCCCGGCTCGCTCGAGATGAATCCGCGGGGCCTTTCCCGACTCGCGTCACGGCCCGCATGGCCAGGCGCAGCTGCGCGGCCGACACGGGCCGGCCCTCGGGACGGGAGGCCGCCAAGGCCTGGTAAGGAAGGCTTCCCGGAGAGGCTATGAGCAGGGCGGCGCAAAGCAGGCCGCGCAAGAACTTGCCGGAAGGGCTCATTTACTTGGAGGCGAGCCCTTTAAGCCCCTGGCGCAGATCGTCGATATAGCGCTCGGCCTTCTCGATGATCGACTGGTAGCTCTCGCCGGTCAAAATGGGCATGACCTCGCTGATGTGCCTGACCGGATAGATCTTGAAGCGGCGGCCGTCGATGGCGGCGATGACCTTGGGATCGAGCATGAGATCCGCCAAGTTGGCCTGAGGCAAGATTACTCCATGCAATCCCTGCTCATGCGCCTGGCTGACCAAGAGGCTCGCCACGTTCAAGAAGCCTTCGATCTTCTCGTTGGCGCCTCCGATGGGCAGTATATTCCCGGCCTGATCGGCCGAGCCGGTCATCGCGATGTTCTGCTTGAGGGGCACGCCGGAAAGGCTGGAAAGCGCGGTCGCGATCGTCGCCCCGGTGGCCGAGTCCCCGTCGACCCCATGGCTCTGCTCGAAAGACACAAGCAGTTGCGCCGGGATGAGCAGCTTGCGCCCGAACTGGCGCTTGATGAAGTTCTCCACCACGGCCAGGGCCTTGTCGAAGCTCTTTCCCGTGAGCTTGCCGGCGCGATCCGTCGAGATGAGCAGGGGCGATCCCGGAGGCGCCGCCACCGCGTAGACGCTCATGCGCTTGGGAGCCCCGAAGCTGTCCGCCATCTCATACACCACCAGGGCGTTCATCTCGCCCACCTCGGCGCCCTCGACGCGCACCAACTCCTCGCCGTCCCGGTAGCGGGCCAGGGTCCGGCGCTCGAACAGGCCGTGGCTTTCCTTGCGGCGCTCCAGCGCCATCGCCACATGCCGGCCGTCGAGCTGCTCCGCTCCCTCCTTGCGGGCGAAGAAGGTGGCCTCCCGCGCCACGCTGTCGATGAGGCCCAGGCGGGCCGATATCTCCACATGGCTGGGCACCAGCCTGGCCGCGTATTGGATGAGGGCGACGATGGCCTGCCGGTTCATCTCCAAGATCTCGCCCGCGCTTTTCTCGATGATGATCTTCAGGAATTGCACGAAGCCCTTGAGGGTCTCGGCGTTGAGAGCCAGGGAAGGCTCGAACTGCGCCAAGGACCTGAAATTCCGGCGGAAATTCTCGTCATGCTCGGTAAGCAGCCTATGACGCAGATAATTGCCGATCAGCACCACGCGCACGTTGACCGGAGTCTTGTGGACGCGGCTTTGAAGCCTCAAGCCCAGCAGCCCCCCTTCGATGATCTCCGCCTTTCCGGTCTCGATCATGCGCTGCAGAGCTTCCCAGGCGCCGGGTTGGCGAAGCACGTCCAGGTCTTTCAGGATCAAGAATCCGCCATTGGCCCTATGAACCGCTCCCGGATTGAGCTTGGGACCGGCGGCTCCGCCCAATTTCATCATCTTGCCGCCGACGATCATGCTCTTGGACTCCGCGTCCGCCGAGCCGAACAGGTTCTCCAAGGTAGGATTGGGCTCGAATATCACCGGAGCCCCCTGGGTCTGGGAGTTGTCGACCATGACGTTGACTTGGAAGGCCTCGGAGACGCCGCCCTGAGCCTGCGACGCTTCCCCGTCATCCTTGAGATAGGCCGGCAGGAATTCCTTGTAATGGCTGGCGGCGTAGCCCGCCATAAGCTGGGCCCAGCCGATCAGCTTCTTATCCTGTTCAGTCGGGTCCTTCCGAGAACCCATGGCCGCGTACTCCTGGTTATTGAGCCGCGCCATCTCCAAGAACTTCTGCGACCACTCCTGCGCGAGCCGGAGCCACTCGTCGATATGGTCTTGCGTCAGCGCGCCCGAGGCCCTGAGCGAGTCCAGCTCCTCTTGTTGCACGGGAACGCGTTCCCCGCCTTCATAACGGGTCAAGAGCAGGAAAAAGCCCCCCTCGTGTATCATGTAATCCACGCCATAGGGCCCTATCATCACCGAGGATAATCCCTTCCGGAAATCAGCCTCGCGCTGCGCCACCTGCGCCTTCCATCGCTGTAGCTGCGGATCGTTCTCATCGGGCGCGAACATCGCGGAAAGCATGGCGTTGCCGAGCCCCGCGGCCAGGCTCGCGGCGGCCTGGCGATTGATCATCTCGATCTGGGCGGCAAGCCTGGCGTCCGCATGGCGATGATGGGCTATGGCATCCTCGAATTTATCCATGAAAGGAGCGGATTTTTCAGGCAACTGTTCATGAGCCTCTTCCCACTCCTGCCGGCTGAATTTTCCCTCCTTGATCAGCTCGTCCAGCTCCTTTTCGGCGATCACCCGGCCGCCTTTCCCCAGTTTAAGAGCCGCCTTGATCTCGATTCCCTTGCCGTTCGGCTCCCCGTATATCTCGATCCCGAACTTGCCCAGCTCGACTTGCTCGACCTCCGCGTCGAAGGCGGCCATCACCTGCTCTTTCTCCTTCGCTATCTTGGCCGCGGCCTCGCGATGCTTCTCCTTGATCTCGGGCGACGACATGCGTTCGGCCAGATGGAGCTGGAAGTTGATCAGGAATTGCGCGACCCCCGCCCTCAGCCTCTGCCCTGCGCCCGCCGGCAGCTCCAACACCAGGGGATATTCCTTATCCTGGAAATTCGTGACCTGGACCAGGTCCGGAGGCGTCGGAAGCGACGGGGCGATCTCCCGCCTGAGAATGAGCTCGGCCGCGGATTGGCGGCCTGAATCCTCGGGACCGGCGATATAGACGTTATAGCTCTTGCCGGACATGCGCAAGGCGTCGCGCAAATGCTTGAGCGCCAAATCCTGCCCCACGATGGGCTCGCCGGCTCTCTCCACGCCGCGAGTGCTCTCCGGAACCTCGCCCCCGCCCGGGCTCCAGCGCAGCAAGGACGCGCCCGCCTCGGCGGGCCCGGCCATAAGGGTCGCGCCCCCCGAACCCGAAACCACTCCCGAGTCGCCCTCGGCCCGAGCCCTGTCGAAAGCCCTTCCCAAGGCGCCCTGGGCGGACAAGCCGCCGCGCCGCGCGGCCACGGCCCGGGCGATCGAGGCCAGGCTCTGACGCGCCGACTCGGGAAGCGCCGCGGACTCCAATCGCTCCGGATCCACGGAGGCGTCGTCTGAAAGCGAAACGCCCGCGCTCTGGAGCTGATCCATCAGCTCGATCACGGGATGCCGCCTGATCGCCGCGCCCGGAAGCTCAGCGGCCGAGATGGGCGCCGGAATCGGCGCTGGCGTCGCGGGCCGCGCGATCGGGATACGCTGGGGCCTCACGCGCCCGAGCGAGACCGAAAAATCCTTGGAACGAGAGCGGTTGCGCGATGAGCCCGCGTTCAGACCGCCGGGAAACGCCATCGCCAACGCCAGAACAACGGAGAAAGAACGCCCGAGAAAGCCTTTGACTTGTCGCATGTATCGAATTATGTCCAAAGGACGCCGATCAGTGATGGGTCTATTGGTACTTCAGGCTCTTGGCTAAGGACCTAAAGCTCAGCGGCCCAGGGGACCTAGGCCTCGACGAGCTCGAAATGCCCGGGCTAGGAGCGAAGGGCCCTGATCTTATCGGGCGGCCGCGACCGAGACAGGCTGATAGGGGACGGCCGGCGTCTCGTCGATCTCGATCTTCTGTTCCTTGGAAACTCGCCCTCGCCGGGAGAACTCGATCTCGACATAATACTTCTCCCCCGGCTTGAGCGGCTCGGAGAATTGCCCCCGATAGGCGAGAAAGTCGATCTCATAGGAGGGGGCCGGCTCGAGATCGAGCTCCTTTTCGAGCAGCACGGGATCGGGCCAAGGCTTGACCTGGCGCTTGAGCTTGAGCGTCAAACGCGTGACTTCGCCCGCGTAATAGGAGGACCAGCGGTCGCTGAGCGCGAGCTTGAGCGCGCGGGAGAACGACTCGACCCTGATGCCGGTGGGATCGGGCTTCATCGCGAGCTTGCGCCCGGGCGCCAGCACGATCGAGCCCTCTCCGCGGCTCGAGGCCTGTTTGTACTCATAGGCCGTCTCGAGCGCCTGCCAGTCCGTCCAAGGGCCCTCGAGGCAGGCGAGGAAGCCGTCGTGCTCCCAAGGCAACAGCGGCTTGCGGTCCCGGAGAGTAATCTGCACCGTCTCCGAATAACCCATGCCCGGTCGCTCCCAGCATTCCCAGCGTCCCGGCTGGTTGCGCCCGCCCGGGACCCAGCGGCAGTCCTCGATCCACTCCCGGCTATGGAGACGCACCGGCTGCGAGACCGGCGGAGAATCGGGGGCGAAGGCGATCTTGACGCAGTCGCGCTCGTAACGTTGCCGCCAGGCGACGCGAGCTTGGGGAAGCGTCTGCTCGTCCATCGTGCCCTCGGTCGCTTCCTTTAATAGGGTTGAGGCGTCCACGCCCTGGTCGAAATCCACTAAGCGCTGCGCGCCCGCCAGTTCAATGACGCCCAGGCCAAGCATAGAGGCTAACAACAGCTTCACCACCAGGCTATTACTCATCGGCCCCTCCACCCAAAGGTCCCATTCTATATCTAGGTCCAAGGTCCTAGATCACCTAGGCCGGATTCTACGAATCCCGGATCGGAAAGGCAATGAAAATCTTCTATGCTGGACGTGTTATAATTTTATTATGGATGCTTCGCTGATCCAGTCCTTTCTCAGGCAGACCGAGATATTGCGCACGCCCCGGAGCGTGCTGTCCACCTTCGGCGCCACCAATATCGAATACCATCTGGTCTCGCCCGTGGAGGACCTCAAGAACAAGACCCGCCTGCGCGAGGGCAAGGTGCTTTCCGAGAAGCCCAAGATATTGACGGCCGAGTCCTTCTTCGAGCGCTTCGAGGGTTTCGGGGATGAGGCCAAGGAGTTCGCGCAGTGGCTTACCGGCAGCTATAGGGATCTGCTTCGGGCCCTGGAGTACAACTTCAAGAATCAGGGCTTCGCCACGCGCGTCATCTCGGAATCCCCGCAATCCGTGGCGCGACGCATACTGGCCGAGCTCGACTCGGAGGAGGCCGGCAACAAGGCCGTGATCTGGTGCCCGGACTCGGCCTGGTCCCTGGCCCTCATGAAGTTCACTCTCGACCAATCGGCGCGCTCCTTCCCCACCCATGTGAGGGATCTCGAGCGGCGCGGCCTCTTCGATCCCGCCGCCCGCCAGGACGATCGCCGCAAGCGGGAGATAGAGTCGCTCTTCGCCGCCGCGGCCGACGACCCCTCCGCGCGAGAGCGGCTAGGCCGGGTCCTCCGCGAATACGGCCTCTTCGCGGAGTACGAGGACCGATTCCTCGGCCTCTTCCGTTAACCGAAAAGTCCTAATCCGTCCATTCCCAAAGGACCTAAATTAATATAGGCCTTTTGGTCCAAATGTGCTAAGCTCCTCGCCACGGCCCGCCATCAGGGGCCGAGGAGAGGAGGTGGCCATGCTCAAGATCAGGACGGCCCTGGCGCTTTTGGCGCTGGGCTTGGCGGGACCGGCCGGCTTGCGCGCCGACACGCAGGCCGAGCAAGCCCCCGTCAGGAAGATCGTCGTATTCGCCGCGCAGACGCCGGCCAAGGACCGCGTTCTCATCGCCGAGAGCGCCGGAGCCAAGGTCGTCAGGACTCTCGAGATGATCCATGCGGTCGTCATCGAGGGCGCTCCCCAACAAGTCGTCCTGCTTCAGGCGCGCCTCCGCAGCCGCCCCGAGGTGGTGAGAATCGACGATGACCCCCGCATCAAGTGGATCAACGCGGCGCCGGCGCGGATATCCGACATACCGCTGCCCGACATCAAAAGCGTGATCTCGCCCTTCAAGGCCTCGGCGCCGGTTAGGCGCGCCGAGCAGAGCCTTCCTTGGGGCATCCCGCGGGTCAACGCCCCCAAGGCCTGGGCCGCCGCTCGCGGCAAGGGCGTCAAGATCGCGGTGATCGACACCGGCGTCGACTTCAAGCACCCGGATCTCGCCTCCAACGTCAAGGGCGGCTGGAACGCGATCAGCAAGAACGGGGAATTCCTGGACGACCACGGCCATGGCACGCACGTGGCAGGGTCGATCGCGGCTCTTGACAACGCCGAGGGAGTGGTGGGCGTCGCCCCCGAGGCCTCGATCTACGGGGTCAAGGTGCTCGATTCGGGCGGCTCCGGCACCTTCTCGGACGTGATCGCCGGCATGCAATGGGCTTGGGAGAATAAGATGGATATCGCCAGCATGTCTCTGGGCGCCTCCCAGGGCAACGACTCGTTTAAGGAAGCGGTCGAGGCCATGGTGGCCGGAGGCACGGTTCTCATCGCCGCGGCCGGCAACTCCGGCGGTTGGGGTGACGAGAACTCGGATACGGTGAATTTTCCCGCGGGCTACCCGGGCGCGATCGCCATCGCGGCTTCCGACTCGCAAGACGCGGTGGCCTGGTTCTCCAGCCGCGGCCCGGAGGTCGACTTCATCGCCCCGGGCGTCGATGTCCCTTCGACCTATATGGGCGGGGGCTATCAAAGCCTTTCCGGCACCTCCATGGCCACGCCGCATGTCTCGGGCCTGGCCGCCCTGGCGATCTCGGCCAAGAGACTGCGCGGCGAGCCGGCGGTTCGCGCGGCTCTGAAGGCGGCGTCTTTACCTCTGCCCAACGCCACGCCCAACCAGCAAGGCGCGGGCATGATCGACGCGGCCAAGCTCGTGCAATAAGCCGTAACGACGCTTATCCTGGAGCCCCCGCTCAACGCGGGGGCTCTTTTTTTTATATATTAACGGCATGTTGAATACACGGCCGGCTCGCCGCGCCGCGGGAGCGGCGCTGATCATCGCCGCCTCGCTGATCTCGGCCTTCGCCTCGCGCGGCCTCCATGGGCCCATCGTGGAGAACGCCCCCGCCTACCGGCAGAAGGGGGTCCCGGGCGCGCGCATCGCCATCGTCGAGTATTCCGACTTTCAATGCCCGGCCTGCCGGGTCGCGACCGAGCCTCTCAAGCGCATCCTGGAGCTCTACGGCAACGACGTGGTCTTCACTTTCAAGCATTTCCCGCTGCAGGGCATACATCCTTGGGCCAAGCCCGCCGCGATCGCGGCCGAGTGCGCGGGGCGCCAGGGACGATTCTGGCCCTATCACGACAAGCTCTACGAAAAGCAGGAGCACTGGGCCCACACCGAGTCCCCAGAGTCGGAGCTGCAGGGCTACGCGGCCGCGCTGGGACTGGACCTCGACCTTTTCAAGAAATGCCTCGCCGATCCCGAGATCTCCGCCTTGATCGACGAGGACGTCAAGCAGGGCAATCTCCGCTGGGTGGGCTCGACGCCCACTTTCTTCATCAACGAAAAAAGGTTCGCCGGCGCCAAGCAATTGTCCACGAGAGGGATGAATTGGATAGACAGGCAACTCAAGAATTGAGCGGGCGCTGGGCCGCCGCCGGGCTGGCCGCGCGCGTGCTGCTGGGAGCGTTGCTCGCCTTCGCCGGCGCCAACAAGTTCGCCCAACCCACCGAGGAGTTCGCCCTGATCATCGAGTCTTATCACATAGTCCCCCCCGATTTCGCGCTCGCCCTGGCCGCCTTCCTGCCCTGGGCCGAGCTCCTGCTGGGCTTTTCCCTGATCTTCGGCTATTTCACTCGGGGAGCCGCGCTCGGGGCGGCCGCCATGCTCGCAGGCTTCATCCTCGCCCTGCTTTCGGTCAAAGCCCGGGGCATCATGCTGCCCAGCTGCGGCTGCTTCGGGATGGGCTGGCATCCCACGCCCAACCAGACCCTTCTCCTCGACTCGGGGCTGCTGGCGCTCTGCTTCGCGGCCTTCAAGGCCGGCTGCCGGCTCTACTCCCTGGACAACTGGGCCGACTCGGGCTATACTTCCGCCAAGGCTGGCCCCCCGCGGGCTTAAGCCCGCGGATGAGCAAGAAAAAGATACTCGCCATCGACGACGACCCCTCGGTCTGCGACCTCTACGAGAAGGGGCTGGGCCTCTGCGGCTACGAGGTCTCCTGCGCCGAGAACGCCAGCAAGGCCAAGGAGCATCTCGCCTCCAAGAAGCCCGATCTCATACTCATGGACATCATGATGCCGGACCAAGACGGCATCAGCCTCACCCGCGAGCTGCGCTCCGACCCCAAAACCGCCGAGATCCCCATACTCGTGGTCAGCGGCCTGGCCGACGCCGGGACCCTGAACGACGCCCTGCTCTTCGGCGCGGTGGACTACGTGGTCAAGCCCGTCGACATCGAGCTGCTCAAGACCAAGATCGAAAGGGTCCTTTCGGCCTTGGAAAAACGCAAAAAGTCCTAGGCCCTCCGGCCCCCCAAATAAGGACCGAAAGCCACTGTCGACTTTTTTCGCCTTTGGCTATGCTTTCGGCATGAGCGAGGTTTTCGCTTAATAACCATGGGCAGCTCCATCGCCGCGCCGCTGGTGCACTTGTCCGCTGATTTCATCCGCGCCAAGGAGTATCTCGAGGCGATCATCACCTCCTCGAGCGACGCCATCTGCACCACCGACATCCGGGGCAAGGTCATCTTCTTCAGCCCCGGGGCCGAGGCCATGCTGGGCTATCGGGCCAACCAGATCGTCGGCCGCAAGGCCCACGAGTTCTACGAGGGCGGCCGCGAGGAGGCCGAGCGCCTCATGGCCATGCTGCGCAAAAGCGGCCAGATCAAGAATCACGAGATGGTGCTCAAGGCCAAGGACGGCCGGCGCATCCACGTCAGCATGTCCACCTCGCTGCTGCGCGACCACGCCGGCCGGGTGATCGGGACGCTCGGCATCTCCAAGGACATCACCGGGCGCGTCGAGCTCGAAAAGAAGCTGCTCAAGCTCTCCATCACCGACAACCTGACCGGCCTTTTCAATCAGCGGCACCTGCGCGATCGCCTGGCCCAGGAGGCCGCGCGCGCCAAGCGCCAGGGCTATCCCCTCTCGGTGCTGCTCATGGACCTCGACGGCTTCAAGCGCGTCAACGACACCGACGGCCACCTCGAGGGCGACCGCCTGCTCAAGGCCTTCGCCGACGTGCTTTCCAAGAGCATACGCAAGGAGATGGACTCGGCCTATCGCTACGGGGGCGACGAGTTCGTCGTCTTGCTGCCCTGCTCCCCTCCCGAGCTCGCGGAAAAGGTGGGCAGCCGCGTCGCGGCCACCATCAGCCAGACCCTCGGCAAGGAGATCGGCTTCTCCTACGGCGCCGCGGCGCTTCCGCCCTCGGGCGACCCCGACGAGCTGCTCCGCCTGGCCGACCGCCGCATGTTCGCCATGAAGAAAGCCCGCCGCTCCGCCGCCCGCAGGGAGCGGGCCTCCAAGTAGCCCTTTTGCGCCCCGCCTCCCCATCCGGTATAATAGCCCGGTAGCGCCCATGGCCAAGATACTCATCGTCGACGACGATCACGAGCTGGTCGCCTTGCTCACCGAGATACTCAAGCGCGACGGGCACGCGGTGCGCTCCGCCAGCGAGCCGGTCGAAGGCATGCAAAAATGCCGGGCCGAGACCCCCGACCTCATCATCTTGGACTTCCACATGCCCGGCACCGACGGCGCCCATCTTTTCGAATCCCTGCGCCGCAACCAGGCCAGCCGCGAGACCCCCATACTTTTCCTCAGCGGCGAGGCCGCCCCCGAGCAGATACTCGACAAGATCACCGACACCTCGCATTCCCAGTTCCTCGCCAAGCCCATACACGTCGACCAGCTTCGCCACACCGTCCGGGAGATGCTCGAGCATGGCTAAGCTCATCCTGGTCCGCCACGGCCAGTCGCAATGGAACCTCGAGAACCGCTTCACCGGCTGGGTCGACGTCTCCATCACCGAGCTCGGCGCCCAGGAAGCCCGCCGCGCCGGCCGCGAGCTCAAGGACCTGCCCTTCGCCCTGGCCTTCACCTCCGAGCTCAAGAGAGCCCAGGAGACCCTCGCCCTGATCCTAGAGGAGATCGGCGCCCAGAATCTGCCCGTGCGCAAGGACAGGGCCTTGAACGAGCGCCATTACGGCGACCTCCAAGGGCTCGACAAGGCCGAAACCGCCAAGAAATACGGAGCCGAGCAGGTGCATATCTGGCGCCGCTCCTATGACATCCGCCCGCCGGGCGGCGAAAGCCTCAAGGACACGGCCGAGCGCACCCTTCCCTATTTCGAATCGCAGATCCTGCCCGAGGCGAAGGCCGGCAAGAACGTCCTGGTGGTGGCCCACGGCAACAGCCTGCGCGCCATACTGATGGATCTCGAGAGGCTCAGCCCCGAGCAGATCATGGCGGTCAACATCGACACCTGCCGCCCCATCACCTACGAGATCGGCCCCCAGGGCCAGGTTCTCTCCAAGACCATCTCCGCCCCCGCCGCGGCCAAGGGCGCGTAGCGGCCTCTGCCTCTAGGCCAGCAAGGCGGACAGCTTCCCCAGCACCTCGGCGACGACCGGCTCGTCCACCTTCGCGGCTCTCTTGGCTTTTCGGATCCGCCAATCGAGGCTTTTGACTTGGTCGGAAAGCACCGCGCCTTGTATCTTGAGGCCGCCGGGAAGCGGCACCTCGAAGGGATAGCCCTTGATCCGCGAGGTGACGGGGCAAACAAGGGCCAGCCCCGTCTTCCGATTATAAAGCCTGGGAGACAGCACGAGGGCCGGGCGGCGCCCCATCTGCTCCCGGCCGGCCTGAGGATAGAACTCAAGCCAGATCAAATCCCCTCGATCCGGGGTGAAATCGCTCATAGACTCTCGCGCCCGCGGGACGATCCCGCATCGATTTCAGCATGCAGGTTCTCGTTGGAAACGCGGGACAGGAGATCGCCGAGCTTGTAGCGGCGGCCAGGCAGCGGCCGGATGATGATCTCGCCCTTGCGAGCGCGGATATCGACCGCCGCTCCCTCGCCCACCCCCGCTTCTTCCGCCACGGCGCGAGGAAGCCTCAATCCCAGGCTGTTGCCCCAACGTTGGACCTTGGTGACCATATCGAGTTGTATATCCAAAGTATATACCATGCGCCCTCCCCGATCAAGCATAAATTAGAGCCTTCCGGGATACGAATCAGCCCCCGAAAAAGTTCCCGGGAAGGATCAGGCGGGGTAAAACGCCGCGGGACTGACGCCGAAGCGCTTGGCCAAGCGCTCTATCTGCCTTCTATTGAGCTTTCTCTTGCCCCGGAGCACGTTCGATACCACGGGCTGGCCGCCCAACTCCTTGGCGAGATCGTATTGGCTCAGGCCCTGCTGGTCCATAAAGAAGCGCATCACCTGCTCGGGACTAGGATCTTTTGTCGGGAATTCCTTCTTTTCGAATTCTTCGATAAACGGAAATACCGCCTTAATATAGCAGTCTACCGCTTCAAGGTCCGAGGAATTGAGCGTTCCCAATTCGCGCTCTCTAAACAGCATCCTCATTACCTCGGCATAACGGCGATGCATATTCCGGCCCTTAATCGTCTGCGGCGGCAAGTGGCAATAGAGCAATTTTAATAGGCGGTTTTCCGCGGGAGCCTTAAATTCCCTCAATTTCCTTTCAAGAGTTTTGATGGTCACCCTATCGTCTCCATCTAAATCGATCATAATCAGAGTGTGTTAAAATGCCCTCCACCGCCACCCGTCCGTGATCATAATGCACCGTGGCAATCAGGCGATATCGATTGCCCCCGATATTGAAGACCGTATAGGGTCTGACATAATCCGCAGAACCGAAAACGTTCCGGAGCTCGTGAAAATTGGCGAAAGAGTGGTTTTCCATTGATTTGATCCAGTTATTCAGCCCAACCCTTGCCCGGGGATGGCATGCGCCAAACTCCCATACATGATCCCTTCCCATGATCCTCATAGAATGATAGCAGATTGCTATTAACTTTCAAGACCCCTCCCCACAATACGAACCAGCCTCCCCAAAAGTTCCTCTTGCCCTTGCCCGTCACGCTTTTTGTTATAATTCGATCATCGATTGACATGGAGGTTGCCATGAAAATATCAAGCTCGGTTCGTGTGTTAGCGGTCGTCGCCGTCGCCGCCCTGCTGTTCTCCGGCTGCGGAAAGTCGCAGCTGCGCAAGAAGGCCAAGGGCTCGGACACGGCCTCCGCCGACGCCAGCTCCACCATTCCCCCCGTCGACGTGAGCGAGGCCAGCCTGCGCGGCTCGGAGTTCGTCTCCGCCGAGGGACTGGCCCCCATCTACTTCGACTACGACAGCTACTCGCTCAAGGGCCAAGCCCTGGAGACGCTCAAGAAGAACGCCGACTACCTCAAGGCCCAGAAGAACCTCGAGGTGCTGGTCGCCGGCTACTGCGACGAGCGCGGCACCGTCGAGTACAACCTGGCCCTCGGCCAGAAGCGCGCCAAGGAAGTGCGCGAGTACTACATCCGCCTGGGCGTGCCCGGCAAGTCTGTGGCGACCATCTCCTACGGCAAGGAAAGCCCCTTCTGCGCCGAGCATAGCGAGAGCTGCTGGTCGCAAAACCGCCGCGGCGAAACCCGCATCCGCGCAGCCACGGCCTCCAACGGCTAGACCGGCGAGACGCCTCTTTGACGTCTAGCCCATGATCAATCGCTCATGGGCGGCGCTTTTCGCCGCCCTTTGTCTCGGCTTGTCCGGCTGCATAGCCACCCAGCGCGACATCTTGGACCTTGAAAGCCACACCGAGGAGCTCAAGGAGCAGGTGGCCGACCTCAAAAAGACCATCAACTCTTTGCAGGCCAACCAGGCCGATCTCTCGCTGCAGATGAAGCAGCTGCACGAGAATCTCTCGACCTTCACCGAGGCGGTCAAGGAGTCGCAAGGCGAGATGAGCAAGCTCTCCTCCAAGCTCGACGACATGAGCTCCACGGTCGAGAACAAGGTGGCCTCGATCGGCTCGGCGCTCACCAACCAGCAAGCCAAGGCGATCGAGGAGCAGAAAAAGGCCCTGGCGACGCAATCGCCCACCGAACTCTTCAACACGGCCGACGCGCGGCTCGGGGTCAAGAGCTACGCGCTAGCCGCCAAGGGGTTCGAGGAGTACGTGAACAAGTTCCCTAACGGCGCCTTGATCGACATCGCCCATTACAAGCTCGGCCAGGCCCATTACGGGCAGAAGAAATGGGAGGACGCCGGCCGCCAGTTCGCGACCGTGCTCGAGAAATACCCCAAGAGCACGCTGACCGCCTCCGCCCGGCTCATGTACGCCATGAGCCTGATCGGACTTCGGCGCAACATGAGCGAGGCCAAGCAATATCTCGAGTCCGTGGTCATGGACTTCCCGCAGAGCCCCGAGGCGCGCAAGGCCTCCGAAACGCTCAAGAAGCTCGCCCAAAACTCGACCAAGCCCCAGAACACCGTCCAGTGAAAGTCCTGACCGGGCTCGCGCTCGCCTTGGGCCTTTGCGGCTCTCTCAAGGCTGCGACCGAGGTGCATATTAAGGTAGGCGGCCAGGGCGGGGCGGACGCGCGCTTTGCCCTCGGCCTGCCCCCCTTCATCGCGGCGGCCCCTCAAAAGCCCGAGGACGCGGTGACGGCCAAGCAATTGCGCGAGATCGTGCGCGCCGATCTGCTGTTCTCCCGCTATTTCAACCTGCTCGAGCAAGGCCCCCATTTCGATGGAGACAACCGGGACAAGATCGGCTCGGACTGGAAGAACCTCGGCTCGGGCTGGCTGCTCACCGCGCAGGTCTCGCAAGCCGGCGAGAAGCTGCAGATGATCGCCCGCCTCGACAATCTCAACGCCGGCGAGGCCGTCTTCGAACGCCACTACAAGCAGGACAAGTCCTATCAGCGCTCGCTCGCCCACAAGCTTTCGGACGATGTGGTCCAAGCCGTGAGCGGCCGCATGGGAATCGCCCAATCTCAAATCGTGTTTGCTAATAACCAGTCCGGACACAAGGAGCTCTACCTGGTGGATTACGACGGCGAGAATTTGAGGCAGCTCACCCGCCATCGCTCGATCACCTTGTTGCCTCGATTCTCCCCGGATCGCCGCTATATCGCCTATACCAGCTATAAAGACGGCAATCCCGACTTATTCCTGCTCGATCTGGCCAACGCCGGGCTCAAGGTGCTCTCCAACAAGCAGGGCTTGAACATCGCCGGCGGCTTTTCAGCTGATGGCTCCCAAATCCTGATGACGATGTCGCGCCAGAAAAGCCCCAATCTCTTCGTCAAGACCCTCTCGGACGGCCAGATCACCCAGCTCACCCAGCATTTCGGCGCGGACAGCTCGCCTACGTTCTCCCCGGACGCCTCCCAGGTCGCCTTTGTCTCGGATCGCTCCGGAAATCCCCAGATCTATATCTTGGACATGGCCACGCATCGCGCCAAAAGGCTCACCAATCTCAATTGGTGCGATTCCCCCTCATGGTCGCCCACCGGCGAATGGATCGCCTTCGCCGGCCGCGCCAACGCCCTGGACAAGATGGACATATTCCTCGTCGACGTCACCGGCAATCAAATACGCCAGCTCACCAAAGGGGAGGGCAGCAACGAGAACCCCTCCTGGTCTCCTGACGGCCGCTTCCTGGCCTTCACCTCCACCCGCAACTCGGCCAGCGGCCGCGACAAGCCCGAGCTCTATGTCATGGACGCCGACGGCTCGGCCCCTCATCGCATCGTCGACATCCCCGGCTCCAGCTTCACCCCCAATTGGTCGCAATGACGGAGGTATAGGGAATCATGATCAAGCTATTATTGGCCGCATGCCTCTTCGCGCCCGTAGCCCACGCGCAAGACGCTCCCCCCCAGCCCGAGCCCGCGCTCGACGAGGCCGGCATCGAGGAGCGCAAGAAGCGCCTGGACGACTATCTAACCAAGACCCTCGAGAGGATCGAATCCCATCACTCCCGCCAGCAGGAATTCCGCGCCAAGATGAAGGAGGAGCGCGTGGCCTTTGAAAAGAAGATGGTGGAGGAGCGCAAGGCCTTTCTCGACGGACTCAAGTCCAAAGCCGCCGATCAGCGCCAGGCCGAGCTCGAGCGCTTCAACAAGGAGCAACGCGAAAAACGCGTCCAATTCGAGAACGAGCATCGCCAGAAGCGCCAGGACCACCGCCAGGACGAGGAATCCCTTCACCGCGACTTCCGCAAGGGCACCGCCCCCATCTGGCGCGAGCGCCGCGCCAAGCGCCGCGGCGAACGCCGCAAGATGAAACATGCCGAGGAAAAGCCCAAGGAGTCGGCTACGACGCCGGCGCCCGAGCCCGCCCCTACCACGCCCTAGGCTGGCCCCCGAGGTGATGGACAACTACGACATAGTCGTCGCCGGCGGCGGCGTGATCGGCTGCGCCGCGGCCCGGGCCATACTACTCCAGAATCCCGGGCTCAAGCTCTGCTTGATCGAAAAGGAGAAAGAGCTCGCCTTTCACCAAAGCGGCCGCAACAGCGGAGTCATCCACGCCGGCTACAACCAGAAGCCCGGAACCCTCAAGGCCAAGCTCGTGGTCGAAGGCAATCGCCGGCTGCGGGAATTCTGCCTCGAGCGGAATATCCCGATGGTGCAAGACGGCATACTCGTAGTCGCCCGCACCGAGCCCGAGATCGCGGTTCTCAAGACCCTTCTTGAACGAGCCAAGGCCAACGGGGCCAAGGCCGAGTGGGTGGATGAGAAGGGCATCACGCAGATCGAACCCCATGCCCGCGGCCTGGCCGGCTTGCTCGCTCCGGAGGCCGCCAGCTTCGATTCCAAGGGTTATGTCGCCGCGCTGGGTGAGGAAATCCGCTCCAAAGGGGCTGAGATCTCGCTGGGCGAGCAAATCACCGGCCTAAAAGAGACCGCCCGGCACGTGGAGATCACTACCAGCCGCCGCGTCCTCCAATGCGGTTTCTTTCTCGGCGCCGGGGGCTTGCAGGCCGATCGCATCGCTCAGATGATGGGGCTTTGCCGAGACTATCGCATCATCCCATTCCGGGGCGACTATTACGAGCTCACGCCGCAACGCCGGCATCTGACCCGAGCCCATATTTATCCCGCTCCCGACCCGCAATTCCCATTTTTAGGCCCTCATTTTTCCCGAACCTTCGATGGCCGGGTATTGGTGGGCCCCGGAGCCGCCATCGCCCTCAGCCGAGAGAGCTACGGGCGATTTTCGTTCAACCTGGACGATCTGCGGCAAATGGCCGGAGACAGGGCCTTTTGGAGAATGCTCCTTTCCCCCCGATTCCTAGACCTAGCCCGGCGCGAATGGCGCAAAGCGGTTTTTAAAAGATCGTTGGTGCGGGACGCACGCCGTTTAGTCCCGGAGTTGCGCGCCGCGGATGTCCGCTACAGCCACGCGGGGATACGGGCTCAGATGATCGGCTCCGACGGCCGGCTCGTCGATGATATGCTGATCGAGCAAACCCCTCGAAGCAGGCACGTGCTCAACGCGGTGAGCCCGGCATTGACCTGCTCGTTGCCCTTTTCAAGTTATATAGCAACCTCTCCCAATGCCAGCAGCTACACACCGATTTCCGTTAATGATATATAATAGTCGTGATGCCTACACATATTCGCTACACTCCCAGACGACTGGGCGTGATTTTATTTGATATCGCGACGGTTTTTGGTACTTATTTCCTTGCCTTTCTGCTTCGTTTTGATTTTAACATTGAACTTGCAAATTGGGAGCTCGTCTGGCAGACCGTTCCTTTTCTTATAACGTATATAATCGCGTTCCATGCTTTTTCTCTTTATCGCGGAATTTATTACTTTTCTAGTTTTGCGGATTTGCTCAATATCACAAAAGCAGTTACCGCAAGCGGGATTCTAACAGCTACAGCCATTTTGTTCATAAAGCAGGCCCAGTTCCCTCGAGCCGTGCTTCTTTTACACCCTATCCTTGCCTTCTTAGGGGTTTGTGGAACTCGCTTCGGAATTCGCTTAATAAAAACATATCTAAGCATGCCAAGAACCTACTCTGGCAAACACAGAAACGTTCTCCTCGTAGGTGCGGGAGAATTGGGTGAGAGTCTTTTGCGTCAGATGCTCAAGACCAAGGAGCCCTGTTACAACGTCGTTGGTTTTATCGATGACGACATGTCTAAATGGGGGATGCGTATTCATGGACGGCCAGTATTTGGGGGCACACGGGTACTGTGCCGCATATTGGAAATGCATCAGATTCACGAAGTCGTAATAGCGATCGCGTCTAGACGCGGAGAAATTGTCCGCACCATCATAGATGCACTGCGGAATTCGTCTAGCAAGCCTGAACTTAAAATTGCCCCGGGTTTGGATGAGATGTTGAAAGCCCCCCTTGCCGAACGCTCGCCCAGACAAGTCAGACCTGCCGATCTTCTCAATCGCGATATTGTTAAGCTAGATCTCGCAAAAATCAGCGAATCTCTCGCCAACAAGGTGGTATTGGTGACCGGGGCGGGAGGCACCATCGGATCAGAACTCAGTCGTCAGGTGCTGCAATACAATCCCAGCAGGCTTGTTCTGGTGGAAAGCCACGCCACGTCGTTGTTTTACATTGAGTCCGAACTTCAAGAAAGAGCCGTTGATCACAAGATTGTCTCCGTGTTGGGTGATATTCGAGATCAAGTCATGGTCGATCGCCTTTTCTCTCAATACAAACCAACGGTTGTACTCCATGCAGCCGCTCATAAACATGTTCACCAGCTAGAATTCAATGTCCAAGAGGGAGTGGGTAATAATATTCTGGGAACTTATTACGTCGCTCGTGCCGCGCAAAAATATGAGGCTGAAGCATTTCTTTTGGTTTCCACCGACAAAGCCGTAAAGCCATCAAGTGTTATGGGCGCGACCAAACGCGTCGCGGAGCTGATCGTCAAGAACTTTTCCCGTCTTTCGACCAAGACAAGGTTCGTCACGGTTCGTTTTGGCAATGTGCTTGGTAGTTCGGGATCAGTTCTTGAAATATTCCAAAGACAGATATCGGCGGGTGGCCCCATTACTGTCACGCATCCAGATGTAAAACGTTATTTCATGACAGTTGAAGAATCAGTACAGCTTATCCTTCAAGCTATATCAATGGCCAAAGGCGGCGAAATTTTTATTCTGAAGATGGGCACTCCAGTCAAAATCCTTGACATGGCGAAAAATTTGATTTTACTCTCAGGTCTTGAGCCTGCTAGAGATATTGAAATCCGTTTTACGGGACTGAAGCAAGGCGAGAAACTAGACGAGGACCTGATGGAAGATCCAAGCATCTGCGATGATTCAGGGCATCCCTCTATCATGATTCTTCGCTCAGATAGTCCAGCAGTATCCGATATGGAAAGTTGGATTATAGACATCGGAATGGCAAGCCGCCACCCTGACCCAAAGGTGCTGGTTGAAAAGCTAAAGGAATTGGCACCGAGCTTCGCACCCGCCGCTGCCCACCAAGTCCAACCGCTTACAAAAGCTCAGACAAGCTGACAATATTTTCTGACAAGATTCCATCCTGAACACTCAATCGAATCCCATGTTCAAAGCAGCTTGGCTGGCCAAGGATGTGAAAGTCCATGAATCCGCTTACGTCGATGAACCCTGTATAATAGGTGCCGGCACGAAAATCTGGCATTTTTCCCACGTCCTTACGGGGGCTCGCCTCGGGCGCAATTGCATTCTCGGGCAAAACTGCCATGTAGCCAACGACGTCGTCATCGGCGACAACGTCAAGATTCAAAACAACGTATCCGTCTATACAGGTACTCTGATTGAGGACGACGTCTTTCTCGGCCCATCCTGTGTCCTGACGAACGTCACCAATCCGCGCTCTCAAGTCAACCGCCACTCGCTATACGAGAAGACGCTGCTGCGCCGAGGCGCAACCGTCGGCGCCAATGCTACCATCGTCTGCGGCGTTACGCTGGGCCGCTATTGTTTTGTGGCGGCTGGCGCGGTCGTAGTCAAGGATGTACCGGACTATGCCCTGGTCATGGGAAATCCAGCACGCCAAAGAGGCTGGATGAGCCGACACGGACATCTGCTCAAGAACCCAGATGCAGACGGTGTACTCCGCTGTCCCGAGAGCCGTTATAGGTACAAGGAAGTATCCACCGGAATGCTACGGTGCCTGGATTTAGATGAGGAGGCGGCTCTCCCGGCTGGTTTGACCAAAGGAGAAAAGACCTATGACGAACTCAAGGGTTGAAGCGCCGCCCTCGGTACCAATGCTAGACTTGAACGTTCAGCATCGCGTTTTGCGCGCCGAGTTAGACGCCGCCATTGCCCGCGTCATGGACCATGGGCATTTCATCAATGGTCCCGAGGTCTCCGCATTCGAGTCAGCCGCAGCGGCCTATTGCAAGGTTAAACACGCGGTCGGTGTGTCTTCTGGAACAGATGCCTTGCTCATCGCGCTGATGGCAATTAACATTAAACCCGGAGACGAAGTCATCACCAGCACTTATTCCTTCTTCGCTACGGCCGGAGCCATCGTCCGGCTAGGGGCAAAACCCGTGTTCGTCGACATAGATCCCTCGACATTCAACATCGATCCAAACGGCATTGCGCAAGCGGTCACACCTCGGACCAGAGCCATTATCCCCGTCCATCTTTTTGGCCAATGCGCCGATATGGCACCCATACTCGATATTGCGCGTCGACATGGGTTGAGAGTTGTAGAGGATGCCGCGCAAGCCATCGGAGCCGAGTACAAGAATGGGATGAAGGCAGGATCCATGGGAGACATCGGATGTTTTTCATTTTTCCCGAGTAAGAATCTGGGCGCCCTAGGCGATGCCGGCATGGTTGTCACCAACGATGCTGATCTAGCCGAACGGCTGCGGATTCTACGCAATCACGGAAGCAAGACGAAGTATTATCACAAATTCATAGGCGGCAACTTTCGTCTGGATACCCTACATGCGGCCATTCTGCTCGTGAAAATTAAACATCTCGACGAATGGACCCAGAAGAGGCAGCAAAATGCGCGGAGATACGAAGACCTTTTCGCCAAGAGCGGGTTGAAGGACGTAATTTTGCCCAAGGCTGTGTATCAGAGCTCTGGGACAAGGCATTATCACATCTATAATCAATTCGTCATCCAAGTCTCCGAGAGGGACCGCCTCCAGCAGCGACTGCGCGCCGAAGGCAATAGCTGGGAAGTTTATTACCCGGTCCCGTTCCACTTGCAGGAGTGCTTCAACAAACTAGGCTATAAACGTGGTGATTTCCCTTTGTCGGAGAAGGTCTCTGCGGATTCTCTCGCGATTCCAGTTTTCCCGGAGCTAACGCCCGCACAGCAAGAGGCCGTCGTCTTATCTCTGTCTCGAGCAACCCGAGGCTGATCCATGGTTTGGGTAACTTTTTGAACGGAGGTGCCGCATGGAGTTGACGGGCAAAAGACTAGTACTCATCGGCGGAGCCGGGCTTATCGGTTCGCATACAGTTGATAGGCTCCTGAAGGAAGACGTACGGGATATCTTGATCTATGATAATTTCGTGCGGGGTAGGGTCGAGAACCTCGCCAACGCGCTCGATGATCCTCGCGTCAAGATATTTGACATAGGTGGAGACATATTGCAAACCGATATTCTGGAGACCGCTTTGGCCGGCGCAGACGGCGTATTCCATTTCGCCGCCCTCTGGCTGCTCCAGTGCCACGAGTTTCCACGCAGCGCCTTCGACGTCAACGTGCGAGGAACCTTCAACGTCATGGAGGCTTGCGTTAAAACTCGAGTCAAGCGCCTAGTCTATTCCTCTTCGGCCTCCGTCTATGGCGACGCCGTGCAAGAACCTATGACCGAAGATCATCCTTTTAACAACAAGAACTTCTACGGCGCCACCAAAATCGCCGGCGAGGCCATGCTGCGCGCCTTTCATCACCGATATGGTCTAAACTATGTTGGCCTGCGCTACATGAACGTCTACGGACCACGCCAGGACTATCATGGCGCCTACATTGCCGTCATCATGAAGATGCTCGACGCCATCGACCGGGGGGAAGGGCCGACCATCCTTGGAGATGGCTCGGAAGCCTTCGATTTCGTCGCCGTTGAGGATTGCGCCAACGCTAACGTCTGCGCCATGAAGGCAACCTCGACCGATCGTTTCTATAACGTCGGCACTGGAAAGCGAACTTCCTTGAAAGAGCTGGCGGAAATTCTGCTTGATCTGACCGGCTGCGGCCAACCTATCAAATTCGCCCCTCGCAGCCAAGCCACGCTCGTGCGCAACCGCATAGGTTGTCCCAAGCGCGCCGCGGCGGAGATCGGCTTTACCGCCGCTCTTCCGCTCCGGGAGGGGCTCCAGCGCCTCATTGATTGGAGAGCCGCCAACATGCGGGAAGTCGAAGCCCGGCGCCAAGCCGTCAGCCTGCAGACCTAGGAGACCGTATGGACCGCTCTATCCAAATATCCCTCCCGTCCACCGGCGAAGAAGAGTGGCAGGCTTGCCGTGAGCCGCTGATGACGGGCTGGCTTACCCAAGGCGCCAAGGTCGCCGCTTTCGAGAAGGCGTTTGCCAAACGGCACGGGGTGGCACATGCCCTTGCCACCACCAGTTGCACGACTGGCCTACATCTTATCTTGGCCGCGATGGGCATCGGTCCGGGAGACGAAGTGATCGTCCCGGCTTTCACCTGGGTGGCGACGGCCAACGTCGTGCTCTACTGTGGCGCCACCGTGGTGTTCGTCGACGTCGATCGGGCGACCAACAATATCGATCCCGTCGACTTGGCGCGTAAGCTAACATCAAAAACACGCGCGGTCATCGCCGTCCATCTCTTTGGTCTCTGCGCCGACATGGACGCCATACGCGCCATCGTCCCTGCTGGGATAAAGATCATCGAGGACGCCGCCTGTGCTGCCGGAGCCAGCTACAAGAGAACCTTCGCCGGCGCTCTGGGTGACGCGGCCGCATTCTCATTTCACCCTCGAAAGTCAATCACCACCGGGGAAGGCGGAATGGTCACAACCAACGACGGCCGGCTCGCCGAAGTGGTCAACATGCTTAGAAACCATGGCGCCTCCGTCTCCGAAGAACAGCGCCACAAAGGCCCACGTCCCTACCTGCTACCACAATTTAACCTCCTGGGCTACAATTATCGTATGACCGACCTACAGGGCGCTATCGGCCTCGCGCAACTCGCTAAGCTCGACCGCTTTATCGAGGAGCGTCATCAATACGCCGAATATTACCGGGAGACCCTCGCAAATTTGGGATGGCTCCGTATGCCAGTCTTCCCAGAGAACGGCACCCATGCTTGGCAGGCTTTCGTCACCTATGTCGATCCCACAAAATCTCCCATGACCCGCGATAAGATCATGGAGCGCCTGCAGGCCGCCGGCATTGCCACACGGCCCGGAACGCACGCGGTGCACATGCTTGGTTACTACCGCGATCGCCTCGGACTCAAGCCAGAACACTTCCCGGCAGCCCGTGACTGCGACGCTAATACGATGGCGCTGCCGCTGCATAACCGGATGAAAAAAAGAGACTATGAATACATCGTCGAAATCCTCCACAACCTCTAAATCCTTCGCTCCTCCATGGCTATGCAGCTATCTGGGAATTCCCAATCATCGAGAAGGCGATGAACTTTCGCTCTCCGGCCAGAGCTTCGTTTACCGCACGGGCATCCTGCGCAGCCGTACCATCCTTTCAGCGGCCCAATCGCAGACCGAAACGACATTTGGATTCAAGTGGAAAAGGCGAGATACCTTTGACTCCGATCCTTCGCTGGCGCGCATGCGCTCCTGGCTGTGTGAGCGATATGGAGACCTGAAGTCGGCCCCGTGGGTCGCCGAACATGGCGACAGGCCGCTTTTACTTGACGCCGGATGCGGCGCCGGTATGTCCGCTATGGAATTATTCGACTCTTTATTGCCGCATGTCCGCTATCTAGGCATCGACGTGTCCACCGCAGTCGACACCGCGGCGGAACGTTTCGCCGAGAGAGGGTTCCAGGCGGCATTCATGCAGGCCGATATCTGCAATCTACCTCTTCCGGCAGGCTCCGTAGATATCATCTTCTCCGAAGGGGTCCTGCATCACACTGATTCCACGAAGCAGGCCTTGGCGTCCCTAGCGCGCCTCCTCAAGAAGGGCGGGAGATTTATGTTCTATGTCTATCGCCGCAAAGGCCCCTTGCGGGAGTTTACGGACGATTATGTTCGCCAAAAACTCCAGCCGATGGCGCCAGAGAAAGCCTGGGAGGCCCTGGAGCCTCTTACCAAACTCGGCATCGCCCTCGGAAAATTAAATGCTGAAATCGACATTCCACGCCCCATTGATTTGCTTGACATACCTGCGGGCCGCATCAACATCCAACGCCTATTCTATTGGCATGTGGCGAAGGCGTTTTATCACCCCGAATTGAGCTTCGCCGAAATGAACCATATCAACTACGACTGGTACGCTCCCGCCAACGCGGCTCGGCAATCCCCCGAGGAGGTCAGGAGGTGGTGCGCCGAATGCGATCTTTCCATAGAGCGGGAAGTGGTCGAAGACGCGGGTATCACCATCATAGCCCGCAAGATGACCTGACCCGGTCATGTGCGGAATAGCCGGTCTCATCAACCTCGATAGCGCGCCGATCTCCCCAAAGACTCTGCAGCGCATGACCGACGTCATCGCCCATCGCGGACCGGATGGAGAGGGGCATTGGATCGAAGGCAACGTCGGCATCGGCCACCGCCGCCTGGCTATCATCGATCTCTCACCCGCTGGGCACCAGCCCATGGCCAGCGCCGATCATCGCTATTTCATTAGTTTTAACGGCGAGGTCTATAACTTCCGCGAATTACGCAGCGAGCTGGAAGCCAAGGGCTACTGGTTCCGGTCTAAGACCGACAGCGAGGTCGTCCTAAATGCACTCGCGGAATGGGGAATAAAGGCGCTCGACAAATTCAACGGCATGTTCGCTTTGGCGCTTTGGGACCGCAAGGATAGAACATTGCTCCTGGCCCGAGACCGTTACGGCATAAAGCCTCTCTATGTCAGCCGCCAAGGGAACACATTTGCCTTCGCCTCCGAACAGAAGGCTATCCTGGCCATCCCGGGCTTCATACGACGGATGGATAAGCCCGCGCTACTTGAATACTTCACGTTTCAGAACATCTTTACCGATCGGACCTTGCTGGAGAACATCCAGCTGCTTCCCCCAGGAAACTACGCCACGCTCGATCTCAAGCATGCGGATCCCACACTGCGCCGCATCCAATACTGGGATTACCGCTTTCAAGAGCCCTCCGAGCGAGCCGACGATGAAGAATATCGTGAGGAACTCAACCGCCTCTTCCAACAGGCAGTCAATCGCCAACTAATCACGGACGTCGAACTAGGGAGTTATCTGAGCGGCGGAATGGACTCCGGATCGATCACGGCCATCGCCGCCAAGTCTTTCCCGTATCTCAAGACCTTCACCTGCGGGTTTGACTTAAGCTCTGCCTCCGGAATAGAGCTGGCCTTCGATGAACGGAGAAAGGCCGAAGCCCTCTCTTATCATTTCAAGACCGAGCATTACGAAATGGTCCTAAAAGCAGGCGATATGGAGCGAGTGTTGCCAAAACTGGCATGGCATCTGGAAGAACCCCGCGTGGGGCAAAGTTATCCCAACTACTATGCCGCCCAACTCGCGGGCAAATTCGTCAAGGTGGTTCTTAGCGGCGCAGGCGGCGACGAACTTTTCGGCGGTTACCCTTGGCGCTACTATAGGGCAGTGGTCAACGATAATTTCGAGCAGTACATCGATAAGTACTATCTGTTCTGGCAACGGTTGGTGGACAATCGTCATCTAAAACTGCTGTTCGCTCCCATAGCGGCTGACGTGGAACAGGTCTGGACGCGAGATATCTTTCGCGATGTCTTCCAGAATTATAAGGGACATATTGATGGCCCCGAGGACTATATCAACCACTCGCTTTATTTCGAAGCAAAGACGTTCCTTCATGGCCTGCTCGTGGTTGAAGATAAGCTCAGCATGGCCCACGGATTGGAAACCCGGGTGCCGTTTTTGGATAATGACCTGGTCGACTTTGCCATGCGCTGTCCAGTGCATCTCAAACTCCGCAACCTGACCGATGTGATTCGCATCAATGAAAACGACGCAGGCAATAAACAGGGCGATTTTTTCCAACAAACCGGCGATGGCAAACGAATCCTGCGCGAGGTCATGAAGCGCTACATTCCCGATGATACAACATGCACCGTCAAGCAAGGCTTTTCCGCCCCGGATGCGAGCTGGTTCAAAGGCGAAAGCATTGAATTCGTCAAACGCACCCTGCTTAATCGCAAGGCAAATATCTACGAGTTCATGGACAGTGCGGTCGTCGAACAACTCGTAAAGGAACACTTGAGCGGTACGCAGAATAGACGGCTGCTGATATGGTCACTACTCAATGTGGAACAGTGGCTAACGGAAATCAGGCCGGGAAGCATCCACGCATGAGAATCGTATTTATAGGCGCGAGCACGTTTGGAATGCGCTGCCTGGAAACAATTACTACTTTGCCCTGCTGCGAAATCGTGGGGGCCGTCACCGCCCCACGCCATTTTTCAATCTCATATCGGCCGCAAGGCGTCACGAATGTCCTATTTGCCGACGTCAAGAGCTACTGCGACTCGCATAACATAGAATGCGCCATAATCCGTCGGAACATGAAGGATCCAGACCTGATGGACCGCGTTCGCTCCTGGGCGCCAGATATGTTCCTCGTAGCCGGGTGGTACCACATGGTCCCACGACCCTGGCGGGAAATGGCGCCCGCCTATGGGCTCCACTCCTCATTGCTTCCTGATTACAGTGGCGGGGCGCCGCTTGTATGGGCTATGATCAACGGCGAAACCAAGACAGGCATCACTCTATTTCAGCTGGCTGATGGCGTGGACAGCGGGCCGGTTGTAGGACAACTGGCGGCAGATATCCTCCCAGAGGATACCATCGCCACCCTTTACCAACGAATAGAATCGCTAGGGATCGAGCTTCTCGTAAAACAATTACCCCGTCTGGCCAACGGCTCTGCGCAGCTAACACCCCAAGACGAAAGTCGACGGCGGTTGTTTCCACAGCGCGGCCCAGAGGATGGAATCATCGACTGGTCGCGCCCCGCCTGCCAGATCTACAATTTCATTCGCGCCCAGACCAAGCCATACCCTGGCGCCTTCACGTTCCACCAAGCCGATAAGGTTACAATTTGGTCGTCCCAGCTCGTTCCGCATAAACATTTCCCGTTTCCGCCTTGCGGACAAATTAAAACGATGGATGGCCAGATATTCGTTGGATGCGGAAACGAATCGGTTTTGGAGATCACCCATATTGGGATGAACGGAATAGATATGCCCGCTTCTATCTGGTGGCGCGAACGGAACAAGCCCGGCAATAACAACGCATTTTCAGCAAGCCTGGGTAAGAAGGAAGATGCTGCTAGACCCTGATCTGCATAAGGCGACCCTCCAGGTATGCAGCCGCTGCATTTATGACGCACGCGTCGACGCCATAACCTTCGATCAATCGGGCGTTTGCAACTATTGCCATCAGACGGATCGCCTCAAACAACAATACGGGACAGGTACCGAAATCGGCAAATCCACCTTTCAACGAATCGTTTCAGAAATCAAGGCCGACGGGAAAGGGAAACGATACGACTGCGTGATCGGAGTCAGCGGCGGAACTGACTCATCTTACCTGTTGTGCCTGGCAAGGCGATGGGGTTTACGGCCATTAGCTGTCCATTACGACAATACCTGGAATTCGGCGATCGCCACGGAAAATATCCGCAAGGTGCTTGGCGCCATGAATGTCGATCTCTATACCCACGTCGTCGATAATAAAGAGTCCGATGACATCTTCCGATCTTTTTTCTTATCAGGAGTTCCCGAAATCGAGGCGGCGACTGATTTGGCGCTGGCGGAGGTCATGTATCGCGCGGCCTGGACAAACGGCGTCAAATTCATACTAGAGGGTCATTCGTTCGTCACAGAAGGCATCACGCCCTTCGGCAGAAATTACTTCGACGGGAAATACATCCAGTCAATTCATCAGAAGCATGGCCGTCGCCCCATGAAAACCTATCCGCTGATGACCTTCAGCCGATTCATGTGGTGGACAAGCATCGCCAGGATAAAAAAAGTTCGACCATTCTGGTATCTCGATTATAGCAAGGAGGCCGCCCGGGAATTCTTGGAAAGGAATTTTGGCTGGCAATACTATGGCGGCCATCATTTAGAAAATAGAATGACGGCCTTTTGCCATGGGATTTATCTGCCGCAAAAATTTGGCTCGGACCTAAGGAACAATACCCTGTCCGCATTGGCAAGAATGGGGAGAATGACACGCGAAGCTGCCTGGGCCGAGTACAACACTCCTCCAAAGATTGAACCCGAGCTCGTGACTTACTTCAAGAAACGATTGGATCTTTCGGATGCAGAATATGAACATATCATGCGGCAACCGCCGAGATCATGGACGGAATTTCCCACGTATAAGAAGCGCTTCGAGCGTCTGCGTCCGTTATTCGCTATGTTGGCTAACTACAACTTGGTGCCCATGAGTTTTTATCTCAAATATTGTTTCCCAGCCAAGGCATGAGCATGATCACCGTCGTCAACTACGGCATTGGCAATCTGGGCTCCATCCAAAACATGCTCAAACGTATTGGAGTATCGTCCATCGTTACCAATGATTTGGAGGACATCTCGAAAGCACGCAAGCTGCTATTGCCAGGTGTCGGCTCTTTCGATAACGCCATGGCAAGAATCGATAGTCGGGGATTCCGCCGAATCCTTGACCATAAAGCCTTAAAAGAACGCATCCCAATTCTCGGAATCTGCCTGGGCATGCAGATTATGACCCGGTCCAGCGATGAAGGCAAACTGTCAGGATTAGCTTGGGTTCCCGCTTCGACAATCCGCTTTCCCGCGCAACCCGGAACGAAAGTTCCCCACATGGGATGGAATAGGGTTATCCCCACTCGAGACAGTCCCCTGACAAAGGACCTCCCCGATGAGTCTCGATTCTATTTTGTACACTCATATTATGTGCGCGTCGATAGTGAAGAAGATTCCATACTCAAAACGGACTATGGAATCCGCTTCGACGCCGCGATCCAGCGCGGCAACATCTTCGGCGCGCAATTCCATCCCGAGAAGAGCCATAAGTTCGGGATGCGACTTCTGATGAATTTCGCTCGACTCTAATGTTACGCACTCGAATCATTCCGGTCCTCTTACTGCGAAACGAAAGCCTGGTCAAGACGCTGCGCTTCGATCGATTCACTTATGTGGGAGACCCGTGCAATACTGTGCGCATTTTCAATGAACTGGAGGTAGACGAGTTACTCTTTCTTGATATTACGGCTACGTTGGAAAGACGCACACCGAACTTGAGAGTCCTGGCCGAAATTGCCAATGAATGCTTCATGCCGTTGGGTTACGGCGGAGGGATAGCCAGCCTGGCTGATGCAAAAGCGGTGTTTGATATAGGGTTTGAGAAGATAGCACTCAATTCCTACGCCATGGAAAACCCTCGGTTCATCGGTGAGTTGGCCGCGCAATACGGCAGCCAGGCGGTCATCGCTTCAATTGACGTCAAGAAAGATTTCTGGGGGAGTTACCGAGTCATGACGCGCTCAGGTACCAAGGATGCCAGGCGCGAACCGGTCGAATGGGCGCAAGAACTTGAGTCACTAGGCGCCGGCGAAATCCTTTTGACGTCCATCGATCGAGAAGGCACCTGGGATGGCTTCGACCTGGAACTCATCAATAGCGTGACGAACGCCGTCAGCATCCCCGTAATCGCCCATGGGGGCGCAGGCGCGGTCGGCCATATAGCGGATGTGGTCCAGCGGGCCGGCGCATCCGCAGTCGCCTTGGGGAGCATGGTTGTTTTTCAAAAGAAAGGAATGGGCGTGCTTGTGAATTTCCCGGACGACCGAGAACTGAGAGAGACCGGACTATGCCGGTAATCGATCTCATTGCCGGAGCCCGACCCAATTTCATGAAAATTGCCTCCATCATCGGGGCGATAAGTTCGCGCAAGCGCAATGGGGGACGATTGGATTACAGACTCGTCCATACCGGTCAACATTACCACGAAGAGATGTCCGCTAGATTTTTTGCCCAACTAGGCATACCTGATCCGGACGTCAACCTGGATGCAGGTTCCGGCAGCCAGGCAGAACAAACCGCTCGCATCATGACTCGCTACGAGCGACTTCTCTTGAGCCGCAAAAGCGAGCTGTGTCTCGTTGTGGGAGACGTCACCTCGACCCTCGCCTGTTCCATCACGGCGCAAAAGCTTCACGTGCCTGTAGCGCACGTGGAAGCTGGCATACGGTCCGATGACTGGAGTATGCCAGAGGAGATCAACCGGATAGTGACGGATTCCATCACGAACTATTTCTTTACTACGAGCGAGAACGCCAACCGGAATTTATGTCGCTCCGGGGTAGCTGCCGATCGGATCTTTTTTGTCGGCAACACGATGATCGACACCCTCCTTGCAAACATGGAACGCCTGCGGCCACCGGCATTCTGGAAGGAACTGGGATTGAAGGCCGGCAATTATTTCATCCTAACATTGCACCGTCCCACCAACGTCGACGACGCCGCGCGATTGCGGACGATGCTACTGGCAGTCGCCGAAGGCTGCCGCGATCTTCCTGTGATCTTCCCCGTACATCCACGCACGGCAATAACGCTTCGCACACTGAAAGATTTGCCGAGCAGCTTGAAGGTCGTCGAGCCCCAGCCCTATTTAGAATTCAATTACCTGGCTAAATACTCTAAGGCCGTTATCACGGATTCCGGTGGCATAACCGAAGAAACTACGGTCATGGGCGTTCCCTGCATGACGCTCCGGGACTCGACAGAGCGCCCCGAGACGGTCACCATCGGGACAAACGAGCTACTTGGAACCGACCCCTCCCGCCTCAAGCCGGCGCTCGATCGTCTCTATTCGGGTAGTTGGAAGAAGGGCGCCATCCCGGAAAAATGGGACGGCAAGGCCGGCGGAAGGATAGTCGTCGAATTAGAGCGCCTGCTGAACTCCAGTTCACGCAAATGAGGTAGCTTATGGACGAAAAGGCAATTAAGACAACCTTCCGTTTCACGTTCGAAGCGATTGAGCGCGAATACCGAACGGCCCTTGATCTCGGTTACGAGTTTTGCACCTGCGCTGAGTATGTGACGCGCAAGCGCGCTGGAAAGACAACGAAGTTGGTGGTAAATCGCGTCGATATGGATATGTCGGTCAAGAAGGCCGATCGCCTTGGCGCCATCTTTGATCGGCTGAAAATCCGAGCCTCGTTTTATCTCCGTCTTCACGCCCCAGAATACAATCCATTCTCCTTTGAGAACTATCGCATCATCAAAACCCTAATCTCCTCGGGCCATGAGCTCGGTTATCATTCGGAGATAGTCGACGAGTCGGCCATTTGGAGCGAAGCGGCGGAGAACTGCCTGCGAAGGGATATAGATGTCATGAACCGCGCGTTCGGCATCCGAATCCAAGGCGTTGCCAGCCATGGCGGGATGACCGGACTCAACAACTTGGACTTCTGGAACGACAGAAAGCCTGCTGATTTCGGCTTACTATACGAGGCCTACGACAAGCAACCGGAGTTCAATCTCTTCCAGGAGGCGTTCTATATAAGCGACTCAGAGTGGACACGCTGGAAATGCTACGACCGCGGACAACTGGTCGCGGGGAACCAGAAATCCTTTGGAGAACACGCCGCCGAGGGCCGGCCGCTGATCTATCTCCTGATCCACTCCGACACATATTTCGACAGGCACTTTTATGAGTGACCTGATAGCGCGAATTAAGATCCCCTTGTTTGACGAGCAACTGGACAATGTTACTGAGGCAATCAGGTTTGGACACCTGGCGATCGGCCCGCACCTTCAGCTTCTTAAGAGACAATTGTCACGTCTTTTTAGCAAGCAGCATGTTGTTCTTACGGCCAACGGCTTCTCAGCTCTGTTTGTCGCGCTTAAGAGCGCCACGCAGCATCCGTGGAAGTGGAACGTGCTAACATCTCCCGCAAGCACCTGCTTCGCGATTACAAATGCGATAAAAGCAGCCGGACATAGCACTTGCTACGATGACATGGATATGGCCTCCGCAAGCCTTGCAAGACCAACTCGCGGAGGACGTTCTCGAATCGCGGTGGTGCCGGATCATTTTGGAGCCATCGCGCCCGCTTGCGTGAAATGGAAATCCCGCGATGGCCTTTTGATCGAGGATGCCGCACAATCGTTTATAAGCCGATCTCATTTAAAGACCGCGGCGGACATAATAGTGCTTTCATTTTTTCCCACCAAACTGATCAATGGCATAGATGGCGGCGCGATCTTGACTAACGATGCGACCTTTTATGCGCGCGCCAAGGATCTGTGCTCATACTCCGATCAGCGGAAGGCCTCAGATTCGCCAAGATACAACCTGAGAATGAATAACATCAGCGCGGCATTCGCGCTTGGCACATTGTCACATTTGGGTGAAATCGCTCAGGCGATGAACGCTTCTTTTCATGCATTGAGCGAGGTCCTTTTCAAGCGAGGGATAAAGCACTTGGAAATGCGGCGCAACGAAGTCCCCTCCCGCCTACTGGTCTTCGCTGAAGATGCGAAACAAAAGAAGCGGTGGACGCATAAACTTTTAACGGCCGGGGTTCCAGGCTGCAGCGAACTCATTTTTGTCTGTCCGCAGAACCAGATACCCAAGTACCCGAAGGCCCGTCAATTGGTCGAAACAACTTTTTCCATCCCTCTCCATCCAGCATTGAGCCATGCCGATATGGCGAAGATCAAATCCGCCATAGAGAGATTATGATTAAACTCAAAGCGCTCTCGGACGACTCTCTGGAATTTGCCTTTCAATGCTTGAAGGAATTGCGGGGACGAGCGCGCTACTCGTTATCGGATTTCGAGAGATACGTGCGGGCTAATCACTTAATGGACCATTCTAACTTCGAAATGCTCGTCGGCTATACTGGGAAATTCCCGATAGGCATTCTGACATGTAATCGGTTCGCCATGCCTCGTTACCTCGGATTCGGATACGAATTGGAGGAGGTCATTATTTGCCCTTCGCGGCAGGGCCAGGGTTATGGCAAACAGCTGGTACGGGCTTTCCTCAGGCGAGCTAAATCAGATAAATCGATTCGGAAGGTCATCGTGAAAACCGACGATCAAGTTCGCGCTGGAAAACTATACAAGAAGTATTTTTCTGTGAGCCCAGCTACCGTCTACCACACGACCGTGAATCTCCTGTGAAAGCCACCATTCATCAACCTGATTTTCTTCCGTGGCTGGGCCTATTCGACAAGATAGCCCATTCGGACTGCTGGATCGTGCTTGACCATGTCGAGAACAATCCCAGAGATGCGGCGTTTTGGGGCAGGCGCGTAAGTATTTTGGTCAATGGCCGGGCAACCTGGTTATCAGTCCCACTCAACAAGCCAACCAAACACGGCGTCATCGGGGTTCCCATCAGGGATATGACCATCAACACCGCGATCGCCGATCTCCAGATGAACGCGCTTAAGACCATTCGGATGGCCTATGCCAACGCCCCATTTTTTTCCCGCTATTTTCACTTCGCAGAAGCCTATTTCTCCGATTTAGATCAAAATCTTATGCGCAGGAACATGCGCTTCATCGAAGGTGTCATGCGCCTGCTGGGCATCCACACCCAAATTATCTACAGTTCCACTCTTGACGTCCACACACGCAGTACTCAACTGCTGATAGACCTTCTCAAGAAAGTCGGCGCGGACACCTATCGCTGCGGAAGCGGCGCGCAGGGCTATCAGGAAGACCACCTGTTCGCCAAACAAGGCATTATTTTGGAATACAACAATTTCCAGCATCCGAGCTATCGCCAACTTCGGGCGCCCACCTTTGTTCCCGGCCTGTCCATCCTGGATGCCCTCTTCTTCGCGGGCGAGGAAACGGTTGCCTCCTGGGTGACGAGATCATGAGGATCGCATTCTATTACGAGTCGATGAATCTCGGTGGGCAACAAACTCAAACGTATCATATTATCAAGCGCATCCCGCCGAAGGATCATGAAGTTCATATGATCTATCTTTATGGCGACGGCATGCAGAATGCCATTGCCGCTCATGCAAAACTCCACCAGATCCCGATCCACCTCGCTGGGAAGGACTACCTCTTCCGCCCCTGGAAACTGATCACTATTCTTCGGGCCCTTACGGCATACTGTCGCAGTAATAGATTCGATATCATTGTTTCCGGCAGTGGCCTCGGCAGCCTGCTTTGCGGCCTGGTCGCTCGCCGCCTGAGAATACGACATTACCGATTTATCGGCTGCAGCCTTATTCAGGTTGAGCCAACGTTATACCGCTTTTATAGATGGATATGTATCGACAAACTGATCGACGGCTATTTCGGTTGGCAGGCCGTATTCGAGGAATTAAAACGCAAAGGGGTGTCTCAATCCAAGCTCTTCGAGCTTCGCCTCTGTGTTGATACAACGATGTTCTTCCCGTTCGACACGCCCAAACGCGATGCCGTCCGCAATAGCCTGGGCATATTCAGTGATGAAATCGTCATCGGCTGGGTCGGCCGGATCGCGACAAACATGCAAGTCGGCAATACCGTAGCCCTATGCAAGGAACTACGGGACCTCGGCTTCCATAGATTTCGGCTGCTCCTGGTGGGCGGCGGTCCATGGTTTGACGGCATACAAAAACTGATTCGGGATTGGGGATTGACCGATCGCACCATCCTCACCGGCTGGGTCCCAATGTCGGAGGTCAATCAATTCATCAATGCTATGGATATCGTTCCCTTACTCGAAGAGGATCCCCAAGGCGGAAGTATCGTCCGAGAGGCCATGGCGTGCGGCCGAATAGCGTTAAGCGTTGACGGGAAGAGCGGCACGCAGAGAAACTTCATGGTTCCAGGGGCGGCCGTGCTGGTCAATCCACAAGATTTTGTCCAAGAGGCCGCCCGCGTCATTCGCAATCTCGTGGACAAGAAAGAGGTTATGTGGGAAATCGGGGCTAAGGCTCGCGCCTACGCGGAGCAACACCTCAATTTCCAGGCCCAAGTCGACAGTTTTCTTCGGATCATTAAAGCGGGCATGAGCGCAAACAACCCTACCGCTTCCGAAAGTGATTGAAATGTCCTTTGCCTCCGATTCCATTCAGATGATATCTTGGCGGGTGCCTATACTTATCTTTGGCTCGATTACCAGCATCATTTTAGCGCGACTGCTCGGGCCGGATCTCCGCGGCTCCTTGGCTATCGTCATGCTGTCCATCAGTCTCGCGGCCGCGCTGGTTGACTCCGGAATATCCGTCGCTTCTATCCAACTGATCGCTTCCGAAGCATTCTCCACACGAGAGATCGCCAGCACGATCTTCTTCTATTTTCTCGCACTCTCCATGCTCTTTGCCATCCCTTCTTATCTAATCCTGGCGCGAGTCTCCCAATTGTCCCCCCTTGAGATTTCATATGTCATCGCCATAACGAGCCTTACAGTCCTGATGACCGAGCTGCGCCATCTGCTGTTGGGCAGCAAGCGATTTAATGCTTACAATCAGTCGGTCGTCTTCGAGGATCTTGTTTTCCTAGCAGGCATTTTCGCGGCGTGGCAGTTAAGGTGGCTGTCACTAATAAGCGTTCTCTCCGCCTATCTAATATCTCGGCTGTTAGTTTTGCTGCTTTTAATATCCACTTCGGTGGGCTTTAAAACTACCTGCTCCATCGCCGCCATCCGACCGCGAATCATCCTGCAGGCGTATCAGCAGGGCATCCATCTGTTAGCGATGCAAATTGGAACCTTTGTCTCACAACGCATCAACTACTTCCTGCTCAGTTACTTTGTGGGGACGCGGTCGGTCGGCCTCTTCACGGCGGCAAACACCATCCCGACGATGTTCGCGAACCTGCCGCAGCAACTATCGACGGTGCTTTATGCGCATGTCTCCGCCAGCCGGGACTTATCTCACGGCGCGCGCTTGACCGTTTCCGTGGTCAAGATAGTCGCAATCGCAAGCGTGGCGTGCCTCGTTCCCATCATGATGTTTCCTGAAGCCATCGTGTCAATTCTCTTCGGAGCACAATTCGCCGGCAGTGAAAGAACGATGACACTTTTGACGATCGCCATGCTTCCCTCCGCTTTGAGCGGCATTCTCTTTAACTCGTTGGCTGGCCGAGCGATGCAGAAATACGGAACCCAGATGATGATGATCAATCTTCTGGTCATAGCTGTATTGTCATATGCACTCCTTCCGCGCATGGGCCTTCAAGGGGCAGCATGGAGCAACCTGATCGCGTCTCTTTGTTCGTTTGGGTTTATTGCGGCTGTCTTTTCCGGAACATTTTCCGTGAAACCGCGCGATTTCATTAACCTCTCATGGGCTGAACTAAAAGCAATCGTCCAAAAACCGGCCCGCAGATTGCCGCTCTATGAGCCTTAGAAGCATTACTTCGTTTCTAAAATGTGGCGTCTATTTTCTCTTTGTATTCTCAGGTCTCCTAAAACCCTTTGATATTTTCCCCATCGACGCGACCATCCTCTTCGGGATTCCCACCGCACTGATATTGATGTCCTCGGTCATGCTGCGGCGCCACCGATTCATCCCAGAAGTTCGGCCGGCCATTTTGTATTCGCTGGCATTTCTCTTATGGTATCTCGGAACGTCGGCCTATTCAATATCGAGCACGTTCGTGCACACAAAAGCCCTTTCGATCATCCTAAACATCATTACTTTCATCTTCCCCTTGCTCTGCTTTAAGAAGACGGAGGATTTTTCCTCCTTTACTTTCTGGCTGGCATTCACGGGCCTTATCGCCATCGCCATCATCCTGAACATGTATCGAACAGACACCATTGGGCAGCTCCTCGCGAAGGGAAAGGCAGGTGAGACGCACGACTATCTCACGATTGGAACGACTATCGGCCTGGGTATACTCACGTTGCTATCAAGGCCGACGCTCACGAGTATCGGCATAGCCATGATGGGCGGTGCCGCTATAGCTCTGGTCGGCGCGCGAGGACCGTTTCTATTTCTTCTGATGACGGTCGCGATTTATTTGATGATTCGCCACGGCCGGGTTAGGGTTTTTAACCGGCGCACGGTGGGTTCCCTCGCATTCGGCGCCGTATTGCTGTTCGCGCTCCTCCAATGGGAGGGCGCGGGGTTCCTCAGACAACGAATCGTCGGCGGATGGGAGGAATCACTGGAGAAAGCCCTCCGCCTACCCCTGTTTCTGATCGCCTTGCAGATCATTTTTGAGCATCCATTGCTGGGCGTCGGTCTTGGAGGCTATGGATTAGCTGCCTATGGCATTGATGAACATAATTATCCTCACAACCTGTTTTTGGAGGCTTTTGCCGAGACCGGGGTATTTGGTTTCCTGTTGTTTTCGCTGGGGCTCTTGCGGCTGCTTCAATTGACGCCGATGGCGATCAAATCAAGGACCGGGACTTATCTCCTTATGCTCGCAACTTATATGATGTTCAATTTTTCCAAGAGCGGGGGGTTCACAAGCGCCCGGTATCTATATGTATTCCTTGGATTATTACTGGCTTGGCTGAACGGTCAGGCGCTTTCTTCCCCCAGCCTCCACGCAAGAAAGACCCTTCACCTGCCTGCCGCGAGGCGTGCCTGATTTATGCGGATTGTTCATTTCACATCGGCGCATCCTCCAACCGACAATCGGATCTATTACAAGGAAATCACTTCTCTGGCTGCGTCGGGTTATGAAACGTATCTAGTGGCACCATCTTCCTCGTGCGAAGAGACGACGTTGAATGGCGCGACGACTATCACCATCACTCGAGCCAAGACCCGATTCGGCCGTTTTTTCATGACGACTTTCCGAATTTTCCACAAGGCATGGCAGCTCAACGGCGACCTCTATCATTTTCATGATCCGGATCTGATCCCCTTTGGGATGCTACTGAAGGTTTTGGGAGGAAAGGTCGTCATCGACATTCATGAAAACTACCCTGGGGATGTTCTCGCTAAAGAATGGATTCCCCGCCCCCTAAGGCCACTCATTGCCTTGATCATGCAGTTGGCTCTCAAACTTTCAGTCAAGATATTCGACGGTACCGTCACAGCCGATGACGAACTTCGCGAGAAGTTCACCACATTAAGCGGCGCCAAAGTGGTCTCAGCGCACAATTACCCGAATATCGGCCCGGAGCTGCTCGGTGCTGCCATCTCTCGGCAAAGGTACGCCAACCGCCGGATTCTCTTCTTAGGGGGAGCATCGTTGAAAAGATGCTTCCCGGAGTTCGTAGACGCTCTCGAATTGATTCGCGAAGAATCCTTCGCGGCCATTATCGGCGGGAATCACAACGACCAAGCCCTGCTGGACACATGCAAACTGAGGGCTTATTGGTCGAAAGTCGAGTACATAGGAAGCGTCCCATTCGGCACGGTCATCCAACGGATGCTCGATGCGTCCATCTCAATCAATCTATTTTCTGATTGCCCGAACCATTATGATATCCGCTCCAATAGGTTGTTCGAGGCGATGGCGGCCGGATTGCCGGTTGTCGTTCCCAATTTTCCCAAATGGGAGGCCTTCATCAAAAGGCATGAATGCGGCATTGCTGTCGACCCCCACGACCCAGTGAAGATATCTAAAGCGATCAAGACGCTCCTGGCAGACCCCGAACTTTGCGTGTGGTATGCATCCAATGCCAGGCAAGCCGCTCTTGAGAACTATCGATGGGAGACCCAAGCGAGCAAAATCAAGCAGCTGTACGGACAGATACTGCACGATCAGCCCGGGCGTCCGTAATAGGCTCCCGGAACTTTATTTCTTCAAAAGAGTTATCCATGATCCGGTAAGAAATGGGATGCGACGGGCCAAGGGGTAAAGTGACGGCATATACTGACTTAGAGGGCGACCGACTTGAGGCCATAATTGCGCTGGGAATCGACCGACAACCGGTAGACCAAACAGTTCCTGGATTCTCCGAACCCCGAGCCCATAAATTTGATGGCGGGGACTACGGAAGCGCCAGTCGAGGATCATGGCAAACCCCCCTGGCCTTAGCACCCGAAGCATCTCTCCAGCGATCTTCGGTTTGATCGTTTCATCAGGGATATGGCAGAAGCAAAACTGCTCCGAAACGATATCGAAGCTCTCGGCCTCATAAGGCAAGTGCGCGGCATCCCCCCGTTGGATATCAAGGATGGGTAAGACCTCTTTGCCGACCTGGACGCGGGCTTCCTGTTGCTCGATGCCATGCAGCTGCGACACTGTGAAGCCGGTTAACAGAAACGGATAAAGACCCATGCCCTGGCCCGAGCCGATATCGAGCACCTGGGCCCTTTCTACATCAAGACCGCTCTTTTCCATAAAATGGATCGCTCGGAAGAGCGCGTCGGTGCGGTAGGTCGTCTGTGCGATGTTGAACGCGGCCAGGCTCTTTTGAGCGAAGTCGCCGGCGCCTCTTCGTTTGGTCCAGTAATCGAGTGCCTCATCAGTGCCTCGAAGATAAGATTCCTTCATCTGAGTGTCTCCTCTAATGGCGATTATACGATCTACAACAACTGGTGACCAAGCCTTGAATCAGTATGGCTAACGATCGCGTTAGCCCCGGGCGGCGCGGCGGCGTATAGAGGCCTATCCCGGCGGGCGACACGCAAGAGTTCCTCATCGGCACCGAGACGGGCGATGATGTGATTAATCCGATTCAAAGCCCAACGCCGCGACAAAATTCCTAAGACTGTGGTAAAAATGAGTTCACAATAGCTGCGGAAATCCCCCCGCTCTACATATAGCAATGCCAGACGGCTCTTCCATGGCCGGATAATCTGGTTGTAGAGCAAGTCTGGATCGTCTGTTCCGGTAAGGATATCATCCTGGTCAGCAAATACAATGCTGGAAGGATCGGTAATTCCCGGCCGTACACTAAGAAGACGACGTTCTGTAGCCGTATAATCTCTAACCGCCCAACCGACCTGGGGGCGTGGTCCAACCAAGCTCATATCGCCCCTCAGGACGTTCCACAGCTGCATGAGCTCGTCCAATTTCGACTGGCGGATAACTTTCCCAAGCGGTGTAATCCGTGGGTCGTTCGCACCGGAGGAAGAACCGCCGATCCGCTCAGCCTCGACCACCATGGACCGCAATTTGAACATCTGGAAATTCCTTCCGCCGAGTCCGATCCGTGAAGCCACATAGATGGGACTGCGGAAATCACGTAGCCAGATAAGCAAACAACATATGCATAAAAGTGGGGCGCATGCGATTAGCCCAAGGATGGAGGCCAGCACATCGATGCACCGTATCATTGGGCATGGGATGGCTTGGCATAGCCACGGCCAGCAAGGCCCTTTGCAGCCTCATCCAGAGCCGCAGCAATGTCTACCGGTAAGGTCATATTGATGGCGTTCGCATTCTGGCGTGACTGTGCGACATCTTTCGCTCCCACTAGTACGCAGTCTACGGACGACTGGTTTAAGGCCCATCGAATGGCTATCTGCGCCGGCGTCACGCCAAGACGATCGGCAGCCGCTTTCAACAGCTCGACAACACGCCAATTTGCGTCCGCATCGCCTTGCAGAAAGGAATTCTTCCGCGTGCGCAAGTCGGATCCAGTGAATGTGGAATCGGGCGCATATTTTCCGCTGAGGAAACCGTGCGCCAGCACATTGTAAGCCAAGGTTCTGACACCAAGTCTGTTGCGCCCATAATCAAAAGCAGCGCGATGGCAACTATCGATCAGGCTGAACGGCAGTTGAATGGTATTGACGTCGAATTCGGCGATTGCGCCGCCATCCTTGTGTGGATCGAAATTGCACATTCCAATGGCCCGCAGCTTGCCGGCTTTGCGGCAACGATCGAGCTCCTCCAGTACATCCTCTATCGGAGTCGTGCCATCCGGCCAATGGACTTGGTAGAGCGGGATGCAATCTAGACGTAAACGTCTTAGGCTGGCTTCCAGTGCCTTGCGCGCATAGCCCGAACTGATGTCCTTAAAGGTGTGGCGCGTCTGGGCGTCCCAGCGGACACCGAATTTGGTGGCAATGACGACTTCCTTGCGCCGCCTGCCAAGGCCCTTGGCGAGGATACATTCGGCATGACCGAGCCCATAGATATCAGCCACATCGAAAAGAGTGACGCCGGCATCGAACGCTGCCTCCACGGCTCGCAGGCTGACCTCGTCATCAACAGGACCATAATCATAGCCGCCGATTGCGGCGCACCCGAAACCGATACGGGATGCGCGCATGCCAGCTATGTTGATTACTTCCACTTTCTTGGCTTCTCCAGGGTGAAAACGGCCTGCCACGCCATCCAGCGAAGGCCTGGAATTCTCAAGACTACAGCGTCAGCCCAGTCAAGCAGCCAAAGCAGTTGGCGGAAAAAGATTATTTTTCTGAAGGGAACTGCAAGGAGCGTAAATAGATGGAAGAAACGAACACGAACAGCCCCGAACCAGGCACTTGCAGTGCGGATGTCAGGAACGCCCAGGATATGCTCCACCTCCCACTCTGTGCGCAGATGTGGCGTGCGCCTGCGGTACCAATGGATGGCCGGATTGTGGCGCAGAGCCTCAGTACAGACTATTATTCCATCCGGTTTCAATACACGGGATAATTCAGCCAGCGCCGACTTCAATTCCAGATGATGCAATGCCCCATAGACGTGTATCACATCAAAAGTATTATCCGGGAACTGCATCTGTTCCGCATCCATGACCGCGTAATGCGTCCGATCCCCAACGCCAGCATCAAGTGCCAGCCGCCCGGCATTTTCCACCGCTACCGGGGAGAGATCGATACCATAGGCCTTCCTTGCCCCCATTTTGGCCATGAGGAGCGCCACCTCGCCGTTGCCGCAACAATAATCTAGGCAGATTTTCCCTGGACAACGACGACGAAGGATTTCGTCGCGCCAGGCAAAGCTCGATTGAGCGATTGCATAGAATTTGGCATTCGAAAAGTGCTGCTCGAACTTGGCCGGGGCGACAATCCTCGCCTGCGCCGCATTTTCAGAATCGGACAGATATTCAAAACCTGTCACAATTTGCCGCCTATGGTCGGAATGTTCTATCTCACGTTGCTTGCGATCTTCAAGAGCCATTATCAACCTCCCGTGCGAGTCCGTTGTCATTTTTTGCCTGCAACAATAAACATTCCATCCGTTCGCCAAGATTTTTCATGTCAAACTTCCTTTCCACCCAGGCACGGCCGCGCTTCCCCATTGCAATTCTTTCTGCTGGATGCATCTCCAGATATTTCTCCAACGCTTCTACCATCGCCTCGGGATCTTCCGGAGGGATGCTAAATCCCGCGCCAGTTTCGGCAATAGGATCATTCGGCGTTTTACCGGCAAATATAACTGGCCTTCCCGATGCGAAATAATCAAATATCTTGTTGAGGTTAAGTCCAAAACGATATGCCGCAGAATTCAGGACACATGCCACAAAAATATCCGCCTCCCTCTGAATTTTAGGGACGTCTGCTTTTGGCACGGGATTCCGAAATTCGATATTTATCAATTTATTTAATGACGCTTCGCGCTCACATTCGGGCCGTTTAACGCCATTGCCCACGATCACAAATCGAAACTTATCGTTTCCCTTTCGTTGAAGAATCGCAGCCGCCCTCACGACGGTTATAACGTCGTGCGCGGCGCCGAAACCGCCGACATACATCACGACCAACGGAAGTTTCCCTCCTCCCGAATATCCTTCAAAACCCGCGAATCTCTCAAGGGCGACCCCATTGGGGATCCACACGACTTTTCCGGGATCGCCCCCTCCTTCGAAAACATGGCGGGCAACAAAGGGCATTGTTGCTGAAATGCGTTGCGCCCTGCGGTAAAGCATTTTTTCAATATAGCGGAATGCATAATACACCGGACTGTATCTTGAAAGGCTGCCATCGTCAACCAGCGCAATTGGCCATACATCCCTGACCTCGAAGACAAAAGACGCCTTTTTAGTCCGAGCAATCCTAGAAGCAGCCCAACCAGTGCCAAGAGGCACAGAAGGGCCTATAACCACATCCGGCCTATCCGAGAGGATGCGAGAGACTTGCAAAGAGCGCCATGCATTAGAGAGCATGTTTAATCCGCGCATCAGTCCGTTCCCTTCATAGTGGATGGTACGAAGCCATACAACCCGAATGCCGTCTATCTCTTCAAAGCGCCATTTTTCCTGGGGGCCCAAACGATCCGCATGGGTCCAATGGCAGTAACTGTTGGCAAACATAGTCACCTGGTGCCCCCGGCCAATCAGTTCTCGAGCAAAATCATATGTCCTTGCTGATTGGCCTCGCGGCTGGTCATGGGCGGATAGGTACCAGATGTTCATCTATCGATAGAGCTTGGGAATAGCGTTTATGCCACGCATCGTCGAGGTAAAATCCAATTGAAGAATCCCCGTATACCATTTAATAGAAGCATAGCGCGGCCGATTTTCTTCCATGACAAGCCGCAATCCCTCTTCGCGGCTTAACATCCCCTCCCGAATTTGATTGCTTCGAAATGTATCATGCTCTGAAAATCCGGCCACAGTATAGTAGATATAGTTGTAAAATGGCGCCGTCCCGTCGCCGATCCGCCAAGTCGTTTTGGTATCTATGGCAGTTTCCCACTTGTATTCCTCGCGTACCAATCTCTCAATCTCATTTTCGTCCCAGCGATAATAATCGTATAAATGGTAATAGTCACGATGCGGCACTATGGATCGGGAAACAAAAGATCCCAAGGTGTCCCAGACCGAACTGTTTATGTAGCGTGGGTTTCTTAGGATATTCCAGCCGATGCTCGAAAGCAATTTACCCTGTCTTTTTACTGAAAGAGAATAGATACGTCTCTTGTTAAAATCTGGCGGAACACCCAGGAATCCCACCTTAAAATCCGTGTTCTCCAAAGGATTTACTCCCCATATATTCAACCGTATTCCTGTTTGTTTTTTGACCTGGTCGGTGTAATGAAAGAAATATTTATCCCCAGCCATGAAAAGAGGAATCATCCCTAAACTGGGGTTTTTCAGCCAGGCGAGAATATTTTTGCGGATGTTCTTACGCTTCAGCGCGATGTCAGCTGAAACTAAAATGTTCTCCACCCCGAGCTTACCGCAAACTCGCGCGATATTGCGTCGGGCGAGGTCGTTTACCATGCCCCAGTCATACGTGAAAGCGACAGGATTAAGTTTCAACACATTCTTTATTATATGCAACGTATGCGTACTATCCCTTCCCCCGCTATACGGAACTATGCAGTCGTATCCTCCATCAGTACGGCGATAAGGTTCGACAAGGGCAAGCAGCTCCTCGATAGGTTTGGGCTCATTCCTCACCCTATAGTTTTTGCAGTAATTACAGATCCCTGATCGGTCGTATTCAATAAACGGAAAAGTCTCCGGAAGAATACACTTGACGCAGCGACGAAGAGTTTGAATTTCTTCAATATTGAACTCCAAAAGGCCGGCCTCCGTCCGGGCCGTCGGATGAGCTGCGATTTTTGCGGGATCCAGAATTAGCTCTCTTTGAGGTCTTCCATCTGATAAAGATTGTGTTACAACCCGATAGGGTCGCGGCATGTCCACCAGCGCCTCGGATTTCTTAGGGATATCCGAAAACGTGAATTCTTGCAGGTGGAACCGTCTCAAATCCAGCACGACGCCCGTTCCTGAGACCACTTGACGTATTCTAAAATCCGCCTTAGCGTCCAGATTCATGGCTTCTGCTGTTTTTTCAAGAAAATACCTCTCTGAAGCAAAGGCTAGCATGTCGGCGTCGTTAGTCAGAATATAAAGAGATCCATTGTTTGTGGCTAAAACAAGCTGGTCAAGGGTGTCTACAAAAAAAGCCGCCGCGAATGTACCGAATATTTCATTTCCGGTCATTGAAACCGCGGAGGGAAGATCCCAACCGGAATCGAGATATTTCTTGGTTAAGGCAAGCATCACCTCGGTGTCAGTTTCACACGTTCTATGCGCATCAGGATAACGCGCCCAAAGCTCATTATCGTTCACGACAATGCCGTTATGAATTCCCACGATGCCGTCTTTAACTATGGGCTGGTTATTTAACTCATTGCTATGCGTTCCATTGGTAACCAGCCTTGAATGCCCCATTGCCGCAAAAACATTTTGTCGGCTTGTTCCGCGATGATCGTGAAAGAGCTGAACCATCCGGTCCATTTGCTGTGCAACCGCTCTTTTCCCCAGTAAATATTTAAGAGGGATGGGGCCTTTAACGACCAGAAATTCATTTTCCAATTCATTCCTAAAAACAAGCCCCGAGGAATCCTTGCCCCGCGATTCAGAGAGCCGCGCGAGCGTAGTTAGAGACTTCTTGATAAAGGGAGGAGCGAATTCCGCGCTTTCATGAATACATAAACCGAATATGCCGCACATGAGTTATCACTATGACCGCAAATCTTATCTGCTCCGGACTCCCCTAAAGACGATATCCGTGAAAGTCTTCATAAAATACCGCACATCCGTCAGAAAGGGCTCCTTCATGTAACTCTTGAGATACGCGAACTCGACCTGGACAATCTCCGAGAAACCGTTCGTCTTCGCATCAAAGATAGGTGGAATGAGGCCGGGTTTAATTTGAATATACAGTTCATGCAGTTCCTTTGGATATAGGCTAAGGAAATGTGGGCTTGTTGCCCTCATGCCGACCAATTTAAGGTCTCCACGCAACCAATCATATATTTGCGGCAATTCGTCCAGCCAATATTTCCGCAAAAAGTTCCCGTATTCGGTAAGTCGGAAATCATTGGCGAATTTCCCAGTCGGGGCCAAACCGTTATCCTCAAATATTCTCTTTTGCAGAAACTCGCTGAAGGGGAACATGCTCCGTATCTTATGCGTACGCATTATTTTCCCGTCCAGTCCGACCTTTTCCAGCGCGACGATGGGATAGTAAGATGGCCTTTTATTCTGCACGGAAGCTTCAACGCGCCGGGCGATAAGGCATATTTCGCCATCGCCTTGAGCTTCTTTGACTACCTGCAGGCCCCAGTAAGCAAGACGTCCCCAGACCTCGGCTTTTGATAATACCCGGTTTCTCCTTTTCGTTAAAGCCAAATAACATCTATCCAACCAGGACAATTTTGACGAAAAATAAATATTGTGCAACCATGGTATTTTCGGAAATGCGCGGTGCCAAATAAAATGGAGAACAAAGACCGGCCAATGGATTGGCACGGGATATCGTCTCTTCAAATCCGTCACGACGTTTTCGAGCGGCATGTACCGAAGGACGAGGTAGCCGCCCATCTCCATGTTCCCGGCGCAAAACATCAAAAACTGATTAAGCCTGCGCACATAATTGACACGTGTGCGACAGACAATAACCCCTGCCAGGGAAGAACCCGATCGATAAATGCTTTCGTCCAGATCATCCAAGACAAGCAAATCCGCATTCTTTCCATCCTGGTCAGGCAAATTTGTCCTAATGAATTCCAACAGCGATCTGTCGATTTCCGCGGGAATTCGACTTGGAATGGATCGGGTGTTAATAGAATGTAAATCGTTGTCAATACGACGCCCAGCATAGCGGAGCCTATCAGTGGTCGAGCCAGAAAACGAATTCATCGCCTCCACGATTGGATTGGTGAGAATCTCCCGCCGACAAAACGCGGAAACAAAAGCGTCCGCAAGGACGAAAAGGACAAAGGCTCGCCATACAACATCACTTGAAGTCAGAGTATATCCAGCAACATGGCCTATTAACCACAAGAAAAACGCCATAATGACTGCAGACTTAAAGTGGGATGCCAATAGATAAGTGAAATATCTCTGCGGATATTTGTGCACATACTTGTCCGCGAGTAAAATCGCCGGCAGCCAAGCAAGAAATGCGACAAAGGCTATAGTTCCAGCAGCGTCCTTCTTATCAAGAATAGTCGCGGTTGTTACGACACAGATCGTGAGCAGCATAAGCCCCATGGCCGTCCGCATCCGTACATTTCGTATTACTGGAACGTATCGCGATACTTCAAGAGTCACCTTGTCAACCTCTTTGTCGCAAACTTGGGTTGTCATTTTTCTCGAAAGAATCGCGGGATGTCTGCTGCCATGGGCAACACGACACGCTCCATGTCCGGTTTGAGCCAGAGGCCTGTTTTCATTTGGACTTCTGAAATAGATCGAGCGCGGCGTTTTTAATGTCGGTGGCAGACAACCTACAACTCTGCCGCAGGTACTCATGGCTGCCGACGGTGCGGCAAAACTGATCAGGCAATCCCATAATCCGGAAACTCACACGGCGGGCGTTCTGCGCCAGGACTTCAGCGACGGCACTACCCAGCCCTCCGATCATGGAGTGCTCTTCGACGGTCAAGACGGCGGAAGTCTCCTGCGCGGCGGCCCGCACCGCCTCCTCATCGAGTGGCTTGACCGTGTGCATGCTAAGAAGCCTCGCGGAAATTCCGGATTGAGACAAGCGCTTTACCGCCTCTAAGCAGGGATACAACATCCCTCCGGTCGAGATGATCGTCAAATCGTTCCCATCATAGACCTTGATCGCCTTTCCAAGTCGGAAATCGATGGGCCCAGCATGCACACGCGGCTCCCCGGCCTTCCCGAGACGCAGATAGCAAGGCCCTTCATGCGCGGCCACGGCGCGGGTCGCATACTCTGCTTCCACAGGGTCGCCCGGAGCAACCACCGTCATGCCTGGAAGCGAACGCATGACCGCGATGTCCTCGGTAGCCTGATGAGAGCTCCCCAAAGCCCCGTAGGCTAATCCCCCACCCACGCTGACCACCTTCACGTTCGCCCTGTGATAGCAGCAGTCATTGCGGATCTGCTCGAAGCAACGCAAGGTCGGAAAATTCGCTATGGAATAAGTAAAGACGATCTTTCCCGAGAGCGCCATGCCGGCCGCCAATCCCGTCATGTTCTGCTCGGCAACCCCCGCATTGAGGAACTGCGTGGGGAACCGCCTCATGTAGGGCTCGACCACTGAGAACCCGAGATCGCCGGTGATGAAATTGATCCGGCTGTCTTCGGCCGCCAATTCTTCAAGCGTCCTCAAGAAAGCTGATCTCAAAGCACTGCCTCGATCTCGGCTACCGCAGCCTGATATTCTTCGACGGACGGATTGCGGTAATGCCAGAGCAGCTTATCCTCCATGAAGCCCACGCCCTTGCCTTTGACCGTATGCGCGATTACGCAGGACGGCCTTCCCGCCTCGAAAGGGACTGCGGTAAGCGTATCGACGACCTGCTCCATATCATGGCCATTGATCTCCCTAACTGCCCATCCGAATGCTTTCCACTTGTCGGCGAAGGGGTCAAGGTCAAGGACCTCCTTCGTGCGGCCCAAGCTCTGTATCTTGTTGTAATCGACGATCGCGATCAGGTTATCGAGTCCGTGCTGGGGAGCAAACAGCGCTGGCTCCCAGGTTGACCCCTCGTCACATTCGCCATCGGACAGGAGAGCAAACACCCTCCACGGAGCCCCATCGCGCTTGCCGGCCAAGGCTATGCCCGTAGACACCGAAAGCCCGTGTCCGAGCGAACCGGTGGAGAACTCGACACCAGGAACGCCCGTATGCGTAGCGTGCCCAGCTAATCGTCCCCCGTCACGGTAAAACGTATCCAACCATTCTTCGGGAAAGAAGCCGCAAAAGGCCAGGGTGGCGTAAAACGCCGCGCAGGCGTGGCCCTTGCTGAGGATGAAACGGTCACGCTCCGGCCAACTTGGTCGCTTTGGATCGACGCGCAACACACCGCCATAGAGGGCGGCAAGGATATCCGCCATGGAAAGCGCCCCCCCGACATGCGCGCTCTTGGCCTCGTGGACCATGCGAATAGAGGCCAAGCGAATTCGCTTTGCGAAAGCCCTGCGCTGGGATATGTCGGGCCTCGATGTCTCAGCTAAGGACGGCATAGCCAATATAAGGATCCCACGGCACGCGCCGGATCTGGAGATTACGCAAACCCACGGCATCCAGAGCCGCCTGGGTTTCACCGGGCCAGATCGGATTGTCCAGCTCATCAAACGCCAGGACGGCGCCCTTCGGCATCCGGGGGATAAAATGCTCGAGGGCGACCTTCGTGGGCTCATAGAGATCGAAGTCCATGAAAAGCAGGCTGACCACAAGATGCTTATTCTTTGCGAGGAAATCCGGGATCGTTTTCATCGCATCGCCCCTCACTAGATGCACCTTGTCTACATGCCCGAGAAATCGGTCCAAGTCGTAAACCTCGATAATTTTGCGCAACTCATCGTAACATTCGGCCTTTAATCCTCCTTTCTGCGGAGTAAGCCGGGCGTTGTTATCGAGCTGATGGATTCCCAAAAAACCCTCAAAACTATCGAAACCATAGATCCGTCGTGTTAGATTCGCCGGTTCCAAGACCGCGCTGAACTGGGCCCAGCTCATTAATCCAAACCCGCGATGGACACCGCACTCGACAACAGAGCCCTTGACGTCTAATACCTGCTTAAAGATTTCGAACAGGGACAAGAATCGCGTCACCGTCTTGCGGCGCATGTACTTGGGAGCGTGCTCAAGACGAATCTCGACCGGATCCCGAGAAACTTCAAAAATCTCAGCGATCCTGCGACCGGCAACCGCCTCTTTGCGCGTCTTCAATGACTTCAAGGCACTCTCGTTAAAGATACTTATTTTATCAAATATAGGAGCCTGTTGTACTGAATCGCCCCCTGAGCACTTGAAAAACTGCCAGCCCGACCCCGTTCAGACATAGACCTGGTTCCCAGAGAGCAGATAATTGCCCAATGCCAAATAATCTATTCCACTGGCTAGAAATGTGTTTATCGCATCCTGCGGGGAGCAAACGATCGGCTCTCCATGCATGTTATAACTGGTATTCAAGACAATGTAGAAACTAGATATATCCCCCACCTTTTTTATTATGTTCCAATATCCTGGATTGACCTCCCTACGAACGACCTGGGGCCGCAATGTGCCGTCGACATGGATGACGGCGGGGAATTTGTCAAGGAATTCTCTTTTGACGGAGAAGGTCTCCACCATGAATGGGGAATAGCTGTATTTCTCAAGATAGACCGGGGCGCAATCTTCAAGGATGGAAGGTGCAAATGGCATAAACTCATCTCTTTTGAACAGCTTGTTGATTCTTTCAACAACTTCTCTTGAAGACGGCAAGGCCAACACAGATCTATTTCCTAAAGCCCTGGGGCCGAATTCCATGCGGCCCTGGACCCGAGCCACCAAATACCCTTCACAAATCAAGCCAGCTATCTTATCGTCGATTTTATCGACCCAATCCGCTTTCAGTCCATTTCGGCTGATTGCTTCCCGAATCTCCTCGTTCGAATATTCTGGCCCCCAGTAAACGTCATCGATTTTACTGATGCTGTTCTTGTGAGTCTGCCAATAACACACCTCCAAGGCCGCCCCGGCTGAAAGCCCCCCGTCCCCCATATTCGGAAAGACATATAGCCCATCAACGATGTCGAGCTCCCTTACCTTCTGATTCATCAGGACATTCGATGCGGCCCCGCCTGCGAAGACGACGTGACGTATGCCTGTCTTATCCACGAAGTGCTTCACGATGGCGATAACCGTCTCCTCAAATTTCCTTTGAGTGGCGGCCGCGATATCCTCCCTGGTGAATCGCTTGAGATACTCGTTTTTTATGAGCCGTGCAAAGCCGTTCCCAACCAGATCGTATTTCTTTTCAAAGTGCAACCGATCAATATCCACGACTCGGATGGCTTCGTCAATAATGGGATAAAACAAGTCAGGATTTCCACAGGCGGCCAATCCCATCACTTTCCCCTCGTCGCTGAGTTTCTTGAATCCCAAGCCCAGGGTTACGTTGCTATACAGCTTTCCCAACGAGGCCTCTTCCGAAGCTCCGGCAATAAATTCAAGATTCCCATCGCCACCCTTGTAGACCACCGTAGAATAACCGTCGCCGGAACCGTCGATAGTGATGACAAGCGCCCTGCCCAATCCACTCGTCCTGTATGCCGAAGCGGCATGACAGACATGGTGATCGACTAAGAATATCCGATTCGAGGGGAAGTCGTGCGCGTTGGATATCTTCTTTGCCACCACCAATTTATTCAGATACTCCTCGATACGCCTGACAAGGAGAATCTTCCTGAATGAAAAGATTAGGCGCCACACCGCATATTGGATGCGCCACCATAAATCTATTTGTCTTCGAAATTTGAAGAAGGATGTTTTCCATCGGAACCAGGGAGGCGGATCACACAACCCGGGGACCGCGATCGCGTCGACATCTTCCCATCCTAAGCCGGTGATTCTCAAAACCTCATTTATCGAATTGCTCGGAAATCCGAATTCGATCTTATTCCTCGTCAAGCGTTCTTCTTCTATCGCGGCGACGACTTTCCCATCGACGATCAGCGATGCTCCGGCATTGTGTGAATCGTAGATTCCTAATACTCTCAATTTCCGCGCTCCGGTTTAAGACATACCGCAAACAGACCCAAGAAACACCAGAATGTCATGTTGCACGCCGCCCAGTAGAAGCCATCAAAAAATAGGAATGTCACGGCGATGCTTGCCCATCCAACCAGCAACGATTTATAGAAGTCCGCTTGCCGTGAATCTGGCATTAATTGAATCCTCTTCCATCCTGCGCGAATCAGGCCGACAAAAAAAGCCAGTAATAGGCCGAAGGCCAGCACCCCATTCTCAATGGTCCACCGAAGATATTGGTTGTCCGGCGTATTATTCCAAACCAACGTTCGAGGATAGTACGGCTTGCATGCTGTGGGAAACTGCCCGAAGCCCACGCCCCACAAACCGTGCTCCCTCAAGACCTTCACTGTTTGCAGAACTTCTATACGCGCCTGGATACTTCTTTCAGTAAAACGGAAGGAGCTCAATCTCGTCCATAACAGATCACGCGTCTTAGGAAAGGCAAGAAAGATACCCACCCCCACGAGCAAGCCAGCAATGATCCTTAGACGTAAATCCTGATGTAGTCTAACAACGTGCATCAATAAGATAGCCGCGACCATGCTCACCCAAACTGCTCGCACCTGCGCCAAAAGCAGGATGGAGAACAAGGCGCCAAGAGCCGCAAGCCGCGCCCAATAAGATCCTTTCTCCCCATACTTCAACAGCCATAATCCGATCGGCAAGAATGCGACAAGAACCGCCGCGTAGGGAATCCTATTTCCTTGGGTGCCCTGAGGCCTTCCGATCGTTGAGGGTATTATCGGCGGGGGAACGGGTCGATAAAATGGATTGTCCGGCTGGGCTGTCACAGGTATTGGGGTTAAGGATTTATCCCAAAGCGGGTTATGATCGAAATAAAGCTCCATTAATCCCAGTAAAGAAGCCCCGATAATGACAGGGTAGATTCCATGCACCAGTTGAGATTCCGCTTGCTTGCGATGCGCGACAATGAATATGATGCCGCCAGGAACCAGCCCTCTGACCACCCAACTCAAGCATTGGCGGACAGACCAGACTGAATCGTCACTCTGCAGAATGCCCGGCAAACAAATTAGGGGCAGCAGACACCAAATCAACTCCCACTTCGTCCAATGACGCTTCAATGCCAATACGACAGTCGCGATCCCAACCATGGGCAGTACCGTAAAAAAGTAATAGACAGGCACTAAATAGCCGAAGAGCGTCCAGCGAATATGTTGTAGCTGGTGCACTGGATATCCCAGATGTAAGCCCCAGAACAAGACCACCGCGAATAACATCCCACTATTAAGGACCCTTGCCCTCTCAGGATTCATTGGGGCCTCACGATCGGTCGGGAATATCCATCGTGCTGTCATCGCCATGCACCAATTTCGCCCGAGGATAAAACGTTCGCCTCATCAACTGTTCCACCATGATAACTATCCAGGTGATGCGCGAGGACAGCGGATTCGTTCCTCTGTATCAATAAATCTTGCCACACGCGACGACCCGATATCCCCTGCTGGAACCGTCCAAGGCGATTCCCGCCAACTTTCGGACTCTATCTGCGTTCCACCCGAGGTAAGGCTCGAAAAAATATTTTACGTAAAGGGACAATTTCATCGGCTCGGACTTGTATAGTTCTCTGAGATAATGAATGAGCCGATCAACGACCAGGGGTTCGAACTTTGAAGAACTCCGCAATTCAAGGACGCGATAGATCTTGATGGCCCCTTTATCGAATTCTTTTATTTTCTTAAAACCCGCGTTCTGATCAAAGTAGAGCGTTAAGAAATTCAACCAGGCATCAGTAATTATATAATCGACCCCATATTTCTTGATGGCCGCATGCAGAACTTCCTCAGGCAAAGCGCTGATCCAGTTTCTTGGGTCATTCAACGGCGACCAGGCAGTCAAGAACACGACCGGCCCCTTGGCTCGTCCGTTGATCGCGGTAGATTGAGCGGTGTTGTAGAAGGTAAAGAAGGGCATCGGCATCGAGATAACTCTATATTTGGCATGAGCATAGAAATAAATGGGCCGATCCCCGGGGCTGGAGATCATCAGAGAACTTCCTTGGGGGATATTCAAACGGATCCATTCTCCGACTTCTCTGTCTCTCTCGTTATAGAGATTTACCATTCGAAGGGTATTGTCTTTCCCTGCCAGCGTCCTGCTTATTAAGGATTCGCGCATAACAAGAAGACTGCCTTTGTCTTTCTCGCCAGCGCCAAAGACTTGCACGACGATCAATGCAGAGGTTAGAGAAGCCGTCATAACGGGTTTCAGCCAGCCGGGCATTTTCAATCTTTTTTTCATGAGATTCAGCATGCCTTCGGTCGTTTCGATCAAAAACCAAGCCAACGCCAAATAACTCAGTAGTAATAAGATTATCAGATGTCCAACACGAAGGTTATTGTGCCCAACATATGCCATATAGGGCGACAAGAGCAGCAAACCCACTCCAAGCGACCGGCCTAACCGGTCGTTCTGGATAGCCTTCAAACCGCAAAACAACCACGCGACTAAGAACAGAGGCGCGACAACAAAATTGGCACGCAACGATTGGCTGTTATCGCTACCCCCCCAGTAGTAGTCCAATAAACCAACCATATAGCCCTTTACCAACGCCAAGGGACTCATAACGATGCCGGCGTTAAGCATCGAGGCTCCCTTCTCGGCAACCAGGGCCGTATACAAATCGTGGCCGGAGAAGAGAAGAGGAAAGACCCAGAGACTTATTGCAAGCAGAAAACACGCTACGAGAATACACAGTCCGATAACGACCCTCCTATTCCTGAGGCCTTTATCCAAGGCAATCAAACAAAACGGCAACGGAAGAAAGAGAATTGACGCCTCCTTAGTCCAGTAGCCAAGCGCCAAAGCCAAGCCCGCCAACGCGAAAACGGGCGGCTTCTGGGTATCGAGCGCCCTATGGACAAGGCCGACGAATAACAGGACGAAAACCGGCCAAATGGCGTCGAGATGTGTGTATGACCAGAAATTCATACTATACGAAGACAAGATCAACAAGGCCGCCAAGAAACCGACCCACTTACCCACGAACCTCTCGCCGAGCCAATAGACCGCGAGAGGACCCAGGATGCAGAAAACTCTTACCACCCAGAATGCGCTCCACACGCTCACCCCAAGCAACCAAAAGCTACCAGCCATCATCCAGGGAAACAGAGGGGCCCGTATAGTTATAGATGAACCGTCCATACTCGTATAACCTTTGCCCGCGAAAAGATTAAGAGCCGAATTGATATAAAATCCCATGTCTTGGTCGATAGCATGATCACAGGGAAAAAACATCACCAAGCCGAGGACAATCAAGGCTAACGGCGGCACGATAGGCCTTAAGTATTTCAAGACTGGCTCACAATCGCGATAATTAATAGGTGGGAATGCGTATTAAAGCTTCAACAAGCTTAATCCTCCAACAGCCTTGCGCTTGATTTCCCCGAGCGATCTCGCCTTTAAGGTCTGTTTTAGAATATAACTTGGGCGCAAATAAAATTCCTTATAAGCGCGATTCATCATATCGACCAACTCTTCACGATTCAGCTTTTCTTCCCAAAGCGGCACCTGGAAATCCCTTCGCGGGTTTTCCGCGAACTCCTTCCAGATATCATGCCTGCCACCACCCTGCAACCAGTCCGTATAAAGCTCGGTCGCTGGCAACGGCGCCATGACTGAGACATGCACGGTGTCCGGATCCAGTTCCTTCATGAGTTTGATAGTTTCGAGCATTTGCTCCCGAGTCTCTGTTGGATTGCCCATGATAAAGTAGCCAAGGGTCTCGATTTTCAACTCTTTGCATGCCCGGAAAGTCGCCCTGACCTGCTCCACGGTCGTCCCTTTCTTCAAGGCCCTCAGCACGGAATCGGTTCCAGCCTCCACGCCGAAATGGATCCTGGTACAGCCAGCCTTTTTTAGGGCTCTCAACAGCTCACGGTCCACGGTATCGACGCGTGCTCGAATATCCCAAATAACATCCAGTTTTCTTCTGGTCAATTCCTCGCAAAGCCCGAGCGCCCTCCGCTTGTCGATTGAGAAGGTGTCATCGTAAAAAAAGAATTCCCCGATACCCATCTTCAGACACTGTTCCATCTCATCCGCGATGTTGGCAGGACTTCGAGTGCGATAGATCTTGCCTACATTCGGCCTGTCGCAAAAAACGCAACGGAAAGGGCATCCCCGGCTCGTCATGAGAGTTGTAATCATGGGCGCATGCGCCAAGACGGACCAATAATGCGAGAGATTAGTCAGGTGCCGTGCCGGCATAGGGAGCGCATTCAAATCCTGGACGAAGCCGCGGTCCTCTGCCCGGATGATATTCCCGTCCTTCTTGAAAAGGACACCCTTGACTGCGGCAAGATCCCGGCCGGATAACAAACATTCCAAGAGTTCTTTGAAGGGCTGCTCGCCCTCACCCTTGACCACGGAATCCACCATGGGGAGTCGAACCGTCTCTTCCGGATAGATTCCAAGATGCGGTCCACCCAGGCAAACATGAATGCTTTTGTTGACCCGCTTGACGACCTCGGCAGTCTTGATAACATCGACCATGGTCAACGTCAGGGCCATGATGCCGACAACCTGCGGCTGAATATCCGCTATGCGCGCTTCCAGCTGTTGATAATTCAGCTTCTCCGCCACCGCATCAATCACAGTGACCGTGGTACCCGGGACCTGCTCCGCCGCTCCAGCGACGTAGAGAAGCCCGAGCGGCGGGTAACAGCCAAAGACCTCGGCCTTGTTGACCGCCTTCGGCAAGCTGAACTCAACGGTATTGCGATCGGGCGGATTGATTAAAAGCACTCTCATAAAACTCCTCCGAGCGGACTATTTCTTTGCGATCGTCAGGCGATTGATCTCAAACATGAACGATTTTTCAATGACGACCTCGAACCCAACTGCCTTCAAAAGCTGGCGCACCTCGGTCGGCCTCATGCCATAGACTTCGCCGCTTTTCATTCCCCGTTCTCCCTGATCCGCATCCCAAGGCCGCCGGAGGAAATGCCAAACCTGGGAAATCCTGGGCGGAATCATCGTAATCATGATCTTTCCACCTGGCTTGAGCAGCCTATACGCCTCAGCCAGGACCTCCTGCCTATTGGGAATGTGATTAAGGGCGGCGATAATAGTCACGGTGTCGAAGGACTCGTTCTCAAATGGCAGTCTGGACGAATCCTCGACCACAAAATCGACATTGCCCCACTGATAGACATCGACACCCGTTCCATTGCCCCCGTATCTAGCCACCAATTCGTTCAAACCGCATCCTATGTCAAGGAGTCGTCCTTCGACACGGGGAAGAACGACCTTGGTTCTCCACTCCAACAGGAATCTTCCCACCATGTCCTTCATTTCCTTTCAATTCTCAGCGCTGCGATCTGATCCGCGACTATTCCGAAGAGAAACATCATGACCCCGGAAAGCAGCATAAGCAGAGCCCCAGCTGGTATATGGAATCTGAAATATATGAAGCACACCACGGTGTAAACGAGTCCCGCCAAAAATATTATTCCGGCAACTGGCGCGAATATTTTTAAGGGACTGGACAGCATGATCACCCTGAGCATCAATAATATCGTCTGGAGTCCATGCCTTGCTTGCCTGACTCGGCTCTTCCCGCCCTTCCTTTTTTCAGCCACGATCGGCACATATTTCACGCTATATCCCGCCTTAAATAAGGCCATCGTGATCGTCGTTGAAAAAGAAAAGGTGTTCGGAAGCAAGTGGAGATATTCCAACGCCACGTCCCTTCTGAAGCATCTGAATCCAGAATTCAAATCTGGAATTTTAAACCCGGCAAGATAACTGGCGATAAGCCCCAAAATTGCCCTCCCTGGGAGCCGAAGGAGCGAGCAGTGTGAATCCGGACCTCTTTGACCCACGACCATTTCGAATTCATCCAACCACTTAACCATATCTGGAATAAATTTAGGATTGTGTTGACCATCCGCATCCATTGTGACGATATAGCCGCCAGTCGCTTGCCGAATCCCCGACTTCAGGGAAGCCCCATAACCCTTGTTATAAGGATGATGAATAACCTTGACGCCACACTCCTTTGCCACATTTAACGTATTATCGACCGAACAATCGTCAATGACGATGATTTCGTCGATGCATTCGATTTCTTTCGCCGCTTTAACAGCATCCCCCAACGAATCTTCTTCATTATAAGCCGGTATCAAAAGGGAAACCTTCTTATCCATTAAGCGTCCGAGGATTCAAACCAGTATCTTCTGTCGGACCACTTCGGCGGCCAACGGATGGCAGTCGCCTTTTGCTCCAAGAGGCACGGCGTGACGGATATCATGGACGATCTCTATGCTGTCGCGAGCCTCTGCCGCCTCAAAACCTCGGCCTGCAAGGATTTCCTGATAGCTCTTGGTATGCAACTCACCAAAACCATCGGAGAATTCAATTTCCTCCCCATCGATTTGCAGGGAGCGAAAAGTGGCAAGCTGTCCCGGCATCGGCTGCCTCGGAAGATCCCTGCGATCTATGGATAAAAACCAGCGGACTCGGGCGTTCTCAAGCTCCAGGAAACCTGCCGCCTTGCGGGGCGTCGAGAGATGAACGACATTGGATACCGGTCGCCCGAAGCACCAAGCCAACATATCGAAGAAATGAACTCCGATATTGGTCGCCAATCCGCCCGATTCCGAGACTTTCCCTTTCCAGGAGTAAAGGTACCAATGCCCGCGAGCCGTAATATAGGTAAGATCGACATCGTGTTTTCGGCCGCCGCCATTGCGCAAGATCTTATCGCGGAAAGCCAGAATTGAGGGATGCAAACGCAATTGAAGAATCGTATAGATCCGGCGACCCATTTCGCTCGACAGTTTCTCCAGATCATCCAGATTCCAAGGGTTGAGGACCAGAGGTTTTTCACAGATAGCATGAGCACCGACGCGCAATGCAAAACGCACATGGGCATCATGCAAATAATTAGGCGAGCAAATTGAGATATAGTCCATCGATTTCCCTTTATGCCGGCGAAGCTTTTCGATGTGCCTGTCGAAGCGCTCGAACTCAGTAAAGAAATCAGCTTCGGGGAAATAGGAATCGATAATACCCACGGAATCGCTGGGATCCAACGCCGCGACCATTTGGTTCCCCGTGTCGCGAATGGCCCTCATATGACGCGGCGCAATGAACCCCGCCGCTCCAATAAGCGAAAAATTCTTCATAGAAAAGAATTATAGCTTATAATGGATACCGTAAGTAAAACCGTCCTGGGGCGTGGATATTATGATATATTCATTCGATGACGCCCTTAATTTTCCTCATTAGAGAAAAGACATGAGAAATGAAGATATGCACGATGATCAGATTGATATTATTTCTTTTTTGAGAACGTTTTGGCGGAGGAGGCGCCTCATCGTGTACGGAATCAGCATTGTCACCCTGGGATCCATTCTAATAGCAGTATCACTGCCGAGAACTTATAGAAGCCACGGCTTCTATCAAGCGAATATATCAGCCCCGCTGTATAAAACATGCCGTAACGCGCTTACGGATACTCAGAGGTTTTTTGCCTTCCTGGAAAGCGGCCAATATTTAAATGCTACGGAATCAAAGGACCTCCGGCGCTCGATCAGAGAGTCACGCGACCTGGCTAATTTATTCGTCTTTGTCTTTGAGAGCGGGTCTGGAGATTCAGGGCAAAACAAGGAGAACTCCTCTAATGTTTTGGGACTCGAGATTACCAGTGAAAGCCATAGCCCTGAAAGAGCTCAGAAGACGGTATTCGCCCTAGGCGCGTATATTAAAGATTCGCTGCTTAATTACGCGCTGCATGAATATATCAACTCGAACTTCAAAGAATCATCGGAAAGTTTGAGGACCATCGACAAGGCGATCATCGAAAATGCTTTTGCAGAAAAACAGCTGCTCGTCAAAAAATCAGATTTGCAGAAATTAAAGGCGGAATATCCCTCGGTGGCTATAGAAATAAAACAGGTCTTCACCGTAAAAGGCGACGGCTACCAGTATCTTTCGACAACCGCTGAGGTGATCAAGACACAAGCGGCAATATCGGAGACAAGAAGAGAGCGCGCCAAACTCGTCAGGGAACGGGAAATGGCGGAAATGCGATATAATTTTTTCGCGAAAGCCAGGGATTTGCTGAAGAACTACCGTCCGGGAGAAGTGCTATTTCGTGAGGTTTTGAGCTTAAAAGATCAATTTTTTAGCAAGGATTCTGACAAAGACACCGTCAAGGACATACTAAGCACCCTTCCTGTTGAGAAAGATTCCGAGTTCGATCTTAGCAAGATGCGATTTGTGTCGGGTCCCACCCTGCCCTCGGAAAGCATAGCACCCAATAAGCGACACATCGTTTTGTGGTCGTTTATCATCTCTTTATTCACATTCCCATTGCTGGCCTTGCTGGTGGACTGGTGGGGTAGCAACAAGTCCTTGATCACTGAGCCTGTCGACCTGTCTTTATCCTCTAACCCCTTACGGGCAAGCACTTACGCCGCAGATGTGGCAGAGAGGGCCGGCGCAGGCTTCAAAAAATCGTGATGTTCCAGAAGCAGTTAAAGATAAAATAACTGCGGCTGCTTCAGTCCTCGAAAGACATTCCGCGTGTCTAAAATCAGCTTATAATTTTTCGCGATTGTCTTATAATCCACCGTACTATGATCCGTCAGAATCAAGCATATATCCGCCTTAGGCAAGGACTCCAAGGCGACTGACTCCAATTCTCCAAATGAAAAATTGGCTCTTGGACAATAAGGGTCGTGATAAAAAACCGTCGCTTTGTTCTCGCAAACTAGTTTTTCGATAATATACGTCGCTGGCGATTCTCGGCAGTCATTAGTATCCCTCTTATATGCAATTCCCATTACGAATACCCTAGAAGCGGACAGAGCCTTGCTCAAATTAACGTTCAACAGATGGGCCACCTTACTTATCACGAACTCCGGCATTCTCGAGTTGATCGCATCTGCCAATTCGATAAATCGTGGTTCTAGATTGAATGAACGAACCTTCCAAGCGAGATAGTGGGGGTCCAGGGGAATACAATGTCCTCCGATGCCGGGTCCTGGATAAAAAGGCATAAACCCGAAAGGCTTTGTCTTAGCCGCCTCGATTACCTCCCAGATGTTAATGCCGAGCCGATCGCACATGAGCGCCATTTCGTTGACTAACCCGATATTGACCGCGCGATAGGTGTTTTCTAAAAGTTTGGTCATTTCCGCTACTTCAACGGAAGAAACTGGAAAAATGGTCTGCACAATCTTACCGTAGAGCAATTGTGCCAACTCCAAGCAGGCGGCGCTGACGCCACCGACCACTTTTGGCGTATTGTGGATTTGATACATTTTATTTCCTGGATCGACCCTTTCTGGCG
>JACQPG010000022.1 GCA_016207665.1 Elusimicrobiota bacterium | reverse complement strand
GGCGTAGAGGCCGTAGAAGCTTTGGCCAATCATGGTGCTCAGGCTGATGGTATTGTAGTCGGAACCGGTATCTAGAGTGACCCCACGCTGACCGCCCCATAGATAGCTTTGTGTCACGGTGTTTGAGTCGGCGCCCGAGGCGTGGAGGGCGCGAGAGGAGGAGGCGCTATTGCTGGCAAAGACGACAGCGAAGGTGTTGTTGGAGGCCCCGTTGAGATAGATGGGATAAAACGAGGCTGAGTTGGCCTGCACCGAGCTATAGGACACGGTGGTCATGGCGCTGCCCCTAAGCCACAGGCCATGGGCGGCTGAGACCGTGATGCTGGAGTGGCTGATCGCGCTCCAGCTCGAGAGGCTGATGCCGGCCGTCCAGATGAGATTGCTTGGGTTGCCGCCGGCGTCGACATTGACGCTGGAGATGATCACGTTGAGAGACGAGGCGATTATGCCGTATTGGACCGGATTGGTCGGCACGACTCCAAGGTTGAAGAGGCTGACGCTCGAGACCTGGATTTGGAAGGCGGCGGTGGAAGCGGTCGGTGGGGCGATTAGGGGTCTGGCCGAGCCCACATCGGTGCCGATGATGATGCGGAAGCCGTTGGCGTCGCGCGTGGTGAGCACCACCTCCTCGTTGTAGGTGGCGCTGTCAAGGATATCGATGCACCAGTTGCCCGAAAGCGTGGCCGGAATGCGGCCCACGCATTGCATGATACCCGTGCAAGTGGATCCTCCGCCCTGATTGACGGTCTCGTAGGTGTCGCAGGTGACGGCTTGGGCCGGGTTCGGCGCGAAGAGGAGAAGGGATAGGCCGATCCCCAGGCAGGCGTAATAGGAGCGCAAGGCTAAATTCGCCCATAGGTAAATATATTTCCTCAATAGCGAAACGCCCATGCTGGTGGAAAGTGTAATTAGGATACGGCGAGAACTTGTTACAAAAGAGTGAAATTGTGACTATTTTTTCACATTTTAACGTCATTTGTTGACTCCCCTGTCGGATACCGCAGCCCTTGCGGGTGCGGAGGAGACGCCGTGCTCAACGACCGGAGTTCTTGTGGAACAACCTGCGCAGTGTGGCCTTGGCCTGTGGTACTGGGCTAGGGGTGGCGGACAAGGTTGCGGGCTGGCGGCTCCGGGCATCCCAACGCATCAGGCCGGTCCGCGACTTCTTGAGGGGATCAATCAGGAGATAACAGAAGCAGTTAGCCTCGAACGGTGCCCAACACCCAAGATTTAAATATGTGGCCTCCTGGCGCCGGGGGAGGCGCCAGGAGGCTATATCGGTCTGGTGGGAATGCCCGAATACGATGTAGCGCGCCCCGGTTAGGGCCGCTATGCGCCGAGCGATGTCCTTAAAGCGGGAATGCGCGACCGCCGTTTTAGCGCGCTGCTTGCCGCGGGATACAGAAAGCGCGGCAAGCAGCGCGCAGGTGCTGACCAAGAGATGGAACTGCTCGAGTTCATGTCCAAAGATCAGCAAGGCTACCGCGACGCTGAGATTGAGCAGCAGTCCCAGGGTTAGGTCGAGAAAGCTGCAACGAATCCAGTGAATCCAGCCGTCGAGCGCGGGGGATTGAGCCAAGGCGCGTAGGGCCAAGAGCGTCCTGTAGCTTAACCCGGAGCTTCTCTGGATGTCCTGTAGCATCCTTCGCTCAATTTCTTCGGTCATGGAAAGCCGGAGGCCATCCCTGTTCCGCAGTTGATTGAGGGCCTGGTAAACCACCTGGACATAGTAGAGCGGGATTTTGGGAAGATTCATCCAATTGGAGCGCACGAGGCAGCCCAAATATGGGAACAGGGCGCGTCTTTTAGCGAGAATATCGGGATTGTGGCCTTCGATACGCGAGCTGAAATAGCGCATGTAGAGAGAGGCCAGAGGCAGTTCTACGCGCGGCTTGTCGCCCAAGGAGAAGGGGTAGAGATTGTGGGCATTGGAGGCATACTCGTCATATTGGTTGCCATGTTCGATATAGAGAAGTCCGGGCTCGAAATAGAACCAAGGGACGAACCGGATATTCTCCCGGACCAGACGATCCATACTCCCGGCGGCCAGCCCCGCAGGGCAGCCTGAAGCAATCAGGAGGCGAAGTTCCTCCTGCACGGGACCCCAGCACAATTCAAGGTCATGATTGCCTCGTATGAAGATGATCTCGTGTCCCTGCGCCAAGAACGCGGCGAGAGTTTTCAAAAGCAGGGCATGGCTCGCAAGAATGGCGTTGAGTTTGCGGGCAGGGGTGCGCCAATCTCCTTCGGGAATATGGTCGAAGCCCAAGAGGCCCGTTTCCCGGCGCCGGCTCTCGACAAGGCTCAAGTTTTCCGGTTGCTCGAGGTCATCAAACTCGATAAAGTCGCCGTTGAATATAAGCTTCCATGAGATAGACCCGGGAGCCAGGCAGCCATGATGCGCGAGCATGTCCGCCAAGTCCTGGTCGAAGTTGAGAGCGTGAGAACTGTGACTAGGGACTCTTTCGAGATGCAGGTCGCTGGCCACCAGGTACCGGCAGGTCTTCTCGATGGTCTTTTCCATGGCTACGATGGAAGAATAGCCGCAATTGGCTTGCGGCCGGCAACGTCGCGATAAGGAAACGGTAAGGCGCTTGCGGCGGGCACTGGCCTTGTTGCGATGAAGCGAGGGTTGGGCGTGGACTGGTCAGGAGCCTTATGGTATATTTGCAGTGTCGATGAAGAAGGCGCTGATTTTGGTCGTTGAGGATGATCCCTTGGTTGTGGGGGTGATCCGTTCGGTTCTGACCTCCGAGCACTATGGGATGCTGGTGGCCAAGTCCATCGGCCAGGCGCGAGGCTTATTGGAGAGGTCCAGGCCGGACCTCATTATCCTTGACCGAAACCTTCCCGATGAGGACGGAGCGGATTGGTGTCGCCAGCTTCGGGACAACGCTCAGTACAAGGGGCTTCCCGTTTTGTTTCTCACCGGCAGGAAAAGCGTGGCTGACAAGGTGGTCGGTTTTAAAATGGGGGGTGATGATTATCTCGTCAAACCGTTTAGCCCCCAGGAGCTGGCCGCCCGCATAGCGGCGCTTCTAAGGAGAATGCTTCCCGAGGCGGCGGCGAGGCTGGAGCTTGGTGGATTGATCCTGGATTTGAACGGCCGCGCAGCCGTGCTCGACGGCAAGGAGCTGAAATTGACCCCCAAGGAGTTCGATCTTCTGCGCACTTTCCTGGAACGGCGCGATCGCGTGCTTACAAGGAATTTTCTTTTGGCGCATGTCTGGGGCTATGATGTCGAGCTCGAGCTTAAAACTAAGGCGGTCGATATGATGCTGGTGGGGTTGAGGCAGAAGCTTGGCCGTTGGGCGGACCGGATCGAGGCGGTGAAGGGCTATGGCTACAAGCTTAGGCCGTAGAGAGATCGGCAGTCTTGCGCCCCTCCGGTTCCGGGCTTAAGGGCAAGGTGAAGTGGAACGTGGATCCATGCCCCAGGTCGCTTTCAGCCCAAATTCTTCCGTTGTGGGCCTGGATGATCTTGCGACATATGGACAGGCCAAGCCCGGAGCCCTTGCGGCGAGAGGAGTCCTTGGTTTCGGAGACTTGGAAGAATTTGTCGAATATCTTCTCCAACTTATCCTTTGGAATCCCCATTCCGGTGTCCATGACGCTGACGCGCAGGGTTGCGGCGGAATCCCGCCTGAGACCGACGCGAATTCTCCCGTTTTCGGGCGTGAACTTGAGGGCGTTGGAGACCAGATTCATGATGACTCGCAACAGCTGCTCTCGGTCGCCGCTGACCGGCGGTAGCCCGTTCTCGATATCGAGCTCAAGAGAGATTTTGGACTGGTCGGCCAGCACGCTCACGAGATCGTTAAGTTCCGAGAGCAGTTCGTCCATCCGCACCGGCTTGAGTTCAAAATCCATCTGGCCCGCCTCAAGGCGGGAGAGATCCAGGATATCGTCGATAAGGCGCGAGAGCTTCCTTGCGCTGGTAAAGACGGTTTCGAGAGCCGTACGCTGCCGCTCGTCCAGCTCGCCGAGCTG
>JACQPG010000026.1 GCA_016207665.1 Elusimicrobiota bacterium | reverse complement strand
TTGCCCCACTCCTCGAATTCGCCCACGGTCAGCGGCAGCGACTCGTCAAGCATGGTGTTGATCACGTCGACGAAGGGAACGTCCATGACCACGCCCTTGAAGAGCTCCGGCCTCATGTTCGCCACCGCTCCCATGAGCAGGCCGCCCGCGCTGCCGCCGTGGACGACGAGCTTGTCGCCGCTTCCGTATCCTTCCTTCAACAGATGTTCCGCCGCGGCGATGAAGTCGGAGAAGGTGTTCTTCTTGTTCCTCATGCGCCCTTGATCATGCCAGGTCTTGCCCAGCTCCCCTCCGCCCCGGACATGGGCTCGGGCGAATACCGCCCCGCGGTCCACCACGGAGAACACGGCCGAGCTGAATAGGGCGGGATTGGGAATGCCGTAGGAGCCATAGCCCGCGAGATATATTCCCGCTTTGCCGTCCATGGCGAGATCCTTGCGAAAGAGCAAGGATATGGGGATCCTGACCCCGTCCGGGGCCGTCGCGTAAACGCGCTTGGATCGGTAATCCTCGGGCCTATAGCCGGGGACCTCCTTTCTCTTGAGAAGCCTCTTGGCTCCCGATCCCATGTCGTAGTCATAGACCGAAGGGGGCGTGACCATGGACTGATAGCGATAGCGCAGCAGTCGCGCGTCGAATTCCTCGTTGTCGCGGGGCCTTAGCTCGTAGACGGGCTCGGGATGCTCGATACGCCGCCGCTTCCGGGGCAGGCAATCCGCCAAAACGGTCAGTTGGGGCACGCCGCTCTCGCGCTCGAAGATGGCGCAATGGCCCTTGAAGGCCAAGAAATCCTCGATCAGGGACTCGGCGCGATGGGGCAGAAGCTCTTTCCAGCGCTCCTCGCCCGGCTCGCGCACCGGCGCCGTCATCACCTGGAAATTGCGGCCCGCGCGGTTGGTCCTTATATAAAAGAGCTCGCCTCGATCGACGGGGTAATACTCATGGTCCTGGCGCCGGGGCGAGATCAGCCTCCAGTCCCCCGACGGGTCGGAGGAGCGGAGAAAACGGAATTCCGAGGTCGTATGGCTGGCTGATTCCAAATACAGCAGCGCCCGGCTCCGGCTGCGCGAGATTTCGACGATGAATCTCTCGTCCTTTTCCTCGTAGACCAGAGGATCCCCGGCGGGATCCGAGCCCAACTCGTGCCGGTAGACCCGATACTGGCGCTTGGCGTGGTCTTCGACGGTATAGAACAGAGTCTTGTTATCCGCGGCCCAGGCGACGGTTCCGACCTTGGCTATTTTTTCGGGGGAAAGCCGCCCGGTATCGAGGTCCTTGACGAACAGGGTATATTCTCGAAAGCCGACATTGTCCGTGGTATAGGCCAGGAGCAGACCATCGTCGCTGACCTCGAACTCCCCGAGCGACATGTATTTTTGCCCCTGGGCCATCTCGTTAAGATCGAGGATCACGGTTTCGGGCGCGTCGAGGCCGCCCCTTTTCCGGCAATGGATCGGGTATTGGAGCCCCTTTTCCGTCCGGCTGTAATAAAAATAGCCTCCCTTGCGATAGGGAACCTCGACGTCGGTTTCCTTGATGCGGGAAAGCATCTCCTGATACAGCTTCTCCTGGAAATCCTTGGTGGGCGCCATGACCCAGTCGGTATAGGCGTTCTCGGCCTCGAGATAGGACAAGACCTTGGGATCCTTCCGATCCCGGAGCCAGTGATAGTCGTCTACCAGCCGCTCGCCGAACAGCTCGGTAGTCTTGGTGCGTATCTCAGGCCGGGGAGGGACGGGAGCGGACCAGGCAGCGAGGGTTGCGCTCAGGAGCGCTGCAGGAATAAAATCCATAGAGTGAATATACTATTTATACTTCCTCATGCATTTCTTGACTCACTGTGAGTACGAAAATGCATGAAACGGCATCTTTAGCGGCACAACGAGAATGCGATATTCCAGGACCACAGGCCCTTTGTCCTGGGCCTCTTGACCTCCTCTAAGGGCCGGAATACTCAGGAACTTCTCCTCTCGGTCATTTGAATGGGTGATATGCGATACCTGCTGATATCGACATTGGCCTTGATCCAGGCGCTGCCCGCCAGCGGCGCGGCGATCGCGGCGCGAGCCTGGGCCTTCGATAGCCAGCTCATGGACGAGGTGTGGACTTCCGGACTCGGGGGATCGGGCTTCCCAGGAGTTCGCGGTCCTTCTCCAATCCTACGGCTTCGTCGCGTTTGGATTCGCCGCTGTAGCGCTCATCTTCGTCCTGATCGTCGGGATGGTGGCCGCTCTCTCCTCCCGCGACAAATCCGGTCCTCCCTCCGACCGCGGCCTGACCCGCTAGCCTACGGCAATCCGCGCAGCGCCTCGATGCGCTTGTCCAGGGACGGATGGCTGGCATAGAGCATGGCGATGATGCCGTGCCCTCGCCCGTTGATCTTGAGGGTGGACAGGGCCGGGGCACGATCATCGATGACCCCGGAGGCCCTCTTGAGCGACTCGAGGGCGTGTATCATGGTCTCGCGTCCGGCCGCGCGGGCGCTGCCCGCGTCGGCGCGATATTCCCGCATGCGGGAGAAATAGTAGATGATGGGGGCGGCCAGCAGCATCAGCACCGATTCGAGCAGGCTTACCAGCATATAATGGGCGAAATAACCCAGGCCTCCGCCACGGCGATCACTGTCCTTCCTCATGGCGTTCTCGATGGCGAACACCGCGATCCGGGCGAAGAACATGACGAATGTGTTGACCACGCCCTGAAGGAGGGTCATGGTCACCATGTCGCCGTTGGCGATATGGGCGACCTCATGTCCGACAACCCCCTCGATGGCCTTCCAATCCATGTGCTGGAGCAATCCCGTGGAGACCGCCAACAGCGCCCGGTTGCGGCTGGGTCCCGTGGCGAAGGCGTTCACCTCGGGGCTGTGATAGATGCCGATCTCCGGCAGCGTATCGATGCCTTGGCTGCGGCAGAGATTCCTGACCATCTCCAGGATGCGGCGTTCCGCCTCGCTCCCCGGGTTTTGAGCGTCGATGAGCTCCACCCCCATGGCCATCTTCGCGGTCCAGCGCGACATCTGAAGGGAGATGAAAGCGCCGGCAAAGCCGAATATGGCGCAGAAGGTCAAAAGGGCCTGATAATTGAGCCCGTTGGCCGTCAAATAGGGCTCGAGGCCGATGATCCTCACCAAAAGGGAGATGGTTAGGACCACCAAGATGTTAACTACGACAAAAATACCAATTCTTTTCATCGTTTTATCCTCTACCGAAAGCTCGGCACTCTCGTCGGGCAATATTATATCATTTCAGTTGAGATTCGACCTCAGGAGAGAACATGAACGCCCGTTTTGAGATCCCCAAGCCGTCCAACGAACCCGTGCTCGAGTACCGTCCGGGGAGTCCCGAGCGCAAGGCCCTCAAGGCTCGCATCGCCCAGCTGAAGGCCGAGAGACCCGATATCCCTCTTTTTATAGGAGGACAGGAGTTGCGAACGGGCAAGACCAGCGAGTGCCGCAGCCCTTATGATCAGGCCCAGGGGTTGGGGCGATTCCATCAGGGCGGTAGCGCGCAAACACAGGCCGCCATCGAAGCCGCGCTCAAGGCCCAGCAAGACTGGTCCCGCATGCCTTTTCACGCCCGGGCCGCCATCTTCCTCAAGGCGGCCGAGATGCTCGCGGGCGACTGGCGCTGGACCATGAACGCCGCGACCATGCTTTGCCAATCCAAGAACGTGCACCAGGCCGAGATAGACTCCGCTTGCGAGATGATCGATTTCCTGAGATTCAACGTCCATTTCGCCGAGCAGATCTACTCGGCTCAGCCCATCAACGGTAAGAACATGTGGAACCGCCTCGAGCAAAGACCGTTGGAGGGCTTCGTCTTCGCGGTCACCCCGTTCAATTTCACGTCCATATTGGGCAACCTCCCGACCGCGCCGGCCATCATGGGAAACACCGTGGTCTGGAAGCCGGCCGCCAGCACCGTCTATACGGCCTATCACTTCATGAGGCTGCTCAAGGCCGCGGGGCTTCCCGATGGGGTGATCAACATCGTGGTCGGCCCCTCGTCCCAGATCGGAGAGACGGCCTTGTCCTCTCCTCATCTGGCGGGAATCCATTTCACCGGAAGCACCGGGGTGTTCCAGTGGATGTGGTCCACGGTCGCTTCGCACATCAAGGATTACAAGACCTATCCCCGGCTGGTGGGCGAGACCGGCGGCAAGGACTTCATTTTCGCCCATGCCAGCGCCGATCCCCAGGCCTTGGCCGTGGCTCTATTGCGCGGCGCTTTCGAGTACCAGGGGCAGAAGTGCTCCGCGGCCTCGCGCGCCTATATTCCGGACTCGCTATGGCCTAAGGTCAAGCAGGCTCTTCTGGACATGCTTAAGACCGTCAAGATGGGCTCTCCCGAGGACTTCGGCAACTTCTTCAACGCCGTGATCGACAAGCCGGCCTTCGACAGCATCGCCGGGTACATCCAGAGGGCCAAGGCGGATTCCTCCTGCACGGTGCTGGCGGGAGGGGTATGCGACGAGTCGGAGGGCTTTTTCATCCAGCCGACCGTGGTCCAGACCACCGATCCCCGCTATGAATCCATGGTCGAGGAGATATTCGGCCCCGTGCTCACTCTCTACGTTTATCCCGAGCGGCAGTACCGGCAGACTCTCGAGCTCTGCGACGCCTCGTCGCCTTATGCCTTGACGGGAGCGGTTTTCGCCAATGACAGGCAGGCCATCGTGGAGGCCGAGGCGGTTCTCGTCAACGCCGCGGGCAACTTCTATATCAACGACAAGCCCACGGGCGCCGTTGTGGGCCAGCAGCCGTTCGGGGGCGCTCGCGCGTCGGGCACCAACGACAAGGCCGGCAGCTATCTCAACATGATACGATGGGCTTCCGCGCGCACTATTAAGGAAACTTTCGATCCTCCGAAGGATTATCGCTATCCCTTCCTGGAGCAGGATCCTGGTGAAGCGGCGCAACGTCCCAGCGCGAGAGAGCGCAGCCGGGCGGCGGCTTAACGCCGGCGGACTCGGCGCGGGCCAGTATGCGGTCTATATTGGCCACGTCGAAGTCCGAGATGAAGACGACAAGGGCGCGGGGCGCGGCTCGTTCGATGGCGCGCAGCGCGGCGCGCTCATGTTCCGGGGCCAGCTCGCGATCGCAGAGCACCAAACGCGGCTCTAGCGTCGCGCACGCCTCCAGCAGCGCAGCCCAGCTTCCTCGGCATGCGGCGCTCCAGCCTCGCCTGAGAGCGCAGCGGCTGAGCAGGCGGGCCAGGGCCGGATATTGCTCTCCGAGCGCGACCAGCATGGCCCCAGTATAGCTCTGGCAACGGATGTCGTCAATGCCATAAGGTTTTTAAGATAAAACCTTATGGTATCTGTGAGCTTGTCGGCAATCCTTATAAAATACGAGCGTGGATGTATACCGGCGAGTGGGGGTTTCGGTTCGCGCCCGAAGGTCGAGGCTCGGATGGACTCAAGAATATCTGGCCGAGGCGGCCGGCTTGCATCCTTCGTATCTGGGCCAGATCGAGCGAGGGGTCAAGAAAATCAGCCTTAAGACCTTGCATGCGCTGGCCCTGGCGCTCGGAACTACGATGGGCGATATATTGGATGAGCCGGAGCCCACCTCCGATCGCTGGCAGGCGAGGATCGACGGCCTGCTGCGCGACAAGTCCCCCAAGCAGAAGGCCTTCCTGTACTCGACGCTTAGGCATCTATCGCGCGAGATGGGCTCGCGCGGGTAGTCTTCGTCTCTCCGCCAGGCGCAAGGTGTTGGCCATGAGCATGGCCGTGGTCATGGGACCGACTCCGCCGGGAACGGGCGTGATCCATCGCGCGCGGCGGCAGGCGGACTCGTATTCGACGTCTCCCCGCAAGGCGTTTCCGACGGGTGTGGCTCCGGCGTCCAAAACGGCGGCTCCCGGCCTTATCCAGTCTCCTTTGATTAGCCCGGGGACGCCGGCGCAGCCCACGACGACTTCGGAGCGACTGACGATCTCTTTGAGGTTCTTGGTTTTCGAGTGGCAGAGGGTCACGGTGAAATCGAGGGAGCTGAGCAAGTGCGCGGTGGGCTTGCCCACGATGGTGGAGCGGCCTATCACGGCCGCGGGGCGCCCCGCGCCTCGAGCCAGGACGCTTCGCAGCATCTCGACGATGGCCAGGGCCGTGCAAGGAGCAGCCAAGACAGAGCTCTCGATCTCGGCGTAGCCTCGAACCTGGAAGAGCCTCCCATAATTGAGAGGGGATATCCCCTCAGCGTCCTTTTCGGGTGGTATCGCGTCGAGTATGGGCTCGACCTCGACGCCGCGGGGAAGGGGTAGATCCAGGGCGATTGCGTCGACCCCGGGGTCGGCCCCGGAGGCCCGCAGCTGGGCCAGAATATCGGCGGTCCTTGCGCTGGCTGGTATTTTCCAGACTCGGGCTTCTATGCCCAGCTCCGCGCAGACCCTGAGCTTGGAGGCCAAGAACGCGGAGGCGGCCCCATCGCCGCTGGCCAATAGCGCGAGTTTGACCGGAGCTCCCTTCGCCTTCGATATGGCGCGGGAGCGCCGGGCCAGCGCATGGCGGAGCTTTAGGGCGAGCGCTCGCCCATCGATGGTCCTGGCGCTCATGGCAGCCGCTCCAGGGCCCCGACCAGGCGGGTCAGCGCGCCCAAGGCCGGGGCGGGGACCTTTCTTCGGCGCGAGGCCTCGATCAGCGGGCCGGCGATGGCGGCGAGCTCCGTTCTTCGGCCGGCGACCAGGTCTTGGAGCATGGAATTCCTTTGGCTCGGGGCGTTCCGGCAGCCCCTGACCACGAGGCTCGCCATGTCCGCGTAAAGCGGGGGATGATTCGAGGCCTTCGCCGTCGCCACGGCCTCGGCGAGGACGGTGAGCAGTATTTCCTTGAGCGCCGGCTCCCGAGCTAGTTCGCCGTTGGTGGCCATGCAGGCCGAGCCTAGCAGATTGACCGACGCGTTGAAGCAAAGCTTCGTCCATAGCAAACGATGGGCCGAGCTCTTGAGCGAGAGCTGCCAGCCGGCCTTGGACAACAAAGAACGCGCCGCTTCGGCGCAGCCCCGATTGGCGCTCTCGCGAGCCAGGACTATGTGGTTTCCCCACGTATTGGCGAACGTCCTCTCATCGAGCCGGTCCGCGGCGAAGAAGCATGAGGCCAGCACCGAGCGGGCCCGGCCGCAGGCGCGGAGAAGGTCGCGCTCGTGTCCGACGCCGTTTTGAAGCGCCACCACCGTCGTGCGGGGGCCGATCCAGGGCCGGGCTCCGCGCAAGGCCATCCGAACATCGTAGGATTTGACGCAGAGGAACACGGCTTGGCACGACTTGCCCCCCGTTTTTCTGGCGCTGGAAACGCCCGAGGACACCGTATGCCGGGCATTCTTCCGGTCGATGAAGACGAAGGGCTGCTCCAAGAGCTCCTCAGTCTGGCGCCGGCGCGCCAGGACCAGCACGGGAACCCTGGCCAGGGCCCAGCGCGCCGCCAAGACTCCGCCGATGGCGCCCGGCCCGACGATCAATATGTCCATCGGAATCGGTTCAATGTAGCAAAAGCGGGCGGGTAAAAAAAGAAACCCCCGCCGTTTTACGGCGGGGGTTTTGGCTAACTTGTCCCTTAAGCGTTCACCATCTTGGCGCGGGACACATCGCCCTTCTTGTCCAGATAGTAGAGATACCCGTCTTCCTTCTTGAGTCCGATCTTGAGAACCTTCTCCGGCTTGCCGCCTTTCTTTCCACCGCGAGCCATCTTCGCGCGGGAAACGTCACCCTGCTTGTCGATGTAGTAAAGGAACCCCGTCGCCCGCTCAACACCAGCCTTGTGCACTTTCTCTGCCATGTGTTTGTCCATCCTCCATGATAGTCGAGGGACTTGAGCCTTATCCCCTGTATGTCGGCGGTATCTTATAATAATCCTCGACGAGCGCGCAAGAAATTTCAGAAGGAATCGAGACGAGTTCGTTACTTGGGATTCTTGAAAAGCGGGATCTGCTGATCTTCGGGCCGCATGATCAGCCGCTCCCGCAGCCAGGCGTCCACCAAAGGCTTCGAGAACCGGTATTGCCGACCGATCCGGGAGGCGGGGACCTTTTTTTGCCGGATCAGCGCGTAGATCTTCGAGCGGCCCATGCCGAGATATTGAGCCAGGGTCTTGATGTCCATGACTTCGGGCACTTCACCGGTGAAAGCCTTGCGCACGGTCTTCTTCTTGCGTTTCATGGGCATGGACCCCTCGCTAGAGAAATAGACTCCTAGTGTACGTCATGTGTTATATTCTGTCAAGTATTCGCGATTTGCGACCGTCCTGTCGTCGCTGAAGTCCGGGAGATGGCTTTTTTCCTTGTCATACATGGAAGAATTTTGTTATAGTATCGGCTACCCATGCAAACCTACGAGACCGTATTGATCCTTAAGCCGGCGCTTTCCGATACCGAGGTGGCGGATTTTGTCGAGAAGACCAAGAAAATGATCACCTCGGATGGCGGCGAGATCGTGGCCCAGGAGATTTGGGGTCGCCGGAAGCTCACGCATATGATAGGGAAAGCGCGAGAGGGCGTCTACGCCTACTTCAAGTTCAAGGCTGGTTCGTCGATCCTTAAAAAGCTCGGCCACAATTTCAGCATCGCCGAACAGGTCATGCGGGCCATGACCGTCCTGGCCAGGGATCGGAAGATGCGCGAGAAGAAGATCAAGCCTAAACCGGTTCCCACGGCTGCCGCGTCCTGATCCCCATGAACAGCGGTTTGAGACTGCCAGAGCAGAATCAGGTTTTGTTGACCGGCCGGCTGACCCGCGATCCGGAGGTTTTTTTCACGCCGCAGGGGACCGCCAAGTGCTGGTTTTCCATCGCCGTCAACCAGAATTACAAGGATAAAGCCACCGGCGAGTGGAAGGAAAGCGTCAGCTACGTCCCCGTGGTGGTCTGGCGCCAGGCCGCCGAGCGATGCAAGGATAGACTTCGCAAGGGAAGCCCGGTCCATGTGGAAGGCCGCCTGCGCAGCCGCGAGTTCGAGGATAAGAAAACCGGCGGCAAACGCACCGTGCTCGAGGTGGAGGCCCGCAGGGTCCAATTTTTGGAGCGAGCCGAAGGCCGCTCCAGCGCTGGGGCAGAGACTCCGGCGCCGATGGGAACGGCGGAGACTTCCGACGCCGTTGATATTGAGGAGGTGCCTTTTTGATGTCGTCCGAAGAGAATCCCGTAGCTCCCGCAGCCCCCGCCACTGAAGCCAGCGCGGGGACACCGCGACCGGCGGCTCCTGCCGGCGCCAAGAGGCCCGAGATGGGGCGCCGACGCGCGCCCTTTCCTGTCCGGCGCAAGGTATGCCGTTTCTGCGTCGAGAAGGTGCGCGATATCGATTACAAGCAGATACAGATCTTGAGGACCTTCATGTCCGATACCGGCAAGATCCTGTCCAGCCGTATCACGGGCAGTTGCGCCAAGCATCAAAGGCAGGTCGGCAAGGCGATCAAAAGGGCCCGGAATCTGGCGTTGTTGCCCTACGTGATCCGATAATCGCCATGAAAGTCATACTGAAATCTGACGTGGCCTCGTTGGGCCGGGCCGGAGAGATCAAGGACGTCTCATCGGGCTTCGGGCGCAACTTTCTCATCCCAAATCGCCTTGCCATGGAGGCGACTCCCAGCGCGGTTCGCTGGTGGGAGAGGGGCAAGGAGAAGCGGGAGAAGCTCAACGCCGCGAGGCGCTCCGAGTGCCAGGAGTTGGCGGGCAAGATCGCCGGACTGAGCCTCTCCTTTTCCCGCCCGGCCGGGCCGGAGGGCAAGATCTTCGGTTCGGTCGGAAAGACCGATATCGTCAAGAGCTTGAAGACCTGCGGCTTTTCGGTGGATAAGGACTCGATCAGGCTCGAAACCGCCATCAAGCAGGCGGGCGAGCACGAGGTCGAGGTCAGGCTCCTGCCGGATGTCGGCGCCAAGATCAAGATCACCGTCGTAGCTAGGGAATAATTTTGCGGCGGAAGCTCGCTTCCGCCGCAATGACTCGTCGCAGTCGTTGTCGTTTTGTTTTCCTGGTCGTCCCTGATTGATGGCCAACAACCCCGTCCAAGTTCCTCCCCAGGCGCTCGAGGCTGAGATGGCTGTGCTCGGCTCGATGCTCATCGAGCGCGACGCCGTCGAAAAGGCGGTCGATATCCTGGAGGAGAAGGATTTCTACCAGGAGTCCCATCGCAAGATATTCCGGGTCCTGCGCGATCTGGGGACGCGCGGCGATGCCGTGGATATCATCACCGCCGGCGCGGAGCTGCGAAAGCTCAAGCTGCTCGATGACGTGGGCGGCATGGAAGGGCTTTCGAACCTCGTTCACAACGTCGCGACCGCGGCTCATGTGGAGTATTACGCCCGCATAGTGCGGCAGAAAGCGATATTGCGCGAGCTGATACAGCGCGCCACCGAGATAGTCACCGCCTGCTATCACGAGGCGAAGGAGCCTTCCCAGATACTGGATGAGGCCCAAGCCAGCGTCATGAAGGTCGCCGAGCGTCAGACCTTGCGCGGGGTCGTGGAGGCCAAGGATCTCGCTCACGAAGTCATCGAGCAGATCGAGCTGGCGCATAATCGCAAGCAAGCCGTGACCGGGGTCTCCTCGGGCCTCAAGGAATTCGACCGCCTGACCACGGGGTTCCAGCGCTCGGATCTGATCCTGATCGCGGCCAGGCCCAGCCAGGGCAAGACGGCCCTCGCCTTGAACATCGCGGCCAACGTGGTTTTAGCCGACGAGCCCAAGTCCGTGGTCGTTTTCTCGATGGAGATGAGCAAACATGCCATCATGGAGCGTTTCATCGCCTCCGAGGCGAGGGTCAATCTCCAGCAGGTGCGCAACGGGTTCTTCCCGCGTCACCGTTGGACCGATCTGACGAACTCGGCGGCCCGGCTTTCCGAGGCTCCGCTCTATATCGTCGACGAGCCGGGCCTCTCCGTTCTAGGAATCCGCTCGATTTCCAGGCAGTTGGCCGCCGACCTGCGCCGCAAGGGCAAGGAACTGGGCCTGATCGTCATAGACTATCTCCAGCTCATCAGAGGGTCGGTAAGGACCGAGAACAGGCAACAGGAGGTCTCGGAGATATCTCGAAGCCTCAAGTTCCTCGCCCGGGACTTGAACCTTCCCGTCATCGCGCTTTCCCAGCTTTCCCGCCGGCCAGAGGACAAGGGCCGCGCCGACGGGAGGCCCCAGCTCTCGGATCTGCGCGAGAGCGGCGCGCT
>JACQPG010000025.1 GCA_016207665.1 Elusimicrobiota bacterium | reverse complement strand
TATCCCGAAGGATCGAAGATCACGGATGCGCAGATGTCCAGCCTCAATATCGCGCACGAGAGATTTCATGGCGACTGGAACTACACGATTCATCCAGAAGGACATATAACAAGATGAATCAGTTATTCTTTAACGAGGCCTAAGCGCGCCCGCAAGCCTCAGCCGCCGCGCATTCAGACTCTCCTCAAGCAGGCCCGCGAACTCAAAGCCCGCCTTGCCGCCGATTCCAGCCTGACCCAGGAGTCCCTGGCCCGGGAAATCGGCATCAACCCCGACCAGTTCACGCGACTCCTCCAGTTGGCCGACCTGGCTCCCGAAATCCAACAGCACATTCTGGCCTTGCCGCCCACTCTGGGCCGCGGCCTGATAACGGAGCGCCGGCTACGCCCCATCGCCAAGCTTGCGAACACTCAGGAACAAACCATCCTGTTCCGAGGATTGTTGCAGCTCGACCGGACAGCACATTAAGCCGGAACGACCCGAGCGCCATCTGGAATGATGGCTAGGTGACCATGAAGCATCCGCGCTGCCTTCTCGTAATTGCTTATGAGATGGTCGGAGCCCAGCTTCTCAAGCTTGGAGATGTATGCCTGTTTAACATGAAGCTTGGTCGCCATTTTCTCTTGGGTAACTCCACGTAACCGACGAAGGATGGCGAGCTGCAACGGCAACGGAGCTTTCGCCAGCTCCTCAAAGTAAGACTCGGCGTATTCCGGATCTTCTTTTAGGCGCTTTTCCACGTCGCGATCAAAAGGAGAAGTGGCGTTCTTTTTCATTTCAGATCCTCCTGACATTCCCATTTAAGATGTTCTGCATCCGATCATAAGCCAGATCCAAGTCGGCTGCGGGCGTCTTTCTTTTCTTCTTCTCAATCGCATGAAGCAGCCAAATCTCTTGGCCCTTGGCGCAGAAGAAAATCCTGTAAGCGATCCCCTGATATTCCCGGCTGAGTTCATGTAATGGCTCATGGCCTTTCATCGACTTCACCGTTACGAATTGCGTCCGCGGCCATGTCGTTTCAAGCACGTGCAAATCGAAGTCGAGTTTGGCGGCGACCTTTTTTCGCTGACCATCGTCTCTAAGCCGGTTGAGATAATCGCGGACAAGGCCCGTGTTCCAGCCGGGGTAGTAGCCAAGGACCATTATTTTATTCCTTGCTAACTATATTCCTAAAAAGGAATATTGTCAAGGGCCATTTTTTCGATTTCAGGGGACTCGCTTTGGCAAGATTGGCTATTCCCGGGGATAAGCGCAGTGGAATTGGCATATCGTTTTGACATGCGTCCTCCTCTGCGGAAGATTTCATCTGGCGGGCGCCTTCGGGGTGAACTATCCGGAATTTTCGGGTAGTTGCATCGCGCTCATCGCTTTCCTTTAACACCGATTTTCGCAGGACCCTAACCGCCACGCTGGTATAACATCCGACGCCGCAACCCGCTCGCGGTGCACCTTGGAGCTTGCTGCCGGCCTAGGAACGAAGATAGTCCTGTCCTTCCGACGGGCGGAGCGCCAGCCCGAATCAAGAGTGTCCGATGGAGAGGGGTCGGAAAACGGGGCGTTTTCAGCTCGCAACTGTCAAAGATGAGCATTGACTCTCCGAACCATCCGGCTCTATACTTAGGCCATGGCCCGGAGCACACCCCTCGTGCTGGCGGCGGCGCTTTTCGTCCTCTGCCCGTTTGTCTCGGCGCAGCGGGCTGCCATCCGTCAAGCTTCCGGCCGTGTGTCCAATCCCGCTGCCGCCGCGTTGGGCGCCATCTCTCCATTAGCGCCGGCATTCCTGCAACACGAGATCGGAGGCTTTCTCGATGGCCGCTCGAGCGCAGGCCAGCTCAAGACGGCGGTCGAGAAGGCGAAGGTGTCGGGGCCGGGCGGCGCCTTGGCGCGGCCCCTCGCGGAGCTGGCTCCGGGATTCTCCAAATCAGCCGGACGGGCCGCCAGCGAGGAGGAACTGGGGGAAGTCGGCGCGCGTCTTTCCGCGCTTGAGGATCTGCTCGACGGAACTCCCTGCCTGTCCACGGCGGACGGCCTTCGACTCAAAGACACTCTGCATTGGGTCAAGAGCGGACTCACGTCCAAGAACCAGGAGAAGCTCGTCGAGAGAGCCCGGCGGATCGCCGAGGACCTGGGCTCCACCCGCGACGCCGGCGAGGCCATCGGCGATCGAGACATCGTTGCGGCCGTTCAATCGGAGAATTCCAGCAAGAGGGCGCCGCCCGAAGGGAGCTTGCAGCGCTATCAGCAGCGTCCTAAGGTCCCCACGCGGGGCCGTTTTGGGGATATCCCTTCGCCGGAGACCTCCGCGGGGGGCGTCCGCGCGCCGGAGGAAATCCGGCTGCCCAACGACGCGAGGACCGTCGAGCGCCGCGTCTTCGCCGTTCACGCCACGACCTTCCTCCCGGCCGACGGCGTCATGCGCGCCGGAGCCTCGGTGCTCGCCGGCGACAAACGGACCATAAACACCGATCCGCCCTCCTTCCGGCCCACGCTCCATTTCGCGCTTGGAGAGTTGGTGCAGCCTCTCGAGAAACATTCTTGGGAGGACCGCCCGTACGCGGTGGTGCTGCCGCTCGGCGCGCTCAAGAGCCAGCTCGCCAATCTAAACACCTATGACACTTTCATCCTGGGCGACCTGAAGCTGCTTCCGGAAACCATCGTAGTCGTCCCTGCTGGCGACGAAGGACGGATTCCCACCGGGGTAGGCGTGGAGACTTACGACAAGAGCAAGGAGACGCTGCGGCAGGCGGTCGACAGGACGATTCAAAAATACGGTGGCTGGCCGATCCGGATGGAACATGACAGGTCTGGCCTCGATTCGCTGGCGACCGTCGGCGGGATTAATGTCAATACGCCGGAATTCTTCGGACCTTTTCTCAAAGAGAATCCGCGGGTGTCCTTTGGCGGTCACATCCAATCGCAACTGGGCACCGCTTACCGCTTCGGCGTCGCCGAGGACGCGATCACCAGGATGACGGATGGTTTTCAGGGCATCGGCCCAATGCACGATGCCAAACAGCTCGACTTCTATCGGAAGGTGGCGGAGTACCATCTGAGCCGGTTGGAGGCGGAACTGCTCGCCGCCGGCTGGCCGGAGGCGTCGATGAGGACCTTTCGGGAGAAACATGACAAGGCGCGCAAATGGCTGGATTTCATCGCGGTCGATCGCGAGGTCCAGGCGAGCCGCGGTCTCACGCTGCAGCGCGCTCCGGCACAGATCCTCCACAAAGCCAAGTCATTGAGAGGCGATCCGGCGGCGCTGAAGGCTTTCATCGAGAATAACGCAGGCCGGCTACGCGAAGCCCCGCAGACGTCGTCTCTAAATCACGACGAGCTCGTCTACTCACTGGCCTCCAGCCCGCCGAGCGAGATGCAGGACCTGACGAGGGACCTCGTCGCCGAGGGCCTTCTGACCCCCGCGCGCATGGAGCAGCTCAGGGCCTGGTACGCCTTCAAACGGGCGATGCGGATCGATCTCGCACGGGCGCGCGAAGAAGGTTTGATCGCGATGATGACGGGCGCTTTGGAAAGCCTTTCCGGCTGGGAGCGCAACCAAGGAGTTCTGGGGCTTGAGAACCGCCTTGAACAATACCTGGACGAGCGATCCACACGCCTGAATTCTGCGCTCGAGCTCTTGAAGGTCCCGCAAATAAGGGCCGCCGTGGAGGATTTGAGGGAATTTCGGCTGCCGCCTCCCGAAAGGTTGACGCTGCAAAGCTTGTTGCGGGTTCATCCCATGACGAAGGGGGCTTTCCGAAGCCGCGGGGGCGCGGGGCCAGCGGCGCGGATACTGGATACCCTTGACCCCGGGGCCGCGCGCCCGTCCCATTTCCGCAGCTTCCAAGAGGCCTATTCGGCCGCCATTACGGCGCGCGCCGGTGCCGAACACCGGGGCAAGCGGCTCAAGGAGGTCGCCACGCCGCTACGCGATGCAAGCAGTTCGCCGACCCTGGAAGGTAGCTACACGCCGTCTTTTTACGCGCAGCTGCGCAGCGGCACTTTCGGAAGCATCAACGACGTGTGGGGCAAGCTGGGCCTCCAAAACGAGTTCCGGCGGAAGTTTCCGAGCGACGACGATTTCTGGCGGTCGGAAAAATCGATGGCGCAGCTTTACGCGAATTTTTCCCAGGAACTCCTTGACCGCCGCCGGTAACCGGCTATTGCTGTGTCGTGGAGTCTCTATCCGGCGCTGACTTCGCAGGACTCATACATTGGAGTGGCGGCCTTGCCAGTCGACACGCAAGCGGCCGCTTTTTCAAGACCGACCTCAACCCATGTGCTGCGCAACTCGGTCTATAGCGGCAAGCGGCGGAGCCTGGCGGCCTTCGTGAATGTCTTCGAGAACCTTGACTCGCTACAGAAGAACGAGTTCGTCCGCCTTGCTGGTCCACGAGGTCATCTATGACAAACCCCAATCGCGGGTGCGATTGGGGCTCATCCCCTTCCAGGGCTTCGACTGGCCGATTGACCAGTTCTCGCCAGGTTTGCCCAGCGTACAAATTGGCTGGATATAGGCCTAGCGCAAAATAGGCCGAAAGGCTATTCCATGCGGAACGTTTCGAGAAACTAACCTCGGAGTTCGGATTCATTGTCTTGGATCCGCTCTTGGACGCGCTCCATCTCCTCGCCAACCTTCTTGACCTTTTCATAGTCGGCGTAGAGCTCGGGATCGGAAAGCTGGGCGGCCAGCTCCTCGAGCCGGGCGTGGAGCTCGAGAAGCTCGGCCTCGATCTTGGCCTGGCGCTTGGCCTGCTTGCGCGGGTCTTCGGCGGGCTTGGCCGGCTTCTTCTCGATCACCGGCACCTCGATGGCCATGGGGTTTTCCTCATGCCATTGGGCCTGGCGGCGCTTGAAATAATCGTAATCGCCGGGATAGACCGTGACCTTGCCCCGGTCGATATGCACCACATGATCGGCCAGGGCGTTCAAGAAATAGAGATCGTGGCTGATGCAGCAGATAGTGCCCTCGAATTCCTTCAAGGCCTCGATGAGGGCGTCGACGCTGGCCATGTCGAGATGCGTGGTGGGCTCGTCCATCAGCATCACGTTGGGCGGGTCGAGCTGCAGCTTGACCAGCGAATGCCGGCTTTTCTAGCCTCCGGAGAGCACGGCGGTCTTCTTATGAACGGCGTCGCCGGGGAAGAGGAAGGTCCCAAGAACGGTGCGCACGAGCAGCTCGGGATTGAGGCGATTGGCCGACAGGGCCTCCTCGAGCACGGTCTTGTCGGGGTCCAATTGGCCCTCGCGATGCTGGGAGAAATAGCCTACCTTGACGTCGAAACCAACCACGCGCTCGCCCGAGTCGATGTCGATGACCCCGGCCAGCATCTTGAGCAGGGTCGACTTGCCGGCGCCGTTATGCCCGACGAAGGCCATTTTCCAGCCGCGCTCAAGCTCGAAATTCAGGCCCTCGTAGACCTTGATGTCCCCGTAGGCCTTGCCCGCGTTCTTGAGCGACAGCACCCGCACCCCCGTGCGCCGGGGCTGGGGAAAGCGTATCTTGATCGTCTTGGCCTCGGCCGGGAGCTCGACGCGCTCCATCTTCTCGAGCCTCTTGATCATGCTCTGGGCCCGATTGGCCGTGGAGGCGCGGGCGCGGTTGCGGTCGATGAACTCCTGCATCCGGGCGATCTCCTCCTGCTGCCGCTTCCAGGCCTGCTCGAGCCGGTCCCTCTCGGCTTGGCGCTCGCGCAGGTATTGCTCATAGTCGCCGCGATAGACCTTGAGCCGCCGATCCTGCAGGCTGACGATGGCGCGGCAGACGGCGTTGATGAAGGCGCGGTCATGCGAGATCAGGAACACCGCGCCCGGATAGGATTGGAGATAGCCCTGGAACCAGAACAGCGAGTCGATGTCGAGATGATTGGTGGGCTCGTCGAGCAGCAGCAGATCCGGCTCCTGGAGCAGGAGCTTGGCGAGCGCGACCCGCATGGCCCAGCCGCCGCTCAAGGTCCGGACGCGGCGGTCGAAATCCGAGACGCGAAAGCCCAGGCCCATGAGCACGGCCTTGGCCTTGGCGGTCAGGCGCCCGTCCGGGTCCTCGAAATCGGCGAGAGACTCCTCGAGCACGGTGGCCTGCGAGACCGGAGCGTTTTCTTGGGGCAGATAGCCCACGGTGGCGCCCTTTTTGAGGCTGAATTGCCCGCCGTCGGCCTCTTCGATGCCGAGCAGCATCTTGAACAGCGTGGATTTGCCCGCGCCGTTGGGCCCGACCAAGGCGAAACGGTCTCCGGCGTTGATCTGGAGGGTCGCGTCCTCGAGAAGGGTCTGCTGGCCGAAGGACTTATGCACGCCGGTCAAGGTGATCATGGGCTCAAAACAAAAGACTCCCACCTGTGGGCAGGAGTCGACCTCTATTATACCAATTCGAGCCTAGGCCGGGCGCTCTCGGAGCGAGGAGCTTCAGCCGAAGTCGAGCGCCAGTCGCACGCGGGAGGTCAGGGTCTCGGCGGTGAAGGGCTTGGAGAGAAGGGGCTTGCCGGGCTTGACCATTCCTTGGCGGGTCAGAGAGTCGCCCGCATAGCCCGAGACGAAGAGAACCTTGATGGACGGCGAAAGGCGGGCGATGCTATCGGCCAACTCCACCCCGCTCATGCCGGGCATCACCACGTCGGTAAGCAAGAGATGTATCCGTTCCGTGGCCTCTCGGGTCAGGCGCATGCCCTCGGCGGCGTTCTCGGCCTCGATCACATGATAGCCCGCCTGGCGCAGGATGCGCGCGGCGAGGCGCCTGACCATCTGGTCGTCCTCGATGAGCAATATGGTTTCGTCCCCCCACCGGGGATTCTCCGCTCCCCTTCTCCCTAAAGAAACCTCGGGCGGCTCGGCCGTGGTCGGAAGATAGATCGAGAATTTCGTGCCCTGGCCCGGCTGGCTTTCCACGGAGACGTCGCCTCCGCTCTGCTTGACGAAGCCGTAGACCATGGACAGGCCCAGGCCCGTGCCCTTGCCCTTTTCCTTTGTGGTGAAGAATGGATCGAAGATGCGAGGAAGCAACGCGGGCTCCATGCCTTGGCCGGTATCGGCCACGGAAATGACCACGTGGGGACCGGGGCCGAGCTCGCGGTGGCTTTCCAGGAATTCCACGCTGGGCTCGAAGGCGCGGGTGGCGATGGTGATCGCGCCGCCCTCCGGCATGGCGTCGCGTGAGTTGACCGCGAGATTCATCAGCGCCTGCTCGAACTGACTGGAATCGACCTTGATCGGCAGGGGCAAGGGCTCGAGAGAGAGTTTAAGCTTGATATTCTCCTCGATGAGACGCTCCAAGAGCATGGCCGTGTTGCGCACCAGGCAATTGAGGTCGACCACCGAGGGAACGAGCACCTGCTTGCGGCTGAAGGCCAGGAGTTGGCGGGTCATGCTCGCCGCGCGATCGGCCGCCTTGATGATCTCGTCGACGTCCGATTGGATCCCGGTCTCGACCCCGACCGCCTCCCGGACCAGGCCGGCGAAACCCTTGATGCCCGTAAGAATATTGTTGAAATCATGCGCCACCCCGCCGGCCAGCAATCCCACCGCCTCCATTTTCTGGGCCTGGCGGAGCTGGTCCTCGAGGCTCTTGCGCTCGGTGATGTCGTTCCAGACCCCAATCACCTCGTGGGGCCGGCCATCGAAACCAAACAACACGCGACTATTGTCCTCCACCCAACGATAGCTTCCGTCCCGATGCCGCAATCGATATTCGACGGATAGCCCGCGGCCTTGCAGCATGTCGTCGCGCAGGCACTTCAATATCCTTTCCCGATCCTCAGGATGGAGAGAGCCCTCCCACCATTGGTAATGGCTCGCCTCGGCCACGGAGACGCCCAGCAGCCTTTCGACATTGTCGCTGACCAGCACCGGAACAAGCGTGTCACCCTCGATCTTGAGCGCATAGATGACTGCCGGGCTATGGGCGAGCAGCTCGCCGAGCGTCGAGCGAGCCCGCTTGAGATCGGTCTCGGCG
>JACQPG010000020.1 GCA_016207665.1 Elusimicrobiota bacterium | reverse complement strand
TTGAAGAGCTTGGTGTCCTCCCAGGAGATCATTCCCTGCTCGGCCAGGAACTCGAAGTCGATCACGCGGTCCCAAAAGCTCTTGCCGACGAGGACTATGGGCAGCGGCCTTTTCTTGCCGGTCTGGACCAAGGTCAGCGTCTCAAAGAGCTCATCGAAAGTCCCATAGCCTCCTGGGAAGGCCACCAAGGCCTTGGCGCGCATCATGAAATGCATCTTTCTCAGGGAAAAGTAGTGGAATTGGAAGCTGAGCTCCGGGCTGATATAGGGGTTGGGATCCTGCTCCATCGGCAGGGTGATATTGAGGCCGATGCTCTTGGCGTCGGTCTCCCAGGCGCCTCTGTTGGCCGCCTCCATGATGCCCGGTCCTCCCCCGGTCACGACCACGAACTCGAGTGTCTTGTCGGCCTGTTGGGCCCGGGAGATCAAGGCCGCGAAGCGCCGCGCTTCCTCGTACCAACGGGACTGATCCAGGCGCAGTCGCGCGCGCTTAAGCCTGCGTTTGAGGGCGGCGCTCTTGGGCTGCGAGGCCGCCAGCTTCTGGCATTCCTCGAATTGGACGCGCGCGTCATGGGCGGACAAGAGCCGCGCGGAGCCGAAGACCACGATGGTCGATCGGATCTTATGCTCGCGCAAGATGAGTTCAGGCTTGAGCAGCTCCAGTTGCAGCCGCACGGGCCGCAGATCCTTCTTGCTCATGAATTCCAGGTCATGATAGGCCTTGGAATAGGCCTTGGAGGCCTTGATCTTACGCAGCAGTTCCTGCTTTTGCGCCGGGCTCAATTCGCGGCTGGAGTTGGTTTTCATGTTCATCGCATCCTTAGGATTTTAGGAAGCCATAGGCTCAATTCCGGAATATAGGTGACTAGGGCCAGGGCCGCCAGCAGTAAAAGCCAAAAGGGCAGGGTCGCGCCGTAGAGCTGGCTCAACGGCCTATTGAAGCGGCGGCTCGAGAGGAAGAGATTGAGGCCCATGGGCGCCGTCATGTAGCCGATCTCGAGATTGAGCAGGAAAAGAACGCCGAGATGGATGGGATCGATCTGGTATTGGGCCGCGACCGGGACGATCAATGGCACCACGATGATGATGGCCGAAAAGATCTCCACCATGTTGACTACGAGCAGGAAGACGTTAAGCAAGGCCAGGAATTGGGCCTTGCCCGTCAGATGGGCCTGGAGCGTCTCGAAGAGCCTCGCCGGGACCTCCGCGTCGATCAGGTAATTGGTCAGCCCCAACGCGGTCCCAAGAACGATCAGTATGGCGCCTACCAGCATCATGCTTTTGACCATGATTTCGGGGATATGCCGCCAATCGATGTCTCGATAGAGCAGGGTCTCGACAATCAAGACGTAGAAGCACATGAAGGCGGCGGCCTCCGAGGCGGTGAAAAAGCCGCCGTAGATGCCCCCGATCACGAGCAGCGGCAAGGGCAGCTCCCAAGCGGATTCTCGCAGGGCGGAGCTCAGGCCGGCCCTCGAGAACGGCACGCGCTTGACTCCGTGGCGCCGGGCGATAAGCATGGAATATACTGACAACGCCGCCAGAAGTATCAGGCCCGGCATGGCCGAGGCGGCGAAAAGCTGATCGACCGGAACTTTTCCGACCAGGGCGTAGAGTATGATCGGAAGGCTTGGAGGGAAGAGCAAGCCGAGGCTCCCCGTGGTGGTCACCAGTCCCAAAGAATAGCCTTCCGGATAGCCTTGACGGCGAAGCAGAGGGTAGACCAAGCCGCCTAGGGCGATGATCGTCACGCCGGAAGCCCCGGTAAAAGCGGTGAACAAGGCGCAGGCGCCCAGAGCCGCGATGGCCACGCCCGCCGGCATCCAGCCGAACAGCGACTCGGCCAGGCGCATCATGCGTTGCGGCGCCTTGCTTTCCGCGAGCAGGAATCCCGCGAAGGTGAACAAGGGGATCGCGATCAAGGAAGGCAGGGAGGAGAGCCTGGCCAACTCGACGATCACCGCGGTGCCGCTGATCCCCGCCTGGTAGAACAGGAAAAGGGAAAGCCCGCCGATCAAGGCGAAGATCGGCGTGCCGAGAGCGGCCAAGGCGAGCGTCAAAGACCCGATGGCCCAGCTCACGGCCGCCACCAGGCCTTAGCCGATCGGATCGCTCCAATGCAGAAATGGGCCAGGATCAGGCCGAAGCCCAGCGGGATGATGGCTGAGGCCGCTCCGGCAGGCAGCGCGACGAGGCCCAGCTCCAAAGGCCGTCCCGCGGTCCTTTCCTCCAGCCAGAAGCGCGCCGAGGCCTTGAGCAGGGCCAAGCAGATCGCCGCGGCGCACATTTGGCCGATCAGGCGCAAGGCTGCGGCCAGTCTGGGGTTGGCGGGAGCTGGTCCTTCCCAGGCGAAATGCTTGCCTTCCGCCGCGGCCAATGCCGCGCCCAGGAAGCCGGTCCAGAGCACCAGCTCCCGGCAAAGAGGATCGGCCCACACCCATCCCGAGCCGAGTATCTGGCGAAGCGCGACTTGAAGGAACGCCAGGCCGATCAAGGCCGAGAGAAGCAGCGCCAATAGACCCGACTCGAGGCGCTTGAGTTCCCTCTCGAGCCAGTCCAAGACGCTCATCCCTTGCGATTGTCAGCCAGGGCCTTTTCGATGCGGTCCAGGAATTGGGGCGAATAAAGCTTTCCCGCCAGGTCGCGGCGCGCCTTGCGCCCCAGCTCATCGTAGAAGTCCGTAGCTTTTTCGGCGGCTTGGGAGAAAACGAGGCCCTGTTTTTGCAGGGACTTCAAGGCCTCCTGATTCTCGGCCCGGGCCAATTCCGTGAGCCTGCGCAGATGCTTGCCGCCGACCTCAAGCAGCGCTTTGCGCTGCTCGGGGGAGAGGGCGTCGAAGGTCTTCTTTGACACGAGCACCGCGCCCGCTGAATGCGCGAGAGGAACGGGATAGATGTACTTGGTCCGGGTAAACCACTGGAGCGCGACCACGCCCATGGGCGGACCGTAGACCGCGTCTATGAGTCCGGTCTGCAGCGAGGAGAGGACATCGACCACCGAAAGCGGGATCGGGCTCACGCCCAGGGCTCGAAAGGCCGCCTGCGCGATCGGATCGCCTTCCCAAACCCAGGCCCGAGTCCTTTTCAGGTCCTCGGGCTTTTGTATCGGCTCGCGGCTGAAGAGGTGGACCCATCCCAGCTCGGTCCAGCCCAGCAGCACGAAGCCCGCCTTTTCCACCGCCGAGCGGAATTCAGGCTCGAATCGACGGTAGACCAGATCCACTTCCTGATGGCTTCGGAACAACCAGGGGGCGTCCAATATGCGCAGCTCCGGGGCGATCTCGCCGAGTCCCACTCCCGTAAACCCGGCGCCTTGGAGCTGTCCTATGCGGATCTTGCGCACCACGTCCCTTTCATCGCCCTGGACCCCTCCGGGATAGATCTTGAACTTGAGCTGTCCGTTGGTTCGCGCTTGCAGCTCGGCGTTGAGCTCGCTCATGACCTTCATCCAGGTGGATCCCTCCGGCGCCAGGGTCGCGAACTTGATGGTCACGGGTTGGGCGAAAGCGGATGAGGCGCATAGCGCCAGGGCCCAAAGGGCCTTAAAAAAATTCATCGATCCTCCTCAGCAGGGTTTCTGCGCGTCTCTTGGCCATCTCATCGGAAAGCCTGGCTCCGGGCAAGGCGCCGGAGGGAAGCTCCAAGGCCCTTGTCAACAGGCTCTTGAACAAGGCCTGGTCCTGGGCGGCCACCGCATAATAGCGCGCCTCCAGAACGTAACTCATGAGGAATTTCCCGTTCGCGCGCTCCTTGGCCAAGGAAAAATGGCGCGCGGCCTTCTTGAGGTCGCCGCCCAGAATGGCCGGCCTCGAGGCGTAATAGACGCCGAAGAAGAGGTCGGGACCTCCGAAATGGTATTGGGGATCGAGCTCAAGGGCTCGGCGCATCAAGGCGACGGCCTTGGGCAGGTCCGCTACGGCCTCGGAGGAGTCCTTCGAGAGATTGATCCAGCCCGCCCAATTGAAGGCGGCCCAGAACATGGAGGGCAGCTCCGCCCGGCCGGCCCCTTTGAGCTCCCGTTCCAGCGCCTGGAGCTCAAGCCGCTCCACCTCCAATGCTCCGCGGCGTCGGCGCAAGGCGCGCAAGGCATAATCGCGACCCCTCAAATAGAAGCCCTTGGCGCGAGGCGGCTCTTCCTCCTCGAAAAACAGGAAGGAGTATCCGCCGAATCCCTGGGCGGCCAGGTCGAGGAGCTTGACGTCGCCTGGATCATTGCGCAAAAGCGCCTCCACGAGCTTGAGCTGGGCCCCCAGGGTCTCCCGCGCGAATGCGGGATCGGGCTCCTCATAGAAGGCCATGGCGCCCTCATCGAGAAGCGCGGCGGTCGAGCGCAGCGCCATGGTCTTTAAGGAGCATCCCGCCAGCAAGGCGACGGCGGGCAGGGTCGCCAGCAATGGCTTCATGATCGCGAGCGCATTGTATCAAATTGGCCGATCAATCCCGGCCGAGCGCGGGCGGCTCGAGCCCCGGCAGCCTGGTGGAGGGGCTTTGCCGCACGCGGCTGGAGGCGCTGCTGAAGATGTGGAAGGCTTGGCGGCCTCGTATGGAGACCACCCAACGGCTGCGGCCCGGCCCGTCGTTAAGAGCGTAGGCCAGGTCCATGCGCACGACCGCGCCCGTTTGGGAACGGGTAGAGCTGACCCTGAGGCCGGCGCCTACGTCGGAACGCACCTTTTTCCATTCGATCGGAGAGTGCTTGTCGCCCACGGCTCCGGAGTCGAAAAACACCGCGCCGCCGAATCTGAACAAATGGAAGTACTCTTCCGGAAGGAAGAAACGGTTCTCCAAGTTGAACAGCGCGGCCTCGCTGCCCGCGAAACTATTGTTCTTGTAGCCGCGCAGCCCGGTATCGCCGCCAAGCACGATCTGATTCTCCCCATCCAGGCGCACTCCGCGGCTACCCTCGAGATGAGCGACCCAGGTCTGGGCCAGGCCCCGTTCCACTTTCCAAAAGAGGTTGAGACTGGCGAAAAAAAGCGCGTTCTCGCTGCGTCGGCCGGCCATGCGGCCGGAGGCTCCGACCTGTCCCAGCGCGAATCGCCCTGGAGCGAGCCGCAGGCCTTGCTGCTCGAAGGCGCTGAATATCCAGCGATCCTGGTCCGAGCCGAGATTGCGGCCCATGTGCCCGCCCATGAGCTGGAGCTCGTTACCCAGATTATAGTCCTCGACGCGCTCCATACGATCGACGTAACTTTCCTTTATATAGCGAGGTTGGACCCAGGAATAGCCGATGACGGGACCCGACATCTCCCTGTCCATGGGAAGCGCGCCGACGGTATCCTCGTTCCTCTCGAAATTGTCCTTTTGAGAGTACCAGCCCATCTCCGCCCTTTGCACGAAGAATCGGTCCCAAGGAAGACGCACGCCGTAGCTGCCGGTGGCCACGCGGGAGCGATGGACGAAGCGGGTGATCTCCTCGGCTCGCTGGTAGAGTATGTCCTCGTCTATGGTCCTGTTCCAAGCGCTGACCACCGCCAGCTTGGTGTCGAGGGCGAAGAAAGGACGCAGCAGCCCCGTTCCGAACGAAGTCCCCTCGTTCGTTTTCGCGTAAAACGGCGAAAACCGGAATCGAGAACCTAAGAAGCGAGGATCGAGATAGCGCAGCTCGTCACGCGTCCGGTTGCCGACCTTGGAATGGAGGAATCCCAGCTTCTTATCGTAACCGAAGAGGTTGTTCTCCGAGACCCCATAACTTAGGAATTCCTCGCCTCCCTCCGTGCCCAGGGAGAATTGGAGATTGGTGGTCCAGCTGTCCTGCGTGGTCAGATGGAGATCGAGTTTCCCGTCCGGCCCGGGCACGGGGCGCAGGTCGGCCCTCCGGAATATGCGCATGGCCCTTATGTTCCGCTCGCTCTGGAGTGCCTTGAGCTCGTCCCAAGGTTCGCCCGGGGAGAGAAGAAGCTCCCGCGATAGGACCTGCTCCTTGGTCATGAAATGGATATTGTTGGCCATCCGGAACATCCAGAGATCCTCTCCGCGCACGCGAGGATCGAAGACGTTGAGCCGGTCGATCCGTATTTGGCCGATCACCGCGGAAGTCGATGCGGGCGACTGGGACGCCGCCGGGGATGCCCAGGCCAGGAGCATCAGGCAGAGGGCCGGACGAGTCGTTTTGGGAGCTATAGCGATCGCCTCAGCCTGGCCAGGATTTCGGATGTGGACCGGGTTCGGTTGAGCGTGTAGAAATGGATTCCCGGAGCTCCTCGGTCCAGCAAGTCGCGGCATTGTTCGGTGGCGTATTCGATGCCGTAGCGGACGACCGCCTCGGGATCATCCTGAACGGCCTCGAGCCGCTCGGCCATGGCGGGAGGTATCTTGGCGCCGCACAAGGAAGTGAAACGCTTGAGCTGGGCGTAGCCGGTCACCGGCATGATCCCGGGCACGATCGGGACGGAGATGCCGCTCTGGCGCGCCCGGCGCACGAAATCGAAATAATCGTCGTTGTCGAAGAAGAGCTGGGTGATCACCCAGTCCCCGCCAGCCTGGACCTTGGCGGCCAGGTTCTGGAGATCGGCCTCCGGACTCGAGGCCTCCGGGTGTTTCTCGGGATAGCCGGCCACCGCCAGGTGAAATCGGTCGCGGGCCTTGATAAAGGCCACCAGGTCGCGGGCAAAGGCGAAATCGCGCTGCGAGGCAGGCGCCACCGGCCCGTCTTTCGGAGTATCGCCGCGCAGGGCCACGAGGCTGCGGATGCCCAAGAGCTTGAGCCGGTCTAGAATCCCGGAGACCTCGGCCTTGGTATGGGTGATGCAGGTGAGGTGGCAGACGGTCTCGATGCCGACTTCGCTTTGTATCCTGCCTGCCGTCTCGATGGTCTTGTCGCGCGCCGACCCCCCCGCTCCGTAGGTAAGAGTGACGAACGAGGGACGAAGCTCCTTGAGCTGGCGCACGCTCTGCAGAAAGCCGGCGATATCCTGCGGCGCCTTGGGCAGAAAGAACTCGAACGAGAACACCGGCCGGCCTTGCCGGAAGAGTTCAGGTATGTCCATCGCGTTGAATGATTGTATTAAAATCATATGATCGATATCCCATGATCAAAACCCTTCTTTCGATTTTTCTGGCGGCGGAAGCCTTCGGCCAGGAGCCGGCCTGGGCTCCATGGCTCGAGCGGGTCGGCGCTCAGGCCCAGGACATGGGCGTGCGGCCCGAGCGTTCCGAGACGCGCCTGACACTGGCTAACGTGGAGCAAGTGCTCAAGGACCCCTTCCCCGGCTCCGTTTCCGTCGAGGCCTGGGAGGCCGAGATCAGCTCGGCCGCGACATCGGCCCAGGTCCTGGCTTTGTCGGAGCGATGGCTGGATCAGCGCCACGAAGGCGGGGCGGCGGCCGGGCGGGCGCCCGGTCTTTCCTGCCCCAATTTGCCCGCTCCGCTGGCCGCGCCTCTGCAGGCCATGGCCGGGCGGCTCGAGAAAGCCGCGGGAGCCGTCAGTAGCGCGGCCTCAACGTTAGGTCCGGATGGCCCGCGTTTGGCCGCTAGGCTGCGCGCCTCTTTCCAACACGGCTCCTCCGAGGAGCTCAGCCCAGAGCTTTTCGACCGGCTCGCTGCCTTCGATTCCGCGATGATGAGATCGGCGGCCCGTGAGGCCATGGAGGCGGCGGATCAGGTCCTGACGGACCTCTCCGCGGCGGCGGGTTCGGTGGGGCGAGGTCGCTGGGGATGCCGCCTTTCTTTCGGAGATATGCTGGTCTCGGGGTTGCAAGATGATTTCTACACTCAGGCGGATCTAGCCCGCGCCGGAGTGATCATCGATCTGGGCGGGCGCAACATTTACGATGGGCCCGCCGCAGGCGCCGGTCCCGGGCAATTGCGGATGGTCATAGACCTCGGCAAGGGCGTGGTTTTGCGGGGAGGATCGTCCCCCTCGCTCGGAGCTGGCATCTTGGGCGTGGGACTGCTCTATTTGCCCGGCCCGGGCTCCAAGACTCTATCAGCCGCGGATGTGTCTCTGGGCGCCGGGCTTTTAGGCGTCGGGGCGGCTTGGATCAAGGGCGATGAGGTTTCCGTGGAGGGCGGGCAATTTACGCAGGGGGCGGCCGCCTTCGGGCTGGGATTGTGGCGGGCCGAAGGTTCTGGGGTCCGCTATCGGGCCCGGTATCAAGGCCAGGGTTTCGGCTCGACCCAAGGCGTCGGCGTGTTCGAGCATCGCGGAGATGATCCCTCGATCGAGGGAGGCCTCTATTTCCCGGACCCGAGAGAGCCGCAGGGCATGACCAGTCTCTGCCAGGGCGTGGGCTACGGCCCCCGCGCTTTCGCGGCCGGCGGCGTAGGCGCCTTTCTCGTCCGAGCCAACCGGGCGAAGATCGCATCGAGCTATTTCGCCCAAGGCAGCGGGTATTGGCACGGTCTGGGCGCCGCCTATGTCGTCGGCGACGGCAATAGGCTCCAGGCGAGGCGTTATTCGCAGGGAGCGGGAGTTCATTTCGCGGCGGGCTCGCTCAGGATCATCGGCTCGGATAACCGATTGATCAATTGGGGCGTGGGTCCTGGTTTCGCCTGGGATAACGGCGTGGGCCTCCTGAACGTCCTGGGCGACGGCAACGCTCTTCAATCGGGCTGGGCCAGCGCCAGCGCCCAATACGGAGCTCGGGCCTTCATCCGGATCAAAGGCGATCGTAATCGGCTTTCCCTTCCCGGCTTGGGCTCGGGCAGCTATCAACGCGGGAGCGCGGCCTACGCCTTGGCCTCGATCTCCGGCCAGGACAATCGCCTCAAACTATCCGGCTTGACGAGCCCGGCCTCGGGCCAATTCGACCTGATGCCCAATCCTTGGGGAGTGCTTAGAAGCGAAGGACGCCTGATCTTGGAAGGGCAGGCCGAAGCCTTGTCGGCGGACTGGCCTCAGCCCCAGGCCGGCGCCGGCGCGACCAAGGACTGGTCCACGCTCATGGCCGAGGCGGAAAAGCTTCCCGCGGCTCAACGATTGGCCCGTTGGCTTTTCTTGGCGACTCGGGCTGATGGCGAGGTCGGGCGGCGAGCCGTCGTAGGCCTGCTGTCGGTTCCGGCCCAAGAATCCGCCTTCCTGGCCCAGAATCTGCGGGTCGAGGCATTCGACGAGATGCTTTGGGTCCGATTGGCCTTGGCGGCGCTGGGAGACGCGGGCACGAGCGGGATCATCGAGTCCTTGAAATCCGCTTCAGGGATGCGCAAGGCGATGTTGTTGGGCCTGCTGCGCTATGTCAGGGCCGCCTCCGCCATTCCCGAGGCCCTGGCGGGACTCTCGGATGCCGATTGGAGGGTGCGCCGCGAGGCCGCCTCGGTGCTGGGTTACCTGCTGGGCTCGGAGGCCGGGCTCGAGGCGGGCCGGCTCTGGGTGATGCGGAAGGTTCTCGATTCCATCGGCGACGAGATCGCCGCGGAGAAGCGCGCGGCCATGGCCGGCGGCTTGGGCGAGAAGCGGCTCAACGATCTTTTCGCTCTCCTGGCGCTCGGCCAAAGTTATTCGCCCGACGATCGCCTCTCGTTGCTGGGGCTGGTCTCCTCGCCCTTCGATGCCGTGGGACAGAGAGCGCTCGAGCATTTCGTCGAACTTTTGGCCCGGCGGGTCAAGGACTATCGAGCGGCCTTCGAGGCCGAGCTAGGGTCCAGCCTGAGCCAGAGCGTTCGGCTACGCAAGGCCTTGAGGGCCCTGTTCAAAGATCCCGATCATGATGTGATCGCGGCGGCTGCGGCTGCGCTGGGGCAAGCCGGGGAGGCTGAGGATGTGCCCGCGGTTTCCGGAGCTTGCGAGCATCCGCGCACGGCCGTGCGCGAAGCCGCGGCCGTGGCCCTCGGCAAAATGGGCCAGGCGGGAGTCTCGGCCCTGCTTGAGAAGCTCGGCTCGAGCGCGAGCGGTCACAGGCGTTTGGCCGTGATCGGCCTGTCCCAGACCTCCCAAACGGAGGCTCTTTCCCATCTGGTCCGCGGGCTTTCGGACAAGGACGAGTCCGTCCGCTTGGCGGCGGTGGCGGCTTTGAGCGCGTTCCAGGCCCCCTACCAGGATCGGAGAAAGGATTTTCGAGTCAGGCTGATGGAACTGGCCGCTTCGGATCCATCGCTCTCGGTCCGGGTCTCTGCGAGCGCGGCGCTGGGCCAGATCGGGAACTAATCCCCTTTGCGAGCCGTGCGCACCGCCTCGGCCTCGGATTCGTCTATCAACTTCTTATATTCCTCGACCAGGGCGGGATCGGTGTTCAGGAGGCTTGCGCGCCGGTATTCCTGGGCGGCGTTGCCGAAGGAGCGCATATTGACGTAGGCGGAGGCCCTGTTTCGATAAAGGCGATCCCACCCAGGATTAAGCTCTATGGCCCGGCTGAAATATTCCACGGAATCCGAATAGCGGCCGAAGGCGAAATAGGCCAGGCCCAGGCCGTTGAGCGCCGCGGCGCTTAAAGGGTTCAACTTGACGCTCAAGGCGTAATTGTCCAAGGCCCGGCGATAATCCTTCTGGAAATAGTAGGCGTTGCCCGCCTTGTGAAAAACTTCCCAATTCTTAGGGTCGATCTCCAGCGCCTCGCGGAGCCTGCCGATCGCCCTTCCGTATTGGCGCCTGAAGATGAAGACCGTGGCCGCGCGCACGTGGACATCGGCGTTGCGCGCATTGAGCTTGAGCGCGTGCTCGAAATCCATCAGGGCCGCGTCATAAGCCTCCTGCGCCGTCAATGCCAGTCCCCGCGCGGCATAGGAATCGGCCAGCGCCGGATCGACCTCCACGGCCTTGCTGTATTCGGCGGCGGCCTCGGCGTAACGTCCCGCGTTGTGGAGACCGTCCCCGCGGACTATGTAAAGATAGGGTTGAAGGCTGGCCGGCCTTCGCAGGGAATCAAGATCTTCGAGCGCGTTATAGAACTCCTCCGGGTCGGCCGAGGGAGCTGCGAAGCGTATCTCCGCCGACCGGACCGACGGGTTGAGTTGAAAGGCCTTTAAATAGGATAGATGGGCCTGCCTGAACTCCCCTTGAGCGGCCCAGCCGAGGGCCTGGGCCAGGAATCCCTCGGGCCTGAGCATGCCGAGCCTTTCCGCCTCTCCGATATCGCGCACGGCCAGCTCGGGCCTGCCGGCCGCCAGCTGCGCCAGGCCCCGTTGCAGATAGGCGGTTCCCATATTCGCGTCGATCTCCAGCGCCTTATTGCAGGCTCTCAACGCCTCCAGGGGTTCCTTGAGCAGGCGCTGGACCTGACAGAGGCTCAGCCAAACCTTCTTGAGCTCGCCGTTAAGGGCGGCCGCCTTCGAGAAATCCTTCCTGGCTCCGGCCAGGTCTCCCGCCAAAGCGTGGATCTGTCCCCGCTGCAGCCAGGCGTTCGGGTTATCCTTATCGAGCTCCAGGGCCCGCTCCGCCGCCTGGAGCGCCTCCTCCGGTTGATTCATCCTGGAGTGGACGGCCGCCCGCTGTGCGTAGAGGCTGCTTGAGTTTGGCTCGAGATTGGCGGCCGTCCGCAGGTCGGCCAGGGCGTTCTCATGGTCCCCCAGCAGAGAATGCGCTTCGGACCGGAACTCGAGTATTTGGGCGGCCGGAGCTCCGGCCGCGAGAGCCTCTCCGAAGACCTTGACGGCTTCATGGAAGCGGCTTTCCTTGATGCGCCATAGGGCCAGGTTGATGCGATAGCGGGATTGCTTGGGATCGAGCCGGACCGCTTCCTCCAGGTCTTTCGACGCCAGCTCCTTTTGATTGAGAAGATTGGCGTGCACCAGCCCGCGCTGATGATAGGCCTCGGCTGAGCTGGGAGACGCTTCGATGACGGCGTTAAAATCCTCCAGAGCGGGCCGAGCCTTCCCGGTCTTCAGGTAATAACCTCCGCGCGCGAGCCTGGCCTCGATGTTCGAGGGCTCCAGCCTGAGCGCCTGAGCCAGGTCCTCGAGCGCCGCCTCGGCCTGCCCCCTTCTGAGAAGCAGGGCGGCTCGAGCCGCGAGCGCGGGAGCCCATTGCGGCTGCTCGGACAGGACTTGGGAGATATCCTTGAGCGCCTCATCGAGTTCTTTCTGATTCTCATGAGCGTGGGCCCTGCCGAGCAAGGCCTTGCGCGCATGCTCCGAGCCAGCCGCCGCCAAGCCGAGGGCACGTTCATAGGCTTCGACCGCCTTGGGCCAGTTGCGGCTCTCCTTGTATCGATCGGCGATCTTGAGCGCGTCTTGCGGGGCGGCGGCAAGGCCCAGGGCTTTCCCATAGTCGGCGAAAGCCTCTTCCCGCAGTCCCTTCATCCAGAAGGCCTCCGCGCGGTTATAGTAGGGAGCGAAGCTTTCGGAGAGCTTGACCGCCTCCGACAATTCGGCGAAGCCCTCGCTTTGCAGGCCTTGGTTGAGCTTGAGGAAGCCTCTTGCCATGTAGGCGAAAATGTAGCTGGGATCGATCTCCGTGGCCTTGTCATAGGCTTGCAAGGCCCTCGAGTAGTCGCCCTTGAGCGCCAGGGACATTCCAAGAAGAGCGTAGGCCGGGACAAAATTCCGGTTGAGGCGGATGGCGGTCGCGCAGTCCGCCACGGCCGCGTCGAAGCGGGAGAGTTCGTATTGAGCGAGGGCCCTGGCGTAGAAGTAGAGCGGTGACTTGGGCTGGGACGAGATCGCTCCACCCAGGTCCGCGACCGCCCTGACCGGATCCTTAAGCCGGCGCCAGACTCTCGCCCGCGCGGCGAAGGCCTCGGCTGAGTCCGGTTCGCGCTCGAGCAGGGCGTTGAGCTTGGATACGGCCGTCTCGTATTGCTCGGACAGGGCCAGGGCTTGGCCCTGAGCCAGCAACTCATGGGCCGACGGCGACTCCGTGGAAGACCCGATCCCGGCCAGCGCCCTTTCGGCGTCTCGACGGGCCTCCGTCTCGCGGCCCAAGGCTTGATGGAGCTGCGCCCTGAGCGCGCAGGAGACCGCCAGAGTACACTCGGAACTTTCGCCTAACAGGGCGATCGCGGCTCGGAGCTCTCCATTGCGGTAAAGGGCGAGGGCCTTTTGATAGGCCTCCATGGCCTCGGGCATGGGCTCGGTTCCGCCGTGGGCAAGGAACAGCGCCGAGCTCAAGGCCAGCCACGATGGGATCATCCACTCGAAATATAGGCGAGTTATATTAATTTTTCATTGCGAATATGCATATTTTGTATAAACAAATGCGGTCCGGCCGCGAGCGATGAAAGTTTCGATCCTGATCCCGGTCTACAACGAGAGATGGACCCTGCGCGAGATCGTCCGTAGGGTCTATGAGCAGAGCGAGAGGCTCCATGAGGTCTTGGTCGTCGACGATGGCTCCACCGACGGGAGCCGTCAACGGTTGGAGGAGCTTGCGGCCCGCTATGCGAGGCATCGCTGCCCGTTGCGCGCGATCTATAAAGAACGGAATCAAGGCAAGGGCGCGGCGGTGGCCGAGGGATTGTCCCATGTCACGGGCGACGTGGTCATCATTCAAGACGCGGATCTCGAGTACAATCCCAGGGATTATCCGCTGTTGCTCAAGCCCCTCGAGGACGGCCGCGCGGACGTCGTCTTCGGCAGCCGTTTCGAGGGCTCCGAAAAGAAGGCGCTATTCTTTTGGCACATGGTCGCAAACAAGATACTGACGCTGCTTTGCAATTTCCTCTCCAATCTCAATCTCACCGACGTCTGGGTCGGCTACAAGGTGTTCCGTTTGACCGTGCTGCGCCAGATAAGCCTGCGTTCCCGCGGATTCGGCTTCGAGCCCGAGGTGACCATCAAGATCGCGCGTCTGGGCTGCCGGATCTACGAGGTGCCTATCAATTACGAGGGGCGCGGCTACGCCGAGGGAAAGAAGATCGGGATCAAGGACGCTTTGACGGGCATCGCCGCGATGTGCCGGGCGTGGCTGGAGAGCCGTCTTGGCTCGCTGCCCGCCGAGGGGCTCGGATGGCTGAGCCACTCCCTGAGCTACGCGCAGGCCCTCTATCGCGAGATCGAAGGATCGTTGGGCCAGGATGTGATCCAGATCGGCGCCGGCGACGGGCGCCTGTGCCGGATGCTGCTGGACCGCGACGAGCTGGCGCTCGCGGAGAAAAACGCGGGCCTTCTGATGCAATTGGAGCAGGCCTATCGAGGCTGGGAGTACGTGCGCGTCGTTTCTCTCGACCTTGAGCATCCCTCTCCGGCCGAGGGGTTGGCCGGCCATTTCGACACCGTGGTCTGCGCCCACGTCCTCGAGCGCATCCGCGACGACGCGGGGGCGATCAGGGTCATGGCTCAGTTGCTCAAGCCGGGAGGACGGTTGATATTGGCCTTGCCCGCTCACGGGCGGCTGTTCGGACCGCCTGATCGGGCCTTCGGACATCTCCGGCGTTATGACGGCCGAGTCCTGGCCGAAAGGATAGCCTCCGCGGGCCTCGAGATCGAGACGGCGCGTTATCTCAATCCTTTGGGGGTGCCGGTCTGGTGGCTCAACAGCCGTGTTCTCGGGCGTTCGACATTTTCGCACGCCGACTACTCGCTATACGATTGGTGTTTGCGTCTTTCCCGCTGCTTGGGCCGATTCGAGCCCCCCTTCGGCCTGACGATATTGGCCGTCGCGCGCAAGCCGTGAAACTCAAGGCCGCGCTCCTGGCGGCGTTGGCGGCGTTCTGCCTGCGATTGGCCCTCTGGAGCCGCCTTCAGCCTTTCGACCAGGCCTGGCTGAGGCCCGATAGCGCGGGCTATCTTGAATTGGCCAAGGAGCTGCGCCATGGCCGTTTCTCGGCCATGACCCCCGCGGGCTTGGCGCCCGAGGCCAATCGCACGCCGGTCTATCCATTCTTTCTTTCGCTGCATGGCCCCCTGCTCGAGCAGCCGCGTTGGCCGGCTCTGAGCCAGATCGCGATAGACGCCGCCAGCGCGGGGCTGATCGCCGCGTCGGCCGGAATGCTCGGAGCGCCAGCCTTGGCCGCGGGCTTGATCTACGCCCTGGATCCGGTGGTGGCCGGCCACTCTCTCCTGATCCTGACCGAGACCTTGTTCACTTTCTGGCTGGTCTTGTCGCTCTTTGCCCTGACCCGGGGCGGCCCGGAGAAGATCCCGTGGCTGGCGATCTCCGGTTTGAGCCTCGGAGCGGCCGCGCTCACGCGGCCCATCGCCGCCTATTTATGGCTGCCCTGGGTGATCGCGCTTTACTGGGCGTGGGGACGCCGGGCCCGGCGCGCGCTCGCGATTTTCGCGCTCTGCGCCGTGGCGCTTCCCGCCCTTTGGTGCGGGCGGAACGCCTTGGTTTTCGGCCGCTTCAGGCTCAGTATGATCTCGGGCTTGAACCTGTTCTATTGGGAGGCGCCAGCGGTGCTGGCCGCTTCGGAGGGGATATCCTTCGGGGAGGCCCTGGCCAAGCTGATCGCGGACTTCGAGCGGACCCATCCATCGCGGCCGAGCTCCGATCCCTTCGCCGAGTCGGATCTGAGGTCCGCCTTCGCTTTGGACGTCATGCGCTCCCACCCGGCGCGCGTCGCCCAGGTCCATGCCGCGGCAGCCGTCAAGTTGTGGCTGGGGCCGGGGCTGGACTTGGTGGCCGAGCAGCTGTGGCCGGGAGAAAGGCTCGACAAGATCGAATCCTCGGCGCACGGCGTCACGGGTCGAGGCACCCTTTTTCTAATGCGGCAAAGGCCGGCGTTGCGTTGGTGGCTGGCCGCGATCATGGCGTGGCTCGCGGGCTGCTATCTGTTGGCCGCGTTGGGCTTGCGCGCTCTTCTGAGGAATCACGGAGCTGCTTTCGCCGCGTCTTGGCTGACGCCATTGGCTTATCTGGCCTTGCTCTCGACCGGAGGTTGGTGCTATTACCGATTCAGGGTCCCTTTGTGGCCGGCCATAGCCTTGCTCGCCGCGGCCGGGCTCTCAGCCGCGGGCCTTAGTCGTAGAAGTTCCGCACCCAGCGATGGGAGGCGATCGCCTTGAGCTCCTCGGCGTCGTAATATTGCCCGTCCGAGGCGAGCACGTTCTTCTGTACATGGCTGGTCTTGCGCATGCCCGGTATCACGGTCGATACCGCGTCGAAGCTCAAGCAATATTTGAGCGCCGCGATGGCGAGATTCTTGGCCTTGGCCCCTAGGACAGTCTTCTCCAGGGCTTGCAGGCGCCTGCAGGTGTCTCCCAGACGGTCCCCGCCGAAATAGTGGCTGCGAAAGTCCTCCGGCTCGAATCTCGTGTCGGGACGCAGCTCTCCGGTCAGGCTGCCCTCATCGAATGGACACCGTACCACCACGCCTACGTTCTTCTCCCGGCAAAGCGGGAAGAGCTTGTCTATCGCGCGTTGGTCGAAGAGATTGAAGAGAACCTGCACCTGATCGACCATGCCGCTGCGGACGAGCTCCAGGGCCGAGTTGGGATCGTCGTTGAGCGAGGCCCCGACGAAACGGATTTTCCCCGCCTTCTTCAGCCGCTGAAAGGTTTCGGCGACCTCCGGCCACAAAGGATCCTTGAGCCAGGTGTCTGTCCAGACGTGGAATTGCTCCAGGGTCAGGCAGTCGGTCGATAGGTTCCGTAGGGATTTTTCCACGCAGGAGATGATCCAATCCGGCGGGAAGGCCACCTCCAACGCGGTCCAGGGGTGGGCCGGCCATTCCATGTTCTTGGGAGGTATCTTGGTCGATACCGTGGCGGGTTTCCCCTTTTCCTTGAAGAGCCGCGCGATCAGACGCTCGGAGTGGCCCCGGCCATAGGCATAGGCCGTGTCGAAATAGGTGATGCCGGCGTCCCACGCGGCATGGAGCGCGCGCATGGATTCGGCGTCGTCGGTCTTGCCCCACATCGACTTGCCGATCCCCCATCCGCCGAAGCCGATCTCGGAGACCTCGATCCCGGTGCGGCCCAATGTGCGGGAACGCATTTGGGGTTTGGAAGGCGCCGTTGGCATGAGTTTAATCTAGCAAGAATGGAATGCGCCCGCAACGCGCTGGGGCCAAGCGGCGGCCTACTTCGTCACTTTCACGATGAGCCCGATGTCCTCGAGCATCATCGCCACCGCCTCGCAACGCTCCCTCGGACCTCGATAGACCACCGCCGAGCCCTTGGTATGGACTTCCATGGAGATCTGCCGGGCGCGCGCCAGCGTGCAGCGTATGGCCTTGATGAGCTGGCGCTCCACCTCGTCGAAGGTGTGGCAATCGCAGTTGAACAGCACGGTGCGCCACTCGTCCGCGACCCCTTCGTCCGGTTTGGCGGTCTTCTTCGCTCCGACGGCTACAGTCCCAGCCATTGGCATATCTTCCATTTCTCGGTCGCCGATACCGTGATGCCGTGCCGGCGCAGGCGGAAGCGCCGCCGCAGCGCCCGCTGGTCCTGGTGAAGAGCCCTCTGCTCGGGAGGAAGCAGGCCCACTCGATTTTGGAGGAACATGAACTCGATGAACGCCATCGCGTCGGCCACGGCCGGGGGCGCCTTTCCGTTGGACGATTCGACCGAGCATTGCTGGGCATAGGCGAGGAACAGCGTGCGGTAGCGCGTGCCCAGCAAGCGCACGCTTTGAGGCAGATAGCGGGCCGCCTGCCAGAGACGTTCGACTGGGGGAGGCTGCCCGGGGGTGTGCTCGATCATGGGAAGCAGCTTAGCAAGCCGTCGCGCCTATTGTCTATAATCGCACCAATGATCGATGATCAGGTCGAGGCCGCCTTCGCGCCCGACGGAGTCCTTGCCGCCTCGGACCCTCGCTTCGAGCCGCGTCCTCAGCAGACCCGCATGGCGCTGGCCGTCAGCCGCGCGCTCGACGGCAACGGCCGCCTGGTGGTCGAAGCCCCCACAGGCGTCGGCAAATCCCTGGCCTATCTTTTGCCCGGGGCCCTCTGGGCGGTCGGGGGCGGGCGCAGGCTGTTGGTCTCGACTTATACCCGGGCCTTGCAAGAGCAGATCATCGACAAGGACCTCCCGATAGTAGCCGAAGCCCTCAGGCGGATGGGACTGGCGCTGCGCTATTCGATGCTTCAAGGCTCGGAGAATTATCTATGCGTGCAGCGGCTGGAGAGGTGCTGGAGACGAGGCGGGCATGGGCCGGATTCGAGAGCGGCGCTCGAACGTCTGGTCTCTTGGGCCTCTCGAGGAGCTTCCGGCCATCGCAGCAGGTTGCCTTCGGTCGTCCCGCAGCCTCTTTGGGCTCGCATCTCGCGCGATCCCGAGCGTTGCGCCGGCTCCAGCGGCCGATATTGGGATCGCTGTCTTTACCGCAAGGACCGCCAGGGGGCGGAACAATCGCATATTCTCGTGGTCAACCATGCCCTTCTCCTTTCGGGCGCTCGCCTGCCCGCTTTCGACGGCCTGGTGGTGGACGAGGCTCACAATCTGGAGGAAACCGCGACCTCGCACTACGGGCAGACGGTCTCCGAGTCGGCGCTCAAGCGCCTGCTCTTGGATCTGGAGGAGCTCGAGAGCGAGCTGCCCGCGGTCAAGGGACTGGCCTCGGGCGCGGCCAAGGAGGCACGCGCCTTCTTCGGGAATCTGGCCGAGGCGCTTGAGCTGCCCCGTTCACCCGCAGAGTCCGCCTCCCGGGTCCTTCAAGGAGGCGAGCGGGTTCCGGCGCCTCTATTCCTGGATAAGCTGGCTGTCGAGCTCGGCCGCCTGGGCGAGGAACTGGCCGAGCGGGAGGAATCCATCGAATTGAGGATGTTTCAAGGACGCATTTCCGGTATTTCCTCGGCCATCAAGGGGATATTCGCCTGCCAGGCGCCGGAGATCGCGCGTTGGGCCGAGTCGAGCCATGCCGGCATGGAGTTGAAGGCTCTCCCCTTAGAGGTCGGAGAGAGACTGGCCGAGGGGCTGTTTTCGCGCGATATTCCGGTGGTTCTGGCCTCAGCCACCCTCTCCGCCGGATCGGGACTTAAGGAGTTCAAGGCCCATGTGGGCTTGCAGGGGGCCGAGGAGTTTGTGGTGGATTCGCCCTTCGATTACGAGGGGCAGGCGGCCCTGCTGCTCATCGAGGATCTGCCCGAGCCATCGGACGACCCTTCCTATTTCGACTCCATCGCCGGCTGTTGCCAGGAGTTGATCGAAGCGGTGGCCGGCGGCTTGTTCATCCTGTTTTCCAGCTGGAAGGCCTTGCGCGAGGTTCATGAGAGGCTCAAGGCGCGCGTGAACGGCCGGCCCATTTGGATGCAGGGTGATTCCGGCCACGAGGCGCTGATCCAGGACTTCGCCCGGGCGGGAGACGCGGTGCTCTTGGGCGTCGATACCTTGTGGCAAGGAGTCGATGTGCCGGGCGGGGCGCTCTCATGCGTGGTGATGGTCAAGCTGCCTTTCCCGCAATTCGGCTCTCCCATGGAAGAGTCCCGGCGCCGCTGGCACGAGTCCATAGGCCGCAATTATTTCGAGTCGTACAGCCTGCCGCGGGCTCTCATGAAATTCCGCCAGGGTTTCGGGCGATTGATCCGTTCTTCGCATGATCGCGGCGCCGTGGTCGTGCTCGATCCGCGGCTGCTGCGCCGCCGCTATGGGCCCTCTTTTTTAGAGGTGCTTCCGCGTTGTCGAAGGCTGGAGTCGATAAGCGAGTTGAGGCAATTTCTGAGTGGCAAGGCGCGGGTTATTGAGGGCATTGCTACCAAAAAAAGCCCAGGGTGAGACGATAAACCTCCCCCAGTTGGCCCATCGGCTGGAAGCCCAGGTCGGCACGAAAGCGGCGCCAGCGCCCGCCTAGGCCGCAGGTCAGGCCGCTTAAAGCGCCCAGCTCAGAAACGGTTTGAGTTTTATAACCTATGCGCAGCGCGCCAGCTAGATCTGGCCCCAAAGCCCTCGTATGCTCCAGGCCGATCTTCGCGAAAGAGCCGCCGGCATAGGGCAGTACCAATTCCGCGGCAGGCATCCAGCGCGAGACCGGGGTAGACTTGTCATAAGAGACGCCCAGCGCGATCTCCGTAGGCAGGTTCTCCCGGTCCTCAATGAAGCGGATTTTTTGCCCCAAATTGCGCAGGGCCAGGCCCAAGTTCAGTTTAAGGCCGGGAGGGCGGAATAGGACTCCTCCATCGGCGGCTATGGCTGTGGCCTGGCGCTGGTAATAGCGTTCATGAATGGCTTTAAGAGCTAATCCGGCCAGAACACGTCCCGGACTAGACCGGTCGCTGTTGACGGTAAAGGCGGTGGCGTATCCGAGCCCAGCGGAGAGGCTTAGGGGACTGAAGCTGCCCACATTCTCATTGGCCGCGGTGACCAAGGGCAGTTTCGCTTGCGACAATCTTGTCAGCGAGGCTCCGATGGCGCCTCCTAGAGAGGGCACGGGTTGGACATAGGCCGCGAAATCATGATGGAAATAGTCCAGCATTTCGGAACGGCTGTAATGGATTGCGGTGCGGCGCATTTGCGCTAGCCCCGCCGGGTTCCAATAAATGGCCTCCGCGCCCTCGGCCACGGCTGAATAAGCCTCGGCCATGCCTAAAGCGCGGGCCCCGGCACCCACGCGTAAAAATTCGGCAGCATTGGTGGCGACCCGGTTCTTGTACGCCTGGACCGCAGGACTGCTAAGTCCTAAGCAGGCCGCCAAGATGGCTGTTTTTTTCATCGCACCAAGACCATCCTTCTTACGACGCGCCGGCCACCGCCCTCAATAATGAGCAGGTAGGTGCCGGTTGCCGCGCGGTGGCCGTAGCGGGTGCGCCCATCCCAGTTAAGCACTCCCGCCGAAGACGCCACGCCGTTCCAGACCAGATCTCCGCTTAAGCTCAGCGCGCGCACGCGCGACTCCGGAGGCAGATTGGAAAGAGTCAGTACAGGCGCATCAAAGCGAGAGTCCTTGGAGCCAGGTTCCCAAGGAATAGGGAATATCTGAATATTATCCAGGTTGGAGGCTGCGGTCACGAAAAATGGGGCAAAATAGGAAAAATGACTAACCGTCGCCGATAGGGCGTGGGTCGAGGTATCCACGAAACTGGGTAGCAAGGTCCATTGTCGGGCGCCCTCATCGTAGCGCGCCAGTTGCAGCGTGCGGGGGTTATTCCCGGGTGGCAAGGCAGCGGGATCATAACGCAGGGTCAATGATGCGCTTGCGTTAGGCTGGCTTCCTCCGGCCGTAATCTCGAATCCTGTCTGAGCTCCGGCGCTGTTGATTTGACCTTGATTGGACTTGGGCGGCGGGATTTCAAATTCAACGCTGGTGTTTAGCGTCACCACCGTGGCGGATGCCAAAGCGCCTGCCGGAACTCGGAGGGTAATTTGCTTGATCAAGGAGGCTGGCGCGGGAGTAATCCCTAGGATCAGATCCGATCCGGAGATCGTGCCCGATACGCGGTTGCGCGCAAGGGTTGCGGTCGCGCCTAAGACGGCGTAACGAGCCGCTCCCTGTGAGTTAAGCGCGCCTACGCGCAAATAATAGGTGACCCCATCGCTAAGAGCTGTGATAGCGCCCGTGGAGCTGCTCGCGCCGGCTAATTGCTGCGAAAATATCTGGCCGTTAAAGTTGGGATCGGTGGAAGCTTCCAAGCGATAGCCCGCGCAGGTGGCGGAGGAAGGAAATTCGGGCAAGGACAGCCACTGCACTGTGATGCTGGAATAAGTGACGGCCACCAGGCTTTGGGCTGGCACCCCGGGAGCGTTGGGCAGCGTTTGGGAGTTGCCCAGTGGAGTGAAGGCCGTTGCCCCCCCCAAGCCGTTGAGCGCTCGCACTCGCGCGTAATAGGTGGTATTGGATAGTAGCCCTAAGAAATTTGCGGAGCCGTTTAAGGTCCGGGAGGAGCCGGCCGGGGCGCTAAAATTCGAGGCCGCGGACAGCTCCGCCTCATAGACCGTGCCCGTCGGATTGCCGCCATCGGACCATTGTATGTTCATTTGGCCGGCTCCTGGAGAAAAGGGCGCGGCGGTAGGCGCGGGGTTTAAAGGCAGGGTCATGGTTGATAAATTGAGATAAGGTCCGTTCGGCATCGCTTGGGCTCGGAAATAATAAGTGGTATTGGGTCCTAAATCGGTAAAAAGGGCCGAGAATAGGTCGATTCCGGATAGGCCGGCGGGCGCGGGAAAATTGGGCTGGGGAGAAGCTTGGGCAAGATAGGTCAGCGAGGAAGGGTTTCCTCCTGAAGTCCAATTAAAACGGATCTGGCCCGAGCCCACATTCGAGAACTCAGTGGCGCCGGGGGCTAGCAGCGGACCGATGGTTCTGATTGATCCAATGGAAACGAAGTTGGGCTGGCCTAGCACGTTGAGCGTGGCCAGGCGGAAAAAATAGGTAGTCCAATTGGCCAACCCCGAGACTTGCAGTTGGCTGGCGGCGCGATTGGCGCTGGTCGTGGAAAATAGCGTGCCGGTGAAATTAGAGGCCGTTGAGGCGGCCAGGGCATAGCCGGCGCATGATTGTTCCGTGGGTGAGGCGGGGCAGGAAGTGAAGAAAACGGTGACGCTTGAGGAATGCGCCGCGAAGGCGCTGCCTAAGATGGGCTGCGACAGAGTCGCGGTGCTGGGTGATGTGCCGCCAGGACCGGAGCCGGAGTAAATATTGACGCCGCGCACGAAAATGCCGGTCAAGAAATTGGCGGACAAGGAAGTAAGGGTAAAGGAGGTAGCCGTGACTCCGGAAGCGATGCGGCTAGCGGTATTCGTAGCGTAATAGATGTCGTAGCTGACAGCGTTAGGTGCGGCGTCCCAACTCCATTCCAAACGCGAGAGGGTCACCGAGCTGACGCGCAGGTTGGCGGGAGCGGTGGTCACGGGAAGGCCGTTGAGCAGGAGCTTGTGCGCGTCCAATAGCCCCGGTCCGCAGGACGAGACCGTGCAATCGCTGCCTGTTCCAGCGGGAAAGGGGCGGGTCGAGACCGATACGGCTGAGAGAATCTGCGCGGGGGTGATGGAGGGGGCTACGGCCAGCATCAGCGATATGGCGCCAGCGACATGGGGAGTGGCCATGCTCGTGCCCTCGTAATAAGCTGTCGTATCCGCGCCCGGGCCTTGTGTTCCCGCATTAAGCAGGGAGAGTACCCCATCGGCCGTAGGAGGCATGTCGCCGCCCGGGGCCGTGATATCGATAAGGGTTCCGAAGTTGCTGTAGCTGGCCCGTCCACCGTTACGGCGCGCGGCGGCCACGGAGATCACGTTGGCGCAACTGCCGGGTGAAAACCCTGATACGTCCGCATTATCGTTGCCGGCCGCCGCCACCACCACGGCTCCGGCTGAGACTGCGTTGTTAATGGCGGTTTGGTAGGAAAGCGAACAGGTTCCCGGTCCGGAGAGGCTAAGATTAAGAACCTTGGCGGGAAGCGAGTTGGTGGGAGCTCCGCTGACGGGGAGTCCCACGGCCCATCTGATGGCGTCTACTACATCAGAGGTAAGGCCTCCGCATTTGCCTAACACGCGTAGGGGCATAATTTTCGCGTTCCAATTGACGCCCGCGGTGGAAAAACCGTTGTTGGTTGCCGCGCCCAAAGTGCCGGCTACGTGAGTGCCATGCCAGGTGCTGTCGCAAGCTTGGCCGCCGGCCGCCGGATCGCAACAGCCCGTAAAGTTGCCAGGCCCGGCATCCTCGATAGCCGTGATATAGTTGCCCGGATCGGAGGGATCCGAGTCCCGACCATCCCCGTCATTGGCCGTGGGCGCGTCGCTGATGAAATCGTACCCGGTCACGGTGCGTCCTGAAAATTCAGCGTGTCCTGTGATTCCGGTATCCAGCACCGCGACGACCGTGTTTGCGGTGCCTACGCTGATATTCCAGGCATTGGCCAGGTTCAAGCCCGCCACCTCGGCGCTAGGGCTGAAATAATGCCACTGGCTGGAATAAAGCGTGTCATTGGGTGAAAGGGCCGGATAAGCGGGGGCATCGGCCTCGGCGAATTCCACATCCGGATCCGACTCCAGGCGCTGGGCGATCAGGCGCACTTCATCCAGGGGCAGGCTTGCGGGCAGGCGCAGCACCTGGGAGTCTCCCGACATGCGCCGCCAATGGGTCAAAGTGGCGCCCGCGCGTTGGTTTAGCTGCGACAGCTGCGCCGCGGAAAGCGCTGTCGCGCGGGCGACTTGGAGATCTTTGAAACGAATGATGATCTGGCGGGTCCGGGGCGAGCTGGGAGAAGCCTCAAGAGGCGAAGCCAATAGTAAAAGCGCGAGAGTAAGAATTCGCATGAACCATAGAAGGGTGATGGATGAAAATTAAATGCTAGTTAAACCGGAGTTAATCTTTGGCTAAATGCTATCCCTGGTCTTGGGCCACAGCTGTCCCAAGAAAACTTTCAAAAGCCGAAGGCGAGTTGAAGATCATTGTCCCTAATTTTGGTGATGTGGCGCTCTGTAAGGCCCAAGATGTCGATTATCGTGAGTTTTTGGAGGATGGTTCATTTGATAAGCCGATGCAGATAGTGCAACGAATAGGCGTATCGGAGCGCGGTAAGCGCTCCGCTTTCTGCTTCACCCTTCCTCTTGCGTCAAAAATGGCGGAGAGGGAGGGATTCGAACCCTCGATACGCGTTTTCACACGTATAACGGTTTAGCAAACCGCCGCCTTCAGCCGCTCGGCCACCTCTCCTTAATTCTATTGGATAGGTGGCCTGTACCTTCCTCAAACCTATAAGACAGGCACGGCCACCTCTCCTAAAACGAGGAGCGTTTTAGGCACTAACGCCATCAGCACCCCTTTAGTCGGAGATCGATATGATTATATAACATCAATCTCGTCACGGCTCTGTTTGTATATCGGCCTGTTGCCTTGAGGGACTGGAGTTCGGGCGCCTGAGGTGATAGCATGGAGCCTGTCGACATGAGCAAGAGCCTCTTCTACCTTTATCTCTTGTTGTTGATCTCCAGCGTGGCCGCCCACAGCCTGGGCGCGCAGGGCTCGCGCTAGTCCGCGGTCTTGACCCAGCTCCTGAGCACCTCGGCCAAGCTCCAGGCCTGGGCGACGCAGCCGCGGCCTGTATAGGGCGGCTCCGCGTCGAATATCTCGCTGATCGAGCCCACGCAACCCTCTTCGTTATCATGGCTGGCGAACGAGGCCAGGAAGCGCCGGGCCCGTGCCTTGTCCCCATGCACCTTGAGCCAGGCGTCGATGAAGGGGCCGATAAGCCAGGCCCAGACCGTGCCCTGGTGATAGGCGGCGTCGCGGGAGCGGATATCGCCGCTATAGTTGGGGCGATAATCCGGATCCTGGGGCGAGAGGGTTCGCAGGCCGAAAGGAGTAAGCAGCTCGCGCTCGACTACGCCTACGACGGTGGGCCAGCGCCCCGGCTCGAGCACCGGATGCGGGAGCGAGACCGCGAATATCTGGTTGGGACGCAGCTTTTTCATGTCTTGGGGATCGCCCTCGATGATGTCATGGAGCCAGCCTTGCTCGGCGTTCCAGAAGCGTTTGTTGAACGAGTCCTTCACCAGACGCGCCAGCTCGCGATAACTCGAGGCGGTCTCGCCGCTAAGGCCTCGTTAAAGAATAACTGATTCATCTTGTTATATGTCCTTCTGGATGAATCGTGTAGTTCCAGTCGCCATGAAATCTCTCGTGCGCGATATTGAGGCTGGACATCTGCGCATCCGTGATCTTCGATCCTTCGGGATA
>JACQPG010000005.1 GCA_016207665.1 Elusimicrobiota bacterium | reverse complement strand
GCGGTCCATGAGCTGGAGCACGGCAGCGGCCTCCAGAGGGGGGAAGGCCAGCAAAAGCAACACCGCGGTCACGATCTGGGCCCATACGAACACCGGAAGGCGTCCGAGCGAAAGGCCGGGGGCGCGCATATTGAGGGCGGTCACGAGAAAATTGATGGACCCCAGCAGCGAGGAGGTGATGATGATCACCATGGCCAGCAGCCATACGGTCTGGCCCGGGTTGATGATGGAAAGCGGCGGATACGAGGTCCAGCCTGATTGGGCGGCGCCTCCGGGCAACAAGAAAGAGAACAGCATGAGCAGTCCGCCCGGGAGATAAAGCCAATAGGACATCATGTTCAGCCTCGGGAAGGCCATGTCCGGAGCTCCGATCTGCAGGGGAAGCACGTAATTGCCGAAGGCGCCTACCGCTAGGGGCACGATGCCCAGAAAGACCATGATGGTTCCATGCATGGCTCCGAGGGCGTTGTAGAACTCTCCGCTCATCACCCCGTTAGGAGCGAGGGCCGGGGAGAGCAGATGCCCGATCAGCGGCAAGGGCTGGCCCGGGAAAGCCAACTGCCAGCGCATCAGAAGCATGAGGCCGAATCCGATGAGCAGGAAGACAAGGGACGTGATCAGATACTGCAGGCCGATGACCTTGTGGTCCAACGAGAACACATAGCTGTTCCAAAAGATCGGGTGATGATGAGTCTGGTGCGCGGAGGTCGAATGCGTTGCGCTTACCATGAGGCGGCCTCTTTTTCCTGCTTGAGCGGCATCTTGGTCTTGTACCAGGCGTCGAAATCCGCTTGATTTTGGACGTGCACGTCGGCCCGCATGAGGCTGTGCGCGAAGCCGCAAAGTTGCGCGCAGGCCAGCTCATAGGTGCCCTCGCGCGTGGGTTCCACCCAGACAGGGATGACCATGCCGGGCACGGCGTCCTGCTTGATCCTGAACTCGGGAACGAAAAAGCTGTGTATCACGTCCTTGGAGCTGAGCCTGATGAGCGTCGGCTTGCCCAGAGGCATGCGGATCTCGTTGGCCGTCACTATGTCGTCGGCCGCGGCAGGATCAGCTTGATCAAGGCCGACGGGATTGGTGAAGTGTATCAGCTCCGGGTCGCGCTTACCGAATCGGCCGTCAGGCCCTGGATAGTGTACGTTCCAGGCGAATTGCTCCGCGATGATGTCGATCTGTTGCGAATTCGAGGCAATCGGGAATTGGGTCTTGATCCGGCTCCAGACGGGAATGGCGTAAAAGACGATGAGGCCTATCTCGAAGACCATGACCACGATATCGGGCAACAGGCTCTTGAGGCCTTCATGCCCGTCCTCGGGCTCGGCGGGCACTCCGTCCTTGCGGCGATAACGAATCAACAGATAGGTAAAAAAAATGCCCCAGAGCACGAATATGGCGATCATGGCCCAATGGATGATGCGGATGCCGAAGTCGATGTCCTTTGCGTAGGAAGACGCCGCGATGGGAAGGCCCCAGCCGTAGTTGCCTGTCATTGATGCTGAAAAAGATTAACAAATCGGCGCGATCCGGCGCAAGTTGGCTTTCCTGTTGCGTCTATTACGCCATTCCTTTTAGACTATATCCATGCATAGGGCATGCTTGTTCCTTTTAGGAACATTGGCGAAAGCCGCCAAGATCGGCGCCTAGTTTCTCTTGCGGCCTTGGAAATAGCCGATGATGCCTCGATAACGGCCGATGAGCGACACCTCGGAGAAACCCGCTTCCGCAAGCATTCCCGCCAATCGCGCGTTATCCTGCAGGGGCTCGAGAAGGGACAGCAGACGGAATGCCAGGCGGGCTGCCGCCGAGGGGGCGTCCGGCACGAGATCGCAGAGAACGAATCGGCCTCCCGGTTTGAGGACGCGAAGAACCTCCCGCAGGGAGGCGAGCCGGTCTTCGGCGGGGATGTGGTGGAAAGCCAGCGTCGAGACCGCCGCGTCGAAGGAGGCTTCCGGAAACGGCAGCCGGGACATGGAAGCTTGGACCCATTCGACGTCTCGCCCAACGCTCTCCAGCTTCCGGCGCGCCAGGGCCAGCGCCTTTCCGTCGGGGTCGGCGCCAACGGCCTTGATCGAAACGGAAGAGGATTCGAGCAGTCGCAGCAGCTCTCCCGTGCCGCAGCCCGCGTCAATCACGCGCTCATCCGGTTCGGCCGCCAGATGCCGGAGAATCTCGCGCCGGAAGGGCTTTCCCAGGCCTATGAGAGCGCAGAAAAGATCGTAGAGGGGCGTGAGGCTTGAGAAATGCGCGGGAGGAATGTGGCTGGAGCCGCCCATGGGCCTATTGTAGCTCATTCCTGTCCAGCCGGCCCTAATTGGTAAAATCAATGGGCATGCGGGAGCGGGAAACTCAATCGGTGCGCGGCCGGGGATCGGGCCATAACCCCGCCAACCGCTTCGAGCGGCTATCTTACGAGCCGGATAAGGATAACCCGGATCAGGATCCGGCGCCTAAGACCCAGTTCTTCGTCGATCGTTCCCGAAGCGTGATCGCGCGCAATGATAGTCCCGATATCCCGTTCTCCGCCAGCCTCAATCCTTATCGAGGCTGCGAGCATGGCTGCGCGTACTGCTATGCGCGCCCGACCCATGAGTATCTGGGTTGGTCCGCGGGCCTGGATTTCGAGAGCCGCATCATGGTCAAGCTTGACGCCCCGACGCTGTTGCGCCGCGAGCTGTCTTCCCGGGGCTGGAGCCCCCAGGTGTTGGCCTTGAGCGGAGTGACCGACCCTTATCAGCCCATCGAACGGAGGCTGGAGCTGACCCGCCGCTGCCTCCAGGTGCTCTGCGAGTTCAGGAACCCCGTGACGTTGATCACGAAGAATCACCTCATCACGAGGGACGCGGATCTGCTCGGCGATCTGGCCGCTCATCACGCGTGCGGCGCCTGGCTGTCCATGACGACGCTGGATGGTGAATTGGCCCGCGTGCTCGAGCCGCGGGCTTCCCATCCCAACCGGGGCTCAAGGCTATCGAAGTCCTAGCCAAGGCCGGGATCCCGGTCGGAGTCAGTGTCGCTCCGGTGATCCCAGGGCTCAATGATCACGAGATGCCAGCCATCATCAAGGCCGCCGCCGCGGCGGGCGCTCGGTGGGCGGGCTATGTTCCGGTGAGGCTGCCCTTGGCCGTGGCGCCCATCTTCGAACGTTGGCTTGAGCGGCATCATCCCTTGCGCAAAGATAAGGTGCTCAATCAGATCAAATCCATTCGGCAGGGGCGGCTCAATGATGCCGAGTTCGGTTCGCGCATGAAGGGCCATGGCCTGCTCGCCGGGCACTTGGGTGAGCTTTTCCAGCTGGGCTGCCGCGCCTCGGGCTTGAAGCGGCAGATGCCGCCCCTTTCGACGGCATCATTCCGCTGGCCCTCGGGTTCCCAATTGGAACTTTTTGGATAAGATCCCGTCACATTCGCGCCATTACCTTCCCCGGTCAAAGTTGTTAGCATCGCCTGGAAGGAGGCGTCATGCGATCGACCCATTTTTGGAGCGCGTTGTTGGCGTTGGTGCTCGAATGCCGGGCGCCAGAGTCTTTCCTATCCGATCGTGGTGCGGTGAGCTACCACCCGGTCGGGGTGTCCTGATCCTTCAGGGTGAGCAAGTAATCAACCACCCAGCCTATCTCCTCATCGGAGAGGACCCGGCCCCAGGCCGGCATCTCGATAAGCGGCTCGCCTCCAGCGGCCTTCTCCTTCTCCGGCTTCTTGCCCCGGATGATCAGCTGGGCGAGCTCTCCGGCGGTGTAGCGTTCGGAGACTCCGACTAGGCCCGGTATCGCGTTTCCGGGCACATTATTGTTGGGCTGCCCGCCCGTCCCGCCGGGTCCATGGCAGGCCGAGCAGCCGACTCGGGAGAAGATAACGGAACCGCGTTGAGCGGGAGTAAGGCGAGCATCGTCCCATGGCTTGTTGCCGGCGAAGGCTTGGCCCTTGAGCGAAACGAGATAATCCACCACGGCCGTGCGTGTCGCCTCAGGAAGGTCCGGGTCAGGCATGAGAGCGTCTTTTTTCCAGGAATTCGGATCGCTTAGCCATAGATCCAGCCACTCCCGCTTGTGGCGAAAACCGACGAAGGTCAGATCGGGGCCGCTGGCGTTGCCTGAGCGGCCTATGCGGTGGCAGGCCCGGCAATTGAGGGCCTGGTAATAGGCTTGTCCCGGCGATAGCGGAGAAGACCTCTCGCGCTCCCCGCAGCCGGCAAGGGCCAGGAGAATGAGGCAAGCTGATCCTATGCGGGAAATGGGAATCCCCTTCGGCTCTCTACTCATAGAATGGGATTGTATAAAATGATAGAATCACGACGGAGGGTAATTTTATGTTCAATTTAGGCTACGGTGAACTGCTCATCATCGTCGTGGTGGGCTTGATCATATTCGGCCCGAGCAAGATCCCGGAATTCGCGCGCCAATGTGGGCGGGCCGTGAACATGTTCAAGCATGGCCTGCGTGAGGGTTTCGAAGACGAGACCAAAAAGGAAAAAAACGGCTCGGATCCGTCCTGAACCTGGGACGGTCAAAGTTTTCACGGCCGGATGTTTCAACCGCATCCATAAGGCTCATGTCAAGATGCTCAGGGCGGCTCGGGCCTTGGGCGACGAGCTGGTCGTGGTTCTCTCCAACGACGCGCACAACCGCAAGCACAATGCCGTACCCGCCCGCTTGCGTCGGCGCTGGATGAAACAGTTGGGGATCGCGGACAAGATAGTGATCGGCCGCCCGAACAGCTTCGCCGCCTCGCTGCGCCAAGAAAGGCCGGATATCCTGGTGCTCGGCTATGATCAAAGGCTTCCGGATTCCGAGACCGAGGCGGCTGTCCGTGAGTTGGGCATCAAGGTCGTGGTCATGCCGTGGTATCCGGGCAAGGAGGAGAGTTGCGGGCTTCGGAGCTGATCAAGCTGGACCGTTTCGAGCGTGAATTGGACGCCCAGCGGGAGGATCCACCCATGCCTCTGGTCGAGCACCTGGCCGAGCTGAGGCGCCGGTTGATAGTCTCATTGATACTCCTGGCCGCGGCGGCAGCCTTCGCCTTCGGTTTTTCGGCGTCGCTGCTGTCCTGGCTCTCTGTCCCGGCCGGCGGTCTTGTGTTCGTCGCGCCGACCGAGGCTCTTTATACCAGGCTGCGCGTGGCGGTTTACGCGGGGTTTCTCCTGGCGCTGCCCTTGATACTCCATCAGGCGTGGCTTTTCGTCGCTCGCGCCCTAGAGCCTATCTGGCGGCGCAGCCTCGCCCAATTGCTTCCCTTTTCCTATCTTCTGTTCATCCTTGGGACCGTTTTGGCCCTGGGCCTGGTGGCTCCCGCGGCCATGGGATTCCTGATCTCGGCCGGGCCCGAGGGCGTCCGCCCCATGATCAGCGTCGGGGCGTATTTGGATTTCCTCATAGGGCTCTCGCTGGCTTTCGGGATGTTGTTCCAGTTGCCGGTGGTGATGCTTGCCTTGAATCGGGCGGGAGCGCTTTCGCGGCGGAAAGTCTCGGGATTGCGGCGGCCGATCTATCTGGGGCTGATCGCGGCGGCCGCCCTGTTGACCCCCGGTCCAGACGTGTTTTCCCAGGTCGCCTTGTCGCTGCCTTCGATCGCGCTCTTCGAGATGACGTTGTTGTTCATGAACGACGCGTGAACAAGGGTTCTTTCGCGCGAGCCCAGCCCATACATCTTTTTTTTGCGGTCAATTACTTCGCGCAAGGGATGATCGGCGTGGTCTATCAGCCGATAGCCCATCTCCTCAAGGAAGGCTTGGGGCTTTCGGCCGGGCAGAGCGCCGCCTTCCTGGGCTGGATGACGCTGCCCTTTCTCGCCAAGCCGCTTTTCGGACTGGCCACCGATCTGGCGCCTGTCGGGGGGTTGCGGCGCAGGCCTTATCTCATAGCGGCCTCCGGCCTTGCGGCCGCGGGCTGGCTCATCCTGGCGCTTCAACCCCAGTGGGCTTATTGGCCCTTGCTCGGCCTCTTGATCGCGGCCAACATCGGCATCGTGGCTTGCGACGTGGTTTGCGACGGGGTGATGGTCGAGCAAGGACAGGCGCGCCGCTTGACCGGCCGCTATCAATCCATTCAAATCGGAGCCCTCTACGCGAGCCTGGTGCTGACCGGCGTGGGGGGGGGCTGGCTGGCCTCGCAGTTCTCGGTGCGTTGGATATTCGCTCTCGCCGCCTTGCCGACGCTCGCGATACTGATGGCGAGCCGATGGATCGGCGAACAGCCCATGGTCGCGCCCGCCGCGCAAGGGGCCAGCGGCCTGGGCCGCTTGTTCAGGGAAAGGACATTCTGGGCTCTATGCCTTTTGATCTTTCTGTGGAGCTTCTCTCCTTTCGCCGGCACCGCGCAATTCTACTATCAGAGCCAGGTCCTGGACCTTAGCCCGACATTCATCGGCCTGCTCAGCACGGCGGCTGGGATCTGCGGGGTCATGGGAGCCGGCTTCTATGGAAGGGCTATCGGGCGGTTATGCGACACACAGACCGCGGTCAAGCTCTCCGTGCTTCTTGGAGCGCCGGTCGCGCTCCTTTCGTTGGTTCATTTGGGCCCGGTTTCCTCCCTTTTGGCCACGGGCTTGGCGGGATTCGCCGGCGTGGCTTTCCGCCTGGCGCTCATGGACCTGGCTTCCCAGTCCTGTCCCAAATACGCGGAGGCCACCGCCTTCGGCTTATACATGGCGGTTTTCATTCTAGCCGCCTCGGCGTCTAACACCGCGGGCGGATGGCTTTACGATTGGCTTTCGGCGCGCTTGCTTTTCCTGCCCAGCCCCGCCTATGGCGCTATCGCGGTCTTGGGGCTGATCGGAGCGTTTTCGACGCTCTGCTGCTGGTGGGTCCTGCCTTGGACCGCCTACGGGACTATGCGGCGGGCTCCCAAATAGCGGGCCTGGAAGTATTTGTTTCGGCCCATATCCACGATGATCACCCCGTGCACCGAAGAGGCATGGATGAATTGGGGGCCCTTGCGATCCATGACCATGCCCACATGCGAGACCCCGCTGCCCTTGGTATCGAAGAACAAGAGATCTCCCTCGCGCAAAGCCTGGTCCTTGACGGGTTGGCCCGCTTTCCATTGTCGCGCGCTGACTCGCGGTATCGATATCTCATTCTCGGCGTAGGTGTTTCGGGTAAGACCCGAGCAGTCGATGCCGCGCTTGGAGTCGCCTCCCCAGACATAGGGGGTGCCGAGATAGGAGCGGGAGGATCGATCCAGGCCGGGCCATATCCGGGCCAGCGGAGGAGGAGCCGCCGGAGCGCGCTTTTCGACCGCCTTCGGCTCCGACTCTTCGTGCCCGGGCTTTCGCGCGGCCGGCTGCTCCTTGAACGGCGTTCGAGCCCGTTGAGCCGGCTGTCGGGAGAAGCTGCCTTCGTAGCGGGGAAGCTGGGGCTTCGTTCCGGCCTTGGCCGCAGCCCTGAAATGTTCCTTGGCTCTTCCGAGCAAGACCCCGGCTCGCGTTTCCTTCCGCTCCTTGAGGGTCCCCAACACGTAGGTCGCGAAATCCAGGGCCGAGAATCCCGATCTGACGCCGTCGACCAAGCCCCACTTGATCTGGTTGAACGTAGCGTCGTCCCAAGAGTCCTCCATGGCGTTGTAAACGACGTCAGCCGCGATATCGGGCGGCAGGCCGCCTTCCGACATCTGCCGGAATCCATTGGCCCATAGCGTTATCTTTTCGGCGGGCAGTTTCTTGCGATAACCGTAAAGCCCGATGCCCTCCACCATGTCAGCGGGCGCTCCCCGCCGCACGGCCTGGTAGGCGGCGAAGGCCACCTCGGCTATGCGCTCGGGTTGCGCGCGATCGAGCAGTCCCTCCACGATCATCCTTTCGGCGGTCTGAGCGGCCTGGTCTTGCCCGGGCCGCGCGACCTGAAGCCCGTAGTCCGCGAAACGTTGGCGCAGCGCTGAGATCAGGGCCTCGCGATCAGAAGGTTCCAATCCCTGCTCGCTGGATATCCAGGCGGACAGCCTTTCCATTAAGTTTTGGCGATCTTGGGCCAGGGCCGGCCAAGAGACCAAGAGCAGGATCATGATTCCGGCGGCGGGCATGCGCTGCAATTTATCAGAGAGCCGGATGCTTGTCAAGGCGGGCTCCTTCGCCTTTGATATAATGAGCGGGATGCGTACTCTAGGGCTATTGGCGAAGCTGTCGGCGGGTTTGGCGGTTCTCCTGCTCATACTGGCCGGCGCGGCGATACTGCTGCTTCCGCGGCTTCTGCCTGCCGAGCGCGTGCGCGCCATGGCGCAGGAGCAGGCTCAAAAGACGCTCCATCGTCAGGTCCGACTGGGAGAAGTCTCCCTGAGCCTCTGGAAGGGCATAGGCCTGCGCGAGCTGGAGCTCTCGGAATCTCCTGACTTTTCGGCCGGCACTTTCGCGGCCGTCAAGGAGCTTACTCTCAAGCCGGATCTCTTCGCGTTGCTGCGCAAGCAGCTCTTGATCGACAGCGTGGCCATCGAGGGGCTCAAGCTGACCCTGGTCAAGCGCAAGGACGGTAGTTTCAACTTTTCCAGTCTCGGGGCCTCGGACGCGGGCCAGGACCCGCAGACCGGCTCGGGCAAGGCTCTCGCCGGCGGGGCGGGCGCCGCCTTGGCTCTCGACATCCGCAAGGCCAAGCTTTCGAAGTCCAGCGCGCTCTATAAGGACCTGCGGAGCGGCGACGAGTTGTCTTTGTCCGGGATGGATGCCACCTTGAGGGATTTCAGTCTCTCGAAGCCCTTCGCGGCCCAGCTCAGGCTTTCGGCCAAGGGCCGGGTCCAGGGCAGGCCGCTCAATGGAGGGTTGCGCTTCGACGGCAAGGTCGATCTCGGGGGCCAGGACCCGGATCGCCTGGCCGTTTTCATCAATGACCTGGAGCTCCAACAGGCGGAGCTCCGGCTGGAGGCCTCGGGGCAGATCCGTTCTTTGTCGGCCCCTCGATTCGAGCTCAAGGCCGAAGTCAAGGCGCAGGGCCAGGAGCTTTTCGAAGGGGACTTTTCCGGGACCGGGGACGCCCAGGGAGCCGCGAGCTTGAAGTTCGCCCTGCGAAGCCGTGGCTTCTCCACGGATATTCTCAAGTCCTTGGGCGTCAAAGGGGGCATCGGGGTGCCTCGGCTCAATGCCCAAGGCGCTCTCGATTGGAAGGGCGCTCGCTTGGCCCTGAGGAAGGTCCGGCTTGAGAGCACGCCTTACGGCAATGTCGACATTGATGGGGAGATCCGCGGCTTGGGCGGACCCGCTCCTTTCCCGGCCTTGGATTGGAGCGTGGCTCTCAAGATTCCCGCGGGCGCGGCCAAGGATCTCGGCTTGACCTTTCCCGATGGAATCAAGCTGCCGGGAGCGGCGGTGGACGGCAAGGGCCGCATCTCGGGCGATGATCTCAACGTGGAACGATTCCGATTGCGCACCGAGGGCGGCAATGACGTGGAACTGCAAGGGTTGATCTCGGGACTCCGAGCCGCTCGGCGGCAATTGAACGTGAGCGTCAAGGCGGATTCGTTCAATCTCGAGGAGCTCGCGCAGCTCTCGCCCGACGCCCGGTCCATGGGCCTCAAAGGACGGGGCTTTTTTGCCGTGGCCGCTCGAGGTTATTCCGATCGGCCGACCCTGCACGGCAAGATCCAGTTCAAAGGCTTGGGGGCCAAGGCGAGCGCCGTGGAATTATCCGATTTTGCGGGGATAGCGATCTTCGATTCACAGCGCATCGATATCCCTGATCTCAAGGGCCGGGTGGGCGAGGGGGTCCTGAACCTGGATCTGACCGTGCGTCAATACGCGCAGGCGCCTAAGATCGAGCTGCAAGGGGAATTATCCCGCCTCGACCTGGGCAAGATGCAGTTGGCGCAAGGCGGGGGCAAGGCGGGGAAGGCGGTCGAGCCGCCTGGACCGGCCAGGCCGCTGCCGACGCTCGAGGCCAAGGGGAAATTCACGGTCAAGGAGGTGGTCCATCCCAATGCCCAAGCCAAGGATATGGAGCTGCGTTGGGATTTGAGCGGCGTCACCTCCGATCTGCGCAAGCTTTCCGGTTGGGCCAAGATGAAGACCGGCGGAGGCCGTTTCTCCGCCCTCAGCGAGATGACCATGCGCTCGAAGATCATCAAGGTGCTGGTCATGCCGCTGATGGTGTTCCAAAAGGTGGGCAGCCTGGGCGGGCTCAGGATCATACCGGATCTCAACAATATCGCCTTTACCGAGCTTTCCGGCGATTACAGTTTCAAGCAGGGAATGATGACCATCCAGGAAAGCCGGCTGGAGAGCGAGGCCGCGAATCTTTACGCCAAGGGCGATATCGACCTTCTCGCGGAGAGGCTTAACCTCGCCGTCACCGCTCAGGTGGCCGGGCTCAATCCAGTGGAGATAGACGTCCGGGGGACTTTCAGCGAGCCCTCCGCCAAGCCCCGGTTGGGGAAGCTGCTGGCCGACCCTGCCAAGCAGCTCATCGAGAAAACGGGCAAGGAACTCCTTGAGAACATCTTCAAACGGCGCTGAAGCCTTGCCGCCTACTGGTTCTCGAAATATTGGGTGACGGCTTCACCGACGCGCTGGGCCACCTTCCGTCCCAGCGCCTTGTGGGTGCGGCGAGCGGCTTCCTCATAATCGGCCGAGGCTTGACGGTCGCTCTGGTCGAAACGAAGGAAGGTCTTGCCGCTGGCCCCCTCCTTGAGCGTCAAGGTGACGGAGCTGCGGGCCCAACGCCAGCGGGCGTCGTTGCTCGAGGCCGGCCGCGTCTCGAGCTTGCCCTCGATGATGATATCGGCCCGGCCCGAGCCTGGGCTGCGGGCCTGAAGACCCAGCGAGGAAAGGCCCGAGATCAGGCCTGTCTCGACCTCCTCCGATTTGGCGCCGCTCAGATCAACGGCGATCTCGAGGGCGGCTAAAGCCTTGGCGGCTTTCGGGCGCGCTGCCGGCTCATCGATGGGAGAGGCCAGCCCCTTGCCTTCCGACTCCACCACCCTTAGATCGCCGTTGAGATCGGCTCGCGCCTTGAGCAAAGCGAGCAGTTTCAGCGCCGCGCGCACCTTCTGCAGCTTCTCGGAGGACTTGTCGAGCTCCCCGTTCCAGCGCGTCGCCTGGCGGTCGAAATCCGCGATCTTATCCCTAAGCACGGCCGCAGCCTTGCGTCGATCCAGCGCGGCCAAGGCATAGTGCTGCTGGGTCTTCGCGTCCTGCCAATGCGCGACGAGCTCGACTCCTTCGAGGGCCTTGCGCGAGGTCGTCTGCACGCTCTGCGAGACGGACTGCGTGAAGCTGCGGCCTTGGGATGAGTTGTTCTCGGACTCCGTCAGGGCCGTATCGACCGAGACTTGGGTCAGGAATATCTTGGATATCTCTCCCCGGGCCCTATCCTGGGCCGTAGGCCGGTCATCGGCGATGCCCACCCCCGTCAAATAAGATTCGCGAGGGTACTCGAGGCTCGCCGAGTCGACCCAGTCGGGCCTGGGATTTTTGGGATCGGCCCATGCCGGGGGTGCCATCAGAAGGCAAGTCAGCCAGAGTGTTTTTTTCATAGCGCGGTCCTGTATGCGAGATAGGTCCTGCGGGACCCTTGTATCTTGATATCCTTGAAGGCCTTGCTGGCCAAAACCTCGCCGCCAGCATCCTTGAACAAGGCCTGCACCTCATGGGTGCCTGGGGGCAGACGCAGCCGCGCCAGCCTGATCTGCGAGGGCAGCGAAGACCATCCCCTGGTGTCGGCCGCCTCGGTGGCGGCCGCCGAGCCATGGGCCAAGCCCCTGCTTAGCGCTCGGCAGGCCTGCGCCTTAAGGCTGCCCCTGCCGTGCTTCTTGTCGCAACTCTCGCCCATGCCCCGGGCGATGGATTCCGCGATCACGTACTTGACCGTGGCGCGGGCTATGGCCCGCGCCTTGATTACGGCCATGCGATCGCGCAGGGTCTTGATGGCGATGGCGCTGATGTCCTCGACCAGCAGGGTGGCCGCGGCGGCCGTGCCGACCCGGACCTCGGAGGAGGCCACCTTAAAGGGGTCTTGTACGTATTCGGGATAGGACACGGTGACGGCGCTTCCGATGAATCCCGCCGTCAAGGCATTGCGGAAGCGAGCGTCGCGGCCCTCTTCCTGATCGGCCCTGGCGATGGCCGAGGCCTTGCTCCAAGCCACTTGGAATGTCTTGGAGATCTTGCGGGGCGCCACGCCGTTGTAGTGGATAAAGACAAGCTCTCCCTCGGAAGGGCGCAAGGCCGGCAGCTCGAAAGGAGGGGCCGGCGTGTTGTAGGCCGTGGAGTACCATGAATAAACCTTGCGCGCCGCCGTCAGGGAGATACGCGAGTCATCCCATTTGCCTTGATCGGCGTAAAGCAGGGCGTCCAAATAGCGGGCGAATGCGTCGTCCTTGTACGTATTCTTCCTCTCCAGGCGCTCGCTCAGCTCATCGAGGAAGGCCTCGACCTTGCGGGATTCCACCAAGGCCTCGTCCGGCTTGCCCAGGAGAAGATAGTTGAGGGCTCGGAATACATTGGTCAATGCCCGCTCGAAGGGTTCTCCCGCATAATCGACGGTGTTGTCGTTAAGCAGGAGCATCCCGGCCGCCTGAGAGAGGCTCTTGGTATAAAGCTCCTCGATGCGAGATTCGGCCACGTCGAAGCTTGCCTCGCTTTCGAGGTACTTGCCGGCATGATGGAGCACGAGTCCTCGATCCAGGTGATAGAGCACCATATTCTTGCGCCCATACTCGGATTCCTTGGATCTCTCCAGATAACTCTCCGCTCCGGCGTAATCCTCGGTCAATATATAGCGCTGTACCCTCCGGATGCTCTGAGAGGAAGGGCCCGAGGCGCAGGCCGTCAGCAGCAGGCCGAGGGCCAGGGACGCCAATGGCAGCCGGCGCGGGCGCTGCCCCATGGCGGCCGCTTACCAGCCGACGCGGGAGCGTTTTACGAATTTCTTGATCTTTTTCTGGCCGTTCCAGGCGATCTGGTTCGTCTTGAGGTCCAGAAGCTTGAGATTGGTCTGGTAGAGCATGACGGTCTGCCCGCCCTCGCGGTCCTGAATGGTGTTGATCGCGCCCGAGAGCATGTAATCCGCGCCGGTTTCCTGACCATGGACCTTGCGCGTCTCCTCGGAGGCGTTGGCGTCTTGATCGAGGCGCTCGTCCCTCACGTCTCCTCGCTCGGCCTTGCTGGCTACGAATTGGACTTTCCCGGAATTGATCAGCTCCCGCTGCAGATCCTCCACGAAGGTGTCCGTGTTGATGTGCTCGTGGCTCTGGTTGCGCACCGTGCCCACGATCACCGATGGCGCCTTTCCGGAGCGGCCGGCCTGGGCTAGCCAGGGCCGAGAGAGGCAGTCACGTATCATCTCCTCGGCGACCAGCCTGGAGTCCGTGTCGTTCCACTTGCCGCTGAGGTCCTTGACATCCTCGACCTCAAGGCGGCGGACCTTCGTGCCACAGCCGCTCGCCGCCAAGGCCAGGGCGAATACCGCCAACGGAATCAAGCGAAAAGGACTAAGCATGGCGATTACCTTTGCTTGGCCTCTTCCGCGGCCAACTCATCGAACGCCTTTTCGGCGTTCGCCCGGACGAAGTCCCGCATCTTGGCGTCAAGCTCCTTGGACTCCTCGAGAGTCTTTCGGATAGAGGCTATGTCGAGCTTGGCCAGGGCGAACATGGTCCCATCCGAGGGATCCTTCCAGTGATCGACGATCATGGCGCCGTTGAGCGTGAATTTGGCGAAGTTTTTGAGCGTCTGGCTGACGTGCTGCTCCTCGCTTGACTTGCTCATGTCTCCCGCGGTGGTGGAGGCCATATAATCCTTGGTCAGCACAGAGACATAGGTGTTCATGATCTTGGCGATCTCGGCTCGGGCCCGTTCATCGGCCGAAGTCACCGCCAAAGCGCGATTGCGTATGCCTTGCGATATCCCGACTCCATAGATCACCGCTTGGCCGCTTTCCTTGAAAGCGCCATTCCCCTTGTTGACCCAATCCGGAGCCTTCTCCGCGATGGGCGCTTGCACGGTGTTCTTGCCGCAAGCCGCCAGGAATAAAGCCGCGACCGCCGCCATAAAGTGGTGTCTTTTCATGCAGGTCTCCTATGTTTGCGATTCTGTCCGTTTCCTGTGAAGTCTAACAGAACTCTCAAGGGAAGGCAAGCCCAGACGGTCTCGAGGCCCATGTAATTTTGCTATTATCCCGACACAATATGGCCGATGGAGCCGTCCAAGATGAGAGAAATCTGGTATGGCTGGATTTGGAGATGACCGGCCTGGACCCGGAGCGGGACACCATCCTCGAGATCGCCACCGTCATCACGGATAGCGAACTCCGTATCGTGGCGGAGGGCCCCACCATCGCCATACACCAAGCGGCGGAGATCCTGGCCGCCATGGACCCTTGGTGCGTCGAGCAGCACGGCAAATCAGGCCTAACCGAGCGCGTGCGCAAATCCACGACCACCATGGCCGAGGCCGAGGCCAAGACGTTGGAGTTCGTCTCCCGCTATTGCCCTTCCAAGAAGGTCCCTCTCTGCGGCAACACCATCGGACAGGACCGTCGCTTCATGGTGAGGTATATGCCCACCCTGCACGATTATTTCCATTACCGCTCCATAGACGTGAGCACGGTCAAGGAGCTGGTGATGAGATGGTATCCCTGCGCAAAATACGTCTACTCAAAGAGTAAACAGCACCAAGCGCTTGAGGACGTGCGCGAGTCGATCGCGGAGCTGATTCACTACCGAAAGGCCGTCTTCAAGTAGTCGGCGGGCTAATTGCCCATGGATAGGCTCTGATGGCCCGGCACCGCTCCCTGGCACTGGCAGCCGTCTGGATGGGGCTCGCCCTGGCGCCAGCCTGACTTCTCTAGGACTATCTTGACCCAGCAGGGATAGCAAAGCATCAGGCGGTTGATCGGTTTGTTCAGGCCGCAGCGGCGGCAGAGTCCCCGGGAAGGAGGCTGGCGCTGGGTCAGCTTGCGCAGGTCGGTCTCTTCCCGACCCTGGGGCTGCTCGGTTTCGGGGATATCAATTTCCTCGGCTTCGATTTCCTCTTGAGTTGTCGTCATGTTCTTCCCTCCGGACCGCATCCGGACACGCTTACGCGCAGACTCCGCGATTGCATCTCTTGCACCAGCCGGCCAGCTTCCCGTTCGGAGAGCGGCGAGAAAGGCGCAAGGGCTGCTTGCAGCCGGGGCAATAGATGTCGAGACCTGAAAAATCGACCTGGGAGAAATCCTTCTCAAATACGTCCGAACCCGGGTAGCGAGGCTGAAGCCATTGGCCCACTCTCATGGCTCGGGGCCGGGCCTCTTGAGCAACTGCTCGAGCTCATAAGGCAGGGAGAAATGAACGTCTTCCTCGACCGTTTCGAGCTCCTCGACGGCTGCCACCTGGAATCTCTCCTGGCAATATTTTACCACCTCTTGGACCAGAATTTCGGGCGCGGAAGCCCCGGCGGTCAGGCCGAGCGTCTTGACCCCGTCCATCCAATCGTCCTTGATGTCCGAAGCGCGCTCGATGAGATAAGAGCGAAGGCCTTTGGATTTCGCGACCTCGCAAAGCCTCAGCGAGTTCGAGCTGTTCGGGGCCCCGAGAACCAGGAGAAGATCGACGTAAGGGACCATGGCCTTGACCGCATTCTGGCGGTTTTGGGTGGCGTAGCAGATGTCGTCCTTCTTGGGAGGGTTGAGATTCGGGAAACGGCGCTTAAGCACCGCGACGATCTCCCGGGTGTCGTCGAGGCTCAGGGTTGTCTGTGTCAGGTAGGCGATGCGATCAGGATAGGGAACCTCGACCCTTTCGGCGTCCTCGACCGTCCCGACGACCTTGATGCTCTCCGGAGCCTCGCCCATGGTGCCGATGGTCTCGACATGGTCAGCGTGGCCGATCAAGATGATCGTGTAACCCCGCTTCGCCAAGGCGATGGCCTCGAGGTGCACCTTGGTGACCAGCGGACAAGTCGCGTCGATGATGTTGAGATCGCGGTCCCTAGCCTCCTGGACCACGTCGGGGCCGACTCCATGAGCCGAAAAGATCAGCCAAGAGCCGGAAGGGACGTCGCCCAAATCCTCGACGAAGACGGCTCCCTTGGCCCGCAAGCCGTCGACGACGTAGCGGTTGTGTATGATCTCGTGCCGGACATAGACCGGCTTGCCGCAGACCTCGAGGGCCTTCTCGACGACGTCGATGGCGCGCACGACTCCGGCGCAAAAACCGCGGAGCTTGGCGAGCACGAGCTTTTCGATCTTGATACGGGCGTTAGTGTCTGTAGGCATGGGATCTCCTAGCTCAACGCGGCCTCGGTTCCTCTGGTTCCGACCGTGGGGCGCGCCTGGGCAAGCCAATGGGCGACCCTGTCTGCGATCTTGGAGGCGGAAAGGCCGACCGAATCGTAAAGCAGGTGGGGGGCGCCATGCTCGACGAACTTGTCCGGTAGGCCGAGGCGCAGGACGCGGACCGCGTCGGTCCTGGCCGGACCCAGGGATTCCGTCGCTTGATTGAGGCTCTCGAGCACCGCGCTGCCGAAGCCGCCCTGCAGCGCGTTGTCCTCGATGGTGACCAGATAAGGAGTTTGCGCAGCGGCCTGTTTGAGAAGCTCTACGTCCAGAGGCTTGACGAAGCGCATATTGAGGACCCCGGCCGAGATTCCCCGATCGGCGAGGGATTGCGAGGCCTCGAGGGCGGGATGCACTCGATTGCCGATGGCGATCAGAGTGACGTCGCCGCCCTCCTTCAAGCGCACGCCCTTGCCGATAGGCAAGAGCTTGGGCTCCGGATCCATGGATACTCCCACGGCCGCTCCGCGTGGATAGCGCAGCGATACGGGCGCGCCGAGGGCGATGGCGGTTCGAAGCATGTGTTGCAGCTCGTTCTCGTCGGCCGGCGCCATGACCGTCATGTTCGGTATCATCCTCAGATAACTGTAATCGAAGGCTCCGTGATGCGTCGGGCCGTCCTCGCCTACGAGTCCCGCTCGATCCAAGCAAAAGACCACGGGCAGGTTCTGAAGGCAGATGTCGTGCTCGATCTGATCGTAGGCCCGCTGGAGGAATGTCGAATAGATGGTGACCACCGGTCGATAGCCCTCGCAGGCCAAGCCCCCGGAGAATGTCACGGCATGAGGCTCGGCCAGGCCTACGTCGAAATAACGCCGGGGGAATCGGTCCCTGAGGGCGTCGAGGCCCGTTCCCTCGGGCATGGCGGCCGTGATGCCGACCACGCGGGGATCGTTCTCGGCCTCCCGCAGCAGCGCCTTGGAAAATACCGAGGTATAGCTGGGAGGCGGCGCCTTGGCCGTTGGCGCCTTGAGGAACTTGCCGGTAGAGGGCTCGAACTTGCCAGGCCCATGCCAGGTATAGGCGTCGGCCTCGGCGGGGGGATATCCCTTGCCTTTCTTGGTCACGCAATGCAGCAGCACCGGCCCCTTGAGCTCCTTGATATGCTGCAGCACTTGGACCAGTCTTTGGACGTCGTGGCCGTCGACCGGGCCGAAATAGGTGAATCCCATCTCTTCGAAGAGCATGCCGGGAAAGAGCAGGACCCGGGCTCTCTTCGCGACCCGGAGTATGCTCGCTCCCCAGAACTTGAAGCGGGCCAGGAAGTCCTTGACGGATTTCTCGGCGTTGCGCACGGCGCCCACGGTCAGAAGCTTGGTCAGGAAGGTGCCCAAGGCTCCGACGCGGTTGGAGATGAACATCTGGTTGTCATTGAGTATCACGAGCAGATCGCTCTGGAGCATGCCGGCGTTCTGTAGACCCTCGTAAGACTCGCCTCCGGTCATGCAGCCGTCCGAGACGACGGCGACGACCTTGAATTTCTCGCCCTTAAGATCGCGGCCGAGGGCCATGCCTAGAGCCGCCGAGATGGCGGTCGAGGCGTGCCCCGCCCCGAAAGTATCATGGGGAGACTCGCTTCTCTTGATGAAGCCTGAAATGCCGCCAAGCTGGCGGATCTGCTTGAGGGAATCCCTCCGGCCGGTCAGGATCTTATGGCCATAGGTTTGGTGTCCCGTGTCCCAGACAAGCCTGTCGCGGGGAGTGTCGAAGACATAATGCAAAGCGACCGTGATCTCGGTCGAGCCGAGGCTCGAGCCGAAGTGCCCGCCGATCTTGGAGATGGTGTCGATGAGGAATTGACGCATCTCCGCGCAGACTCGCGGTAAGGCGCTCGGAGGGAGCTTCCTCAGATCGGCCGGATCATCGATCTGCGGCAGATGCTTCAACTCAATTGGCTCTATCATCTCTCTTACCCCTATTTTTCCCGATTTACGATAAAATCTGCCAGGGCCAGCAACGGCGCATGGAAACGGTCGAGTCGCCGCAAAGACTTCTTGGCCAGCGTCACGAGCTCCCGGGCTTTTGCCCGGGCCTTGTCCACGCCGTATAAGCTGACGTAGGTGAGCTTGTCGTTGGCGCTATCCGAGCCTCTCTTGCCCAATTTCTTCTTGTCCCCTACCACGTCCAGCACGTCGTCGGCGATCTGGAAGGCCAGGCCGATATTGTCGCCGTAGTCCCGCAAAGCCCGACGCTCGGCGGCGCTGCCGCCCGCGAGAATGGCGCCGGCCTCCAAGCTCGCCGCGATGAGGGCGGCCGTCTTGTGGAGATGGATGTATTCGAGGGCGCGGGCCGGATCGAAGCCATGATTCTTGTCTCGCCAAGCCTCGGCCTCCAGGTCTGCGACCTGGCCTCCGACCATTCCTTGCGTGCCGGCGCCTCTGGCCACGACGCGGATAAGCTCGGCGGTGTTTCGCGCGGAAAGCCGCCGCTCCAGGGCGTTTTCCGCCACCAGCTCGAAGGCGTAGGTAAGCAGTCCGTCTCCCGCGAGTATGGCGACGGCTTCGCCGAAGACTTTATGGTTGGTGGGCTTGCCTCGGCGCAGATCGTCGTCGTCCATGGCCGGCAGATCATCGTGGATCAAGGAATAGGTGTGGATCATCTCCAGGGCCGCGGCCGTCTTGAGCACTTGGTCGGCCCGGCCTCCGCAACACTGCGCCGCTGCGATGACGAGCGTAGGCCGCAGCCTCTTGCCCCCGGCGAAAAGCGAATAGCTCATGGCCTTGCGGATGGTCTCGGGTTGCTCAGGACGACGGCGCATCAATAGCTCGAGCAGGCGGTCCACTCGGGAGGAATTGCCGGCCAGGTACTTTTCCAAGGATCCCTTCATAGTCTCTCCAAAAGCCGCTCCAAAAAAGCCGCCAGGCGCTTGGCGCATCTTCCCTGCCGTAGAGCCAAGCGGGCGAGCTGGGGCCAGAGAAGGATATTCCCAAAGGCGTAGCGAGCCGCTTCGGCCAGCGACTCGTCGCGAGGCATCCGGGCCGGAAGGGCGTCATGGAGTTCGTCGAAGACCACGCGCAACGCCAGGAAGGGTCGTTGGAGCTCTTCCGCCCAAGCCCTGATCGAGGAGCTCTCCATGTCCACGGCCACGGCCCTTCGCGCGCTGCCCCAGCGAGCCTTTTCTTCGGGACCTAGCACGAGGGCGGAGGAAAGTATTCGCCCGAAATGGACGGGCAGCCCCATGGTCGCGGCAGCCTCCCGGATCGCCTGAACGCAGTCAAGCTCCGCTCCCTGGACGTCGGCCACAAGCTCCCCCGGGCGGATGCCCGGCTGAAGCGCGCCGCAATAACCGATCGAACAGACCAGATCCGGCATGGCCTGCCCGGATTGAGCTCCGAAACTCCGGAGGCTTGCCGCGGCCTTCTCGCCTCCCATCCCCATCTTGAGAAGGGCGATCTCCTTTCCCGAGACCTTGCCCGTGAAGCGGTCCGCCCGGCTCTGCCGGAGGTTCAAGCGCCTGGCCACGGGCGCCGCTTCCCAGCCCGTAGCGGCGCATAGCAGCACCGGTCCCAGCCGCGCCCGGGCCGGTCGATCGTTCTCAGGCACGAGAGTTCGCATGTTCCCTATTCTGACGCGCTTCGCTCCGGCTTGCCGTATATCCGTTTTCCTCGAACCATCTGACCGCATCGGCCAAGGCCTGCTTCGCCGGTCGAGGGCGATAGCCGAGTTCCCTGCAAGCCTTCGACGAGTCGTACCACATGTAATGCTTGGCCATCCTCACGGCATCGAGGGGAGCGACGGGCTCTCCTCCCAGCAGACGCGCCCTGGCGCAGTCCAGGGCCGCGAAGGCGTAGGCGATCGCGTAAGGAGTCTTGAACCGGGGCGCGGCCAGGCCCGTGAGCTCCGAAAGCAGCTCGAGCAGGCCCTTGAAGCTCAGATTTTCGCCGCCGAGGATATAGCGCTCCCCCACGCGGCCGAGCTGCGCGGCCAGGAGATGCCCCTGCGCGACATCGCCGGAGTGGACCACGTTGAGCCCCGTATCGATGTAGGATGGGAGCCGGCGATTGAGGAAGTCAACCACGATGCGTCCCGTGGGGGTGGGCTTGATGTCATAAGGTCCGATAGGCGCGGCCGGATTGACGATCACGACGGGAAGTCCCTTGGAGACCAGCTCCATCGCCTTGAGCTCGGCGAGATATTTCGACTTCTTGTAGACGCTCACGACCTCGTCCACGCCGCCATAGCGCGAGTCCTCATCGGCCGGGGTGTGGTCGGAGGGCGGGCGTATGGCCGAAACGCTCGAACAGTAGACGATGCGTTCGGCGCCGGCCTTGCCCGCGGCCTGTATCATGCGTTCCGTGCCGGAAATATTGGCCTCGTACATCGCCGCCGGATCCCGGACCCAGATCCGGTAATCGGCCGCGACGTGGAATACGTAGCGGCAGCCGCGGCTTCCTTCGGACAAGGCCTTGGGATCCTCGAGGCTACCCTGGATGGGCTCGACGTCGAGCCCATCGAGATTGGCCCGGTTCGAACCGGGCCGGAGCAAGACCCTCACCCGATAGCCCTTATCGAGAAGCAGGCGCGTGAGGTTGGCGCCCACGAAACCGGTGGCGCCGGTGACGAATACAGAATCCATCAAGAAGGGGTCAGGGGACGGTCTCCCGCCGTCTGAAGGATCTCCTCATAAGATTTGCCCGCTCGAGGATAGGCGCGATGGGCCTTGCGCGGCCCCTTGATCGTGGCGTAGTCGCGAACCAGCTCGAAGAACCTGGAGACGCTGGAGAAGCCGTCCTTCACCGCGCTGGGCTCGAAACCGACGTGAGTCATGCAATTGGCGCAGCGAGGATTGCCGGAGGCGCGGCCATAACGCGACCAATCGGTGCTTTCAAGAAGCTCCTGATAGGTCTTGGCGTAGCCGCCCTCGGCCATGAGATAGCACGGCCTTTGCCAGCCGAAGACGTTGCGCAGCGGGTTGCCCCAGGGGGTGCAATCGTAGTCCCGCTTGCCCTCGAGAAAGTCCAGATAGAGGGGGCTGTGATTGAAGTCCCAGCCTTGGGTGCGCCAATCCTTGAGCGTCTCCCGGAACCAGGCCTTGGTCTGCTCGTTCTTCAGGAATATCTCCTGGGCCGGCGCCTTCTCGTAGGCGTAACCTGGGGAGATCATCATGCCGTCGACCCCGAGCTCCATGCATTCGTCGAAAAAGCGGCGGAACTCGTCGGAATCCTCGCCCTGGAAGATGGTGCTGTTGGTCATTACCTGGAAGCCCCGCTCCTTGGCGAGCTTGATCGCGGATAGGGCGGTCTTGTAGATGCCGTCGCGGCAGACCATGCGGTCGTGGGTCGACTCCACCCCGTCAAGATGGATGGAGAAGATCAAATGAGAGCTGGGCTGGAAGCGCTGGATGTTCTTCTCAAGCAGTATGGCGTTGGAGCAAAGGTAGAGGAACTTGCCTCGTTCGATAAGGCCCTCGACGATCGTGTCGATCTGGGGGTGGATGAGAGGCTCGCCTCCGGCGATCGAAACCACGGGCGCGCCGCATTCCTCGGCCGAGTTCCAGCACTCCTCCGGGCTCATGCGCTTGCGCAAGACCTCGACCGGATATTGTATCTTCCCGCAGCCGGCGCATTCCAGATTGCAGGCGAACAACGGCTCGAGCATCATCACCAGAGGATAGCGCTCGACTCCCTTGATCTTCTGCGCGACGATGTACTTCAAAACAGACAACTGAAGGCTCATTGGTGAAGGCATGTATCTTGTTATCCTTTTGAGACGGTGTCCAAGGCATCCGCGCCCACGATGCTCTCGGATTTCTTGGAGCGGTAGATGCCCAAGGCGTGCAGCGGGAAGTATTGGCGGTACATCGTGTATTCGAGGTAGAACACCTTGGGGAAGCCCGTGCCCGTATATTCAGTCTCGTCACAGGTGCCGTCCTGCTTTTGGGTGCTCATCAGATAGTCAATGCCGCGCTCGACGGATTCGTCGAAGAAGCCGGCAGCCATCAGGCCCATCAGGGCCCAGGCCGTCTGGGAGGGGGTGGAGGGGCCGCGCCCCTTTTGGGAGGGATCGCTATAGGTGATGCAGGTCTCGCCCCATCCCCCGTCCTCGAGTTGAACGCTCTTGAGCCAGGAGACTGCCTTTTGGATGTAGGCTTGATTCATGTCCTCATCGATGGCCGCCAGTCCGCGAAGCGCCTGCCAAGTGCCGTAGATGTAATTGACGCCCCAGCGTCCGAACCAGGAGCCATCCGACTCCTGCTCGCTGCGTAAGAAACGCACGGATCGGTCCACGCAGGCGTAGCGCCGGTCATAGCCGATATAGCCCAGGAACTCGAGAACCCTCGCCGTGACGTCGGCGTAGGGAGGATCGATCATCGCGTTGTGATCCGCGAAGGGAATCTTGGTCAGGATCGCCTTGGTGTTATCGCGATCGAAGGCGGCCCAGCCGCCGGTTTCGGACTGCATGGAGAGCAGCCAGTTGAGCCCTCGGAGGCATGCCTTCTCCCGCGAGTGTCCCAAGGGTTCCTTGAGGGATACGTGACGCAGGGCGAGCATCACCATGGCCGCGTCGTCGATGTCCGGATAAAAGGCGTTTTGAAACTGGAAATGCCAGCCCCCCACCGGGCCGGAGGGCGTGCTGATCTTCCAGTCGCCCGCCCGCTTGCATTCCTTGGAGATCAGCCATTCGGCGGCCCGGACCAGGGCCGGGTGATCTCGTTCCAGGCCCGATTCAGCAAGCGCGATCACCGATATGGCCGTGTCCCAAACCGGGGAGCGGCATGGCTGATACTCAAGCCGCTCCCCTTCGGGGAGCTCGAGCCTCTCGAGATGCTCGAGTTGCTCGACCAAGCGAGGGTCGGTGTCCGGATAGCCCAGGCATTTCATCGCCATGATGGTGTTGATGACGCCGGGGTAGATGGCTCCCAGGCCATCCGATTCCTCCAGGCGCTGCAGCACCCAGTCCTCCGCCAGCCGGAGGGACCAAACCCGGATCCAATGGCCGCCTTTGCCCTCGATGGCCTTGAGCCAGCCGTCCCAGACTAGGAAGAATTTCGTCCAGGAGAAAAAGCCGTGCGGGCCCACCGCCTCGGAAAGAGGGACGTAGCGCCGGCTGTCCGGGAAAAGCTCGTCGAGAGCGGCCTGGGGCGGGCATGGGATATGAGGCTGATAGGCCCAGACGATGGACAGAGGAACGCAGATCGAACGAGTCCAGCACGACATCTCGTAAATATTGAAGTAAAACCAGCTCGGGAAAAGCATGAGCTCCGGGGGAATGGTCGGAACGCCCCGCCAGTCATATTGGCCGAACAGAGCCATGTAAAACTTGGTGTAGGTGTTGACCTTGTGGATGCCGCCCAACTCCTTGATGCGGCGCCGGGCCGCGGTCATGCGAGGCTCCTGCGGTGAATGGCCGGCGAATTTAAGAGCCCAATAGGCCTTGACCGTGGCCGAGATGTCGGCGGGGCCGTTCTTGAATATCGGCCAGCCCCCGTCAGGCAATTGCTCGTTAAGTATATGATTGGCCAGCCTCCTTACCTTGACCGAGCTGCCCCTCCCCAGGAAATTGAGCAGCATGATGGTGTCCGATTCGAGCGTGGTATCCGCTTTCAGGGGGCCGCACCAATAGCCGTCATCATGGTTCTGCATCCGAAGCAGGGCCTCCTGGGCCCTGCGGATGCTATTCCTTAGATCATTCGAGACTTCCCGGCCGGGCCTGGAACCCTGGGTCAGAGGGGGACGGAGATTGGCGGCCCAGCCCTCGGGCTTCTGGTAGATTCGGTCTGGCGATAGCCAGCCGGACACCAGGTCTTTTATCATAAGAAAACGTATTATACACCAATGGAGCAGGGCCCTTCAATCGCTAGTTTAGGGCAGGGAAGCCGTCGCGCGGAGCTCCCCTAACCTCGATCGAACGGGCCAATACCAGGGGAAGTCGATTGCGGCCCGCTCGTAAGATCGGAGCGCGGCGGCGGTCTGACCCCGTCTTTCGAGATTTTGGGCCAGGAGTTCTTGCGGAAGGGGGCTGCGGGGCTGAAGCGATACGGCCTGTTTCAGCAAAGCCAGGGATCGATCCTCCTGTCCCAGGTCCTCATAGACAACCGCCATATTGGTGAGGGCTTCGACGTATCCGGGGTGGAGCTGGATCGCGTTCTGATAGCTTTCCAAGGCCTCGAGCCAGCGTCCTTGCCGATGCCGTCGCACCCCAAGATTGAAATGGACTCGCGCGTTCTGATCCGGTCCGGAGACCTCGCGAGCGAACAATCGCTCGTCATCGCGCCAGTCGGCGTTGCGCCGCCAGGTGAGCGCCGAGTACGAGGAAAGCAGCAGCACGAGAAGGACCGAGCTTTTGGCATTGCGGCCCAGCCCCGAAAGACCATAGGCCAGGGCCCAACAAGCCCCGACCGAGGGCAGGTACAGATAGCGCTCAGCCATGGGATTGAAGATGGGGATCAGATTCGAGACCGGCAAGAGGCCGATCGCGAACCAGATGATGCCCATGCATAGGGGCTGGTGCCCGAGCGACCAGGCCAGCGACGCCAGGCCCGCGGTCGACAGGAGCATGAGCGAGGCCCACAGGAAGCTCCGATCCGTAGCGGAGAGGATCACGCGAGGGGCCCGTTCCACCCGGAGGGGGTAGGGCAGGACCATGAGCCTGACGTATTCAGCGAGCACCGAAGACATGGTGAAAAGATTGACCGATGGATCTCGATAAATGAGGTCCCACTGGGGGGGGGAGGGCTCGAAAGCCCAACTGCTCGCGGAGGTCTGCACTGCTGCCCCCGGCAGCTCAGGCCGGAGGGCGCGATAACCCGAGGTCGCGGGGCGGAGCAGGAGATAGCCGCCGGTTAATAACGCGGCCAAGAGAAAGAGCCAACGGCGCCAATGCCTCGATGGGATGGATGAGCTGAATGTTCCGGTGGCATCGAGCAGCGCGGCCAGGGCTGGAACCACGATCGCTGATTCCTTGGCCCAGAGCGAGACGGCGAAACAGAGAAGAGCGAGGCCTAGAGCCATGAAACGCCGGGGGCTTTGCGCGCGGCGGAATAGGGCATAGGCCCATAGGCTCGATAAGGCGAAGAGCGAGGCGAGCAGGTCGCCGCGAAACCCGATCCCGTTGACCGCCTCGGTATGGATCGGATGCAGGGCGAAAATCAAAGCCGAGAGCCAGGCCAACCATCGGCGACGCCAAAGGCTGGCGGTCAGGCCGTAGACCAGGATGGAGTTGAGCCCATGCAAGGCGAGATTGGTGAGATGGAAGCCGAAGGGACGCGTCGACCAGAGCCATCCGTCCCAGGCCAGGGTGGCCATCAATATCGGCCGCGCGCTGGCGAGTGCCGACCCATGCATGAGCCATGAGGAGAACGACTTTCCCTGCTCATCGAAAAGCGGGTTGGCGCCTATCAGGAGGTGATCGTCCCAGGTGAATGCATTGGATAGCGTATTGAGGTAGATCGTGGTCGCGGCCAGGCCGACGCTGATGGGGGCCAGCCAGGAGCGCGCGAGGCGCGACTCCATGCTTAGTTTCGCAGTCGGAGGCCTATGTCTCCGAGGCCGGTGCCGCCCACTCCTGCGCAGGCGCTGGTGCAGTTTTGGCCGACGCGCAAAGTCCTATCGCCGCAGCCGCAGACGATCTGGCTCCCTCCGGTCCCGAAGGCGATGCTGAGCGAGTTTACGCGCATCTGACCCTGGGAATTGATCATATACGACCCGGAGGAACCGAAGAATACGCGCAAGGGATTCAGCGGCGTTCCCGAGGCGGCAAGCGTGATTTCGTTGGCATTCGCGTCGTCGCCAGGATTGGGGCCGCTATGAGGGGTGTTCCCGGCGATGATCGCTCCGCCGGCCACCGCCAGGTTGGCGTTTGGGTTGGTCATGCCGATGCCCACGCTGCCTCCGGTGAACGCGGCGTCTCCGGCCACATGGAACTTGACCTGGGGCGTGGAGGTTCCCACGCCCACGCGCGAGGAGACGGCTGCGTCTCGCGCCAAGATGGTCCGGTCCGTGGTGATCATCTGCGTGTAGACTCCGGAGGGCGCCGGATAATAGGTGGAGAGATTGACGTTTTCCGAGCCTAAATGCGAGGGCAGAGCCGCCAAGAGACACGGTCCCCAAAGTCCCATCAAAAGCTTTTCAGCGCTCTTTTTCATGGGCCTATCCTACTCGGCAGTATAACAGGGTTTCCCAGCAGCGTCCAGGGGCGGGCTGTTTGCAAATCAGTTTCATATTGGATATATTTTCGCTGGTTTAAGAGGGGGTTTTTATGAGCCAGAGAAGGGTGCCGATCGGCGTGATCCTGGGGTTCCTGGCGGCGTTTTCGGCCGCGGGTTGCGGTCCGCGAGAGAAGGTGGCTCGCATCGCCGTCGCGGTTCCTCTGACAGGAGATATGGGCACTGAGGGGCAGGGCTTGCGGCGCGCCGTGGAGCTGGCCGTTGAAGAGGCCAACGCCTCGAAGCGTTTTCCTTATAGAGTCGAGGCCGTACCTTATGATGATCGCGCCGATCCCAAGGAAGCCGTCAATGTCGCCAATTTGATCATTTCGGATAGTCGAGTGGTGGCCGTGGTCGGACATTACAATTCCGGCTGCGCCATCCCAGCGGCCAAGGTTTATTCGCGAGGCGGCGTGCCGATGATCACTCCGGCGGCCACCAATCCCGAGGTGACCGCCCAGCAGCTTAAAGAGGAATGGAGCGGGCCGCGGGTGGTCTTCAGGGTGGTGCCGACCGATGATGTCCAAGGCTCTTACGCGGCGGAGTTCGTCTACAACAAGCTGGGCAAGAAACGGGTTTCGATCATGCACGATAAGACTCCGTATGGGCAAGGCCTGGCGGAGCAGTTTCGCAGGCGCTTTTCGCAATTGGGGGGGCAGATCGTCAGCGAGGACGGCATCTCCGTGGGCGACCGCGATTTCAAGGCGTTGCTGACGCGCATCAAGGACAATAAGCCTGAGGGTCTTTACTTCGGAGGCCTTTACACCGAAGCGGGCTTGATCGTCAAGCAGATGCGCGAGCTGGGGATGAAGACAGCCTTTTTCTCCGGTGATGGAGCCAAGACCACGGGGCTCTTCGACGTCGCCGGAGAAGCGGCGGATGGCGCCTATCTCACCATCGTCGGCGTGCCGGTGGAGCTGCTCAAGAGCGCGCGCGAGTTCGTGGCCAATTACGGCAGACGCTGGACCGGCCCTGGGCAAGAGATCAAGCCCTTCGACCATTTCGGTTACGAGGCCGCCCAGATCATCTTCCAGGCCATGGAACGGGCCGGCCCCGATCGCAAGAAGATGATCGAGGCGCTCAAGGAGACCCGCTACCAAGGTCTGGTGGGCACCACTCAATTCGACGAGAAAGGGGACACCCTCAACAAGGTGATCACTATGACTCAGGCCCGCGCCAAGGATCGAAGCTTCCCGGCCGTCAATTAGGCGCCCCCAGTGCTTGCCCAGCAGATCGTCAACGCGCTGACGCTCGGAGCCATTTACGCGTTGATCGCGCTGGGCTATACCCTTGTCTATGGAATACTCACCATGATCAATTTCGCCCATTCCGAGGTTCTCATGCTGGGCTCTTTCGTCGCCTTGGGACTGGCTTGGATGATGGGAGGCGGCGCCTCGGGACTCGCGGCATTGCTCGTCCTCTTCCTGGCCGCCATGGCCGGCGCCGGCATGCTCAATGCGATCATTGAGAGATTCGCCTATCGGCCTCTGAGGCATCTCTCCAGATTGGCCCCTCTCATCTCCGCGATCGGAGTCTCCATCGTGCTTCAGAACACGGTGTTTCTGTGGGTCAGCACCCAATCCATGCGTTTTCCCGAGGTCGTGGCCCTTTCCCACATCGAGCTGTTCGGAGCGACGGTGAGTTCGCTGCAGGCCGTGATCTTGGCCGCAGCGCTCGCCCTGATGCTGGGCCTGCATTTCTTCATCGAACATACCAAGGTGGGCAAGGCGATGCGCGCTTGCTCCGATGACATCGAGACGGCCGGCCTGATGGGCATCGACGCCAACCGGGTCATCGCCCTGACATTCCTTATCGGGGGCGCCCTGGGAGGCGCGGCGGGCGTTCTCTACGGGATGTACTACGGATCGATCAAATACAATCTCGGATTCATGCCCGGAGCCAAGGCCTTCACCGCGGCCGTTCTGGGCGGCATCGGCAATATCCGCGGCGCGGTTCTGGGAGGTTTCATACTCGGCGGCCTCGAGGTGATGTCGGCCGGCTATATACCCAATGGAGCTCAATGGCGGGACGTGATAGCGTTCGGCATCTTGATCCTGGTCCTGCTGGTCCGGCCTTCCGGACTGCTGGGCGAGAGGATCGCCGAAAAGGTGTGAGCTTTCCGATGCGTCGCTGGGCGGGAGCCGCGCTCATCGTCAGCGCGGCCCTCTTGCCATGGCTGGTGCGGGGCGGCGAGCTGGAGCATTTGGTGCGGGCGGGAGGCATCGTGGGCCTCTACATGATATTGGGCATCGGGCTCAATTTCACCCTCGGATACGTCGGCCTTTTCGACCTGGGCTACGTCGCCTTTTACGGCGTCGGCGCCTATACCGCCGCTCTCTGCGCCCGCGGCGGCTTATCTCCTTGGCTGGCCATTCCCTTGGCGGTCGCTGCTGCGGTCTTGATCAGATCGCTGCTGGGCGTGACCATACTGCGGTTGAGGGGCGATTACCTCGCCGTGGTCACCATGGGTTTCGGCGAGATCACTCGCCTGGCGATCAACAATCTCGATACGATCACCAACGGCCCAAAGGGTCTGCAGGTTCCTCCATTGCGTCTTTTCGGCCTCGTCATGACGGAGAACGTCTATTTCTATTATCTCATCATGGCCGTGATCCTTCTCTCGGTCGCGGCCTCGCGCCGCATGGAGCACTCAAGGATCGGGCGCGCCTGGGTGGCTATACGCGAGGACGAGACCGCCGCGGCCCTCTCGGGCATCGCGGTCGGCCCGCTCAAGCTCCTGGCTTTCGTCTTGAGCGCCGTCTTCGCGGGCCTGGCCGGAGCGCTTTTCGCCTACTGGGAACAATTCGTCACCCCGGAATCCTTCGTATTCTGGGAATCGATCCTGGTGGTTTCCATCGTCGTGCTGGGCGGCATGGGCTCGGTCGGCGGGGTGCTGCTGGGCGCCCTGATCTTGAGCGGTTGTCCCGTGCTGATGCAAGCGGTCCTTTCTCCCCAGTGGATCAATTATCGCTATCTCTTCTTCGGTTTGATCCTGGTCCTGGTGACGCTTTTCCGGCCGCAGGGCCTGTGGCCCTCGAAGCGGCGCGAGGCCGAGCTCTCCGATGCCTGAATTCCGCGAGTCTACGGAACGGCGGACTAGCCCGCTGTTATGCATCACGGGCCTGGCCCAACATTTCGGAGGGCTGAAGGCGATCGACCAGGTGGCATTGTCCATCGATCGTCGGGAAATAGTCAGCGTGATCGGACCGAATGGAGCCGGGAAGACCACGCTTTTCAACGTCTTGACCGGGGTCTACCCGGGCACGCGCGGAGAGATCCAGTTCAAGGGCCAGCCGATCCGCGGCCTGCCCTCGCATCGGATCACGGCCTTGGGGATCGCGAGGACTTTCCAGAATATCCGCTTGTTCTCCAATATGACGGCCCTCGAGAACGTGATGGTAGGCCGGCATTGCCGTTCCAGCCAGCGCCTGCTGGGCCCTCTGCTGCGCTGGCCTTCCTTCAAGACCGAGGAAAGGGCGATCGAAGCCGCGGCCAAGGACGCGCTCGGCTTCGTCGGGATGCTTTCCTGCGGCAATGAGCTGGCCAAGAATCTGCCCTACGGCCTGCAGCGGCGTCTGGAGATCGCGCGAGCCCTGGCGACGGAGCCGGAGCTGCTCATCCTCGACGAGCCGACCGCCGGCATGAATCCGACGGAAAGCCGGGACCTGGTGGAGCTGGTCATGAGGGTGCGGGAAAGAGGCATCGCGGTGATGCTCATCGAGCACCAAATGCGGGTGGTCATGGATATCTCGGATCGGGTGGCGGTGCTCGATTATGGGCTCAAGATCGCCGAGGGCAAGCCCCATGAGGTCGTGAGCGATCCTAAGGTCATCGAGGCCTATCTGGGCAAGGGAGCATGAGCGCCGGCCCCGTGTTGGAGATCAGGGACCTTCATTGCGTCTACGGCCGCAAGATCAGGGCGCTCAAGGGCGTCAGCCTCGAGATCGGGCGGGGGGAGATCGTGGCCTTGATCGGCAATAACGGCGCGGGCAAGACTACGTTGCTCAAGACCGTGGCGGGGCAACTCAAGCCCGAGCGAGGCCAGGTCCTGTTCGAGGGTCGTTCCATGGTCGGGCGAGCGTCGTTCGAGATCGTCAGGCAAGGGATCGCCCTCGTGCCCGAGGGGAGGCGGATATTCCCGCGCTTGAGCGTGGTCGAGAACCTCGAGATGGGAGCCTATTGGCGGCGCGGAGCCGATCTTTCCCGGGAGATGGCCCATGTATTCGAGCTTTTCCCCGTGCTGGGCAAGAGACGGGCGCAGCTCGGAGGCACTCTTTCGGGCGGGGAGCAACAGATGCTGGCCATCGGGCGGGCCATGATGGCGGCGCCAAGGCTGCTCATGCTCGATGAGCCGTCCATGGGCCTGGCTCCCATCGTGGTCGATCGCGTGTTCGAGATCATCGAGCGCATCAATCGAGAGGGCGTGACCGTGTTCCTGGTCGAGCAGAACGCCAGAAGGGCGCTATCCCTGGCGGCGAGGGCCTATGTGCTTGAGACCGGCCTGATCTGCGGCTGCGGGGCGGCCTGCGATCTTATGGCCGACTCCTCTGTGCAAAAGGCTTATCTCGGGCTTTGATCGTGCCAGCGCCATCGGGGCTGTCCCTGGAGCGGGCTCGAGACGAGCTCGAGTGGGAATATCTGCGCTTTCAGTTGCGGCGGCGACTCCAGAACGCGCCTCCGCCCACCGAGCCTCCGGCTCCCACCGAGCTGCACCTGGAACTGACTCATCGTTGCAATCTCAAATGCGTCATGTGCGAGCACTGGCGGCTCGAGCATTCGGACCCTCGGTCCGTCGGCAGGGAAATGAGTTTCGAGGATATCCGCGAGGCCGTGGAGGGCTCGGCGCTGCTGCGCGGGATAGGCCAGATCGTCGTGACGGGCGGCGAGCCATGGCTGCGCCACGATATAGTCGGCATCCTCGCCTTCCTCGGAGCCCGATTCCCCGAGGCGAGCATCATCGTCCTCACTAACTTCTGGAATACGGGCCATCTGAGACTCAAGCTCTCGGAGCTCCGCGGGCGGGGTCTCAAGGCTCTTCGCTTGGGCTCCTCGTTGGACGGCATCGAGACGACCCATGACGAGGTGCGGGGGCAGCGCGGAGCCTTCGCCGGCTTGATCAGTACCGTCAAGGCGCTGCGCGGGGAGTTTCCGGACATCCCATTCGGCTTCACCTTCACCATCACGCCGCGCAACGCCCGGGAAGTCTTCAGGGCCTATCGCTTCGTGGAGGAGGAATTGGGCTGCAGCCTGGGCGCCCAATGGGTCATCGAGCGCGACGGAGCGGAGCCGGTGCGATGGGACGATGGCAGCCGGGCCGCCGCGATGGCGGGGATCGCCGAGGTCTTGAGACATTTGTGCCGCAAGCACGAGGCTCTTCGCCGCTGGCGCTCGCCGGAGCGGGAGCGATGGGGGTGGCTTTGGTCCGAGCTTCTCTACTGGGATTATCTCTCCCAGTACGGCGCCCAGCCGGAGCGTTTCTCCTTTTTTCGCCGTTGCGGCGCCGGCCGGCGCCACGTGATGCTCGATCCGGAGGGAGAGTTGTTCTTTTGCCCCGTCAATCGCGATATGAGCGCGGGCAATGTTCGAAACCAGCCCCTGGACGCCGTTTGGAGCTCGGACAAGGCGAGGGCGGTGAGGGAATTCGTCGACTCCGGGCGATGTCATTGCTGGTTGCGCTGCATGGCGACTCCGGTGCTCGACCAGCTCATCGCCTGATCATGCCCGCCTCCTTGACCTTGATCATCCTTTCCCGCCGGCGTCCGGCCGAGCTGCGCCGTTGCCTCGAGAGCCTCGAGCGCTGCCGGGGCCGGGAGCGGATCGAGGTCTTGGTGGGCCTCAACGGAGAGGATGCTCTTGAAGACGGAACCTTTCTGGAACTCGCGGTCCGATTTCCCTGGGTGGGGTGGGTGAGCATGGAGCGCCGCGCTCCCGGTCCGGCCAGGAATCTATTGGCGGCGCGGGCCTCCGGAGACTGGTTCTACTTCATCGACGATGACGCCTTTTTTCCGGATGATCGCTTCTTGGAGAGGGTCTGGGAGAAGCTGTCCCGGGCCAGGGTCTTGGCGTTGGGAGGACCGAATCTGGCTCCGCCGGACTCGACCCCGTTCCAACGAGCCGCCGACGCCTTCTTGAGCTCGTTGTTGGGCAGCGGGCCGGCCTCGATCAGGTATCGTCGGACTGGCGGCGACCGTTCCCTTCCGGGCTGGTGCTTCACCTCCAGCAACCTGATGCTCCGTCGCGATGTTTTCGAGGTGGAGCGCTTGCGCTTTCCTGCTTCCCGCACAGCCGAAGAAACCCTGCTTCTCCATCGCTTGGAGCGCAACGGCGGAAAGACCCTCTACTGCCCAGAGCTTTTCGTCTATCACGAGCGCCGGTCACGATTGAGCGCGTGGTTTGTACAGCTATTCGGTTATGGCGTGGGCCGCGGCCAGATCACGCGATGGGAGCCGGGTTCTTTCCCGCCCATGATCTTGGCGCCTCTAGCCCTTCTGGCCTCCCTGATTGCCGGCCTGGCCGGCTCCGGGCTCTGGCTGTGCCCGTCGCTCCTGTACTTAATCGCCTGCCTGGCCGAGGCGGGACGGGCCGGCTTGGGCGCGCGTAGCCCCAGAGTGGCCTGCTGGACCGCCTTGCTGTTTCCCACGGCTCACTGCGCCTATGTCGCGGGAATATTCTGGGGCTTGATCCGGAGCCGGGAATGCCGAGCCTGACCCTCGATTTTTATGGGACGACGGTCGAGATCGCGGGTCCAGGCCCCGTGGTGGAGGAGTTAGGACGCGATTTTCGCGGCTTCCGGGCGGGACGCGCGGGAGCGAGGCTTCTTTCCTGGGTCTTGGAGCCGGTTTCCTTTCCGCAGCGGCGGCGTCCCGCAGGGCGGCCGGATTGGAGTTGGAAGGGCTGGGAGGTGCATGAGAGGCCTGAGCGAAGGATCATGCTCGCCGCCGACGGCTCGGGAATCATCTTCGAGGAACGGGAGCGACGGTTTGAACTCTTCGCCGGGGAGCCGGGGAGGCTGCATGAGTTGGCCTATCTCGGTATCCTCTCCCGCGTGGGAGAGGCCTTGGACGAGGCCGGGTTGCACAGGATCCATGCCTTTGGCTTCGAGCGTTTGGGCGAGGGTGGTCTGTTGCTCTTGCCCAGCGGCGGGGGCAAGAGCCGCTTGGCCCTGGAAACGTGGCGATCGGGGAGACTCCGCTGGCTGAGCGAGGAGAGTCCGCTCATCGATCGCGATCTAAGAATATTGGCCTTTCCGACGCGATGGGCCTTCAGGTCCGACGCCGATCTAAGCGATATAGAGCCCCGCCATGTCCGGGTTTTCCATCGCGCCGGTTTTCCCGCCAAGCGCGTGATCGATCTGGAGCCGTTCCTGGGATCGATGGCCTGGAGCGCGAGCTTGCGATGGTTGCTCATAGGCCGCCCGGGCCGGGGAGGCGCCTCGATCAAGAAGGCTGATCGGACGGAAGCCTTGGCGGCCCTGGCCCGTCATCTCGTGCTGGGCCAAGGCCTGGCGCAGATGGGGGAATATATGTTGGGTTTCAGGCCCCGCCGGGTGGCGCGCCTGTCATCGATCGCCCTTTCTCGGGCGCTTAGAGCCTTGAGCATCATCGCCCGCGCGGAGATATTCCGATTCGACTTAAGTCCCGACCCGGGCGCAAGCGCCGGCGTCTTGCTCCGCTTCGTCGAGGGTTCGATGGGCCAGACCCTGGACCGCGCTCTTCCCGCAATGGTAGAATCCAAACGATCTCATGGTGAGCGATAACGCCACGCCGGCCTGGAAGGTCCCGGCCAGCATCGCCTGGCGCAAGGTGGAAGACCAAGCCATAGTGCTGGATCTCGAGTCGAGCCATTATTATTCGCTCGATCCCATCGGGACCAGGATATGGGAGCTCTTGTGCGAGGGGCGCGCCGCTCATGAGATCGCGGCGGACTTGGCGCTGGAATATGACGCTCCCGCCGAGAAGATAAAAAGGGATGTCTCCGAGCTGGTGCGGGAATTATCCCGTTCGAAACTGCTGGCCTCAGAGGAACTATGAGAGCCAAGAAGGAAAAAAAGAAGAAAAAGCCCTATCGCAAGCCGAAGCTGACCCAGCACGGATCCCTGGAACCGGAGATACGCGCCTTTCAGCTCCTTTACTGAGTCGGCGGCGGCCGATGAGGATCGCTCTGGTCTCCTTCGGCTACGGCGATAATCCCGCTTGGCTCAATACTTTCGGAAATCTCTCGCGGGAACTGGCCCGCTTGGGGCATGAGGTGGTCGCCGTGATCGGCCGCGCCCATTCCGGCCTTCCCCTGCGGGAGCAAAGCGGGACGGCGACCTGGCGGCGGGTGCCGCGGCGCTATTGGGGGTTGTCGAACGCCTCTTTCCAGTTCCTCGGCTTCGCTCGCGCCGCAAGGGCCGAGGGCTGCGAGATAGTCCACGTACATTTTTCGGGCGAATTCCGTTGGCCCGTGCTTTGGATGGCCCTTTGGTGCCGGCTTTCAGGCCGGCGCATGGTGCTCAGCTTCAACGATTTCGATAACCCCAGCGCGCCGCCTTTGGGCTGGCCGGGCCGCGTGCTGCTTGGCGTCGCGCTTTGTCTAAGCCATGGGGTGACCGTGAACTCCCGTTACGTCGGCGATCGCGTCCGGCAGACGTTCCGGGGATTGGCCGGCGAGCCGGCCCTGGTTTATCACGGCGTTGACAGCGCTCATTATCGTCCGCGCGAAGCGGGTCCTCCGCATTTTCCTTATGTCCTTTTCACCGGCAGGCTCGCTTCCTATAAGGGGGTCGACATCTTGGTGATGGCATGGAGGGAGCTTTTGGATCGCGGACATCGAGTGAGGCTGTTGTTGACCGGACCGGATTTCAACCCGGGCCATATACAGGGTCTGATCAGTCTGCTGCGCCTCGAACCCTGGGTCAGCTACGAGGGAGTCTTGCCGCGCGCCGAATTGGATCGGCTCCTGGCCGATTGCCTGTTTCTCGCCCTGCCCTCGCGCCAGGAGGCCTTGGGACTATCCGCCCTCGAAGCGATGGCCTGCGGCAAGCCCGTGGTGGCATCACGCTGCGGGGGTCTGAGCGAAATCGTGCGGCACGGCTATAACGGCCTTTTGGCGCAGCCCAAGGACCTGGGCTCGCTAGTCGAGGTCCTCGACCGTCTGCTGCGCGACGACGAGCTTCGCCGGCAACTCGGGCAAAACGCGCTGCGCACGGCCGGGAACTTCGATTGGCGCTTTACCGCCTCCGGCTATCATGAGGTCTATGCCTCGCGCTGAGTCTCTGTACCGTTGTTGGCACGTTCTTTGGGAGCTGACCCGTTGCGAATTCAAACTGCGGGATCAGGGCAGTGTCTTCGGCTTTTGTTGGACCCTTCTTTATCCAGCGGCCATGTTCGCGTCGCTCTATCTGATTTTCGGCGGTTGGATCGGACGGGATGTGCCCGGCTACGGAAGCTTCCTGCTTGTTGGACTGCTGCAGTGGAATTTCTTCGTCTCGGCGACTTCCAATGCCCTGACCAGTTTGCGCCGCAAGGCGCCGTTGATCAAGAACTTTTCCTTTCCCCGCGGCTTGATCGTCATATCATCTGTCTTGGTGGTAGGTCTTTCGTACGCGCTGGAGATGGGCGTGCTCGCCTTGCTCTTGGTTCTCGTGGGGACTCCGGTGACGTGGACATGGGCGCTGGTTCCGGCCTTGTCGGCCCTTCTCTTCTTATGGGCTCTGGGCCTGGGCTTTGCCCTGGCCTTGCTCGGTTTGGAGTTCATCGATACGGAGCGGTTGTGGTCCCTGGGAACCCACGTCGGCTTCTTCGCGACCCCGGTCTTTTACGCGACGGACGCCCTTCCCCCTGGCATCAGGGATTGGCTCTGGCTCAACCCCTTGGCCCAGTTCCTTGCGGCCTTTCGAGCCTGCCTCTTGGAAGGCAGGCCTCCGTGGGCTTCGCTGGCCTCATTGGCGTTGTGGGCGACCGTCCTGGCTCTGGCCGGCGGCTGGCTATTCGCGAGGCGCAGCCCGGCGATCGGTGAACGATTGCGATGAGCGATCCCTTCCGCCGCGTCGTGCTCGGCTCGTCCATGGCTCCGCTGATCCGGAATGGGGATGAGATCGAGATCGGTCCCGGCTCGCCTGATTGGGGAGACGTGGCGGTTTATGTGGGACGAGACGCGGCCGGCCGCCCCACGTTGGTCGCTCATCGGGTGTTATGGCGTCGGGCGGGACGCCGTTGGACCGGAGGCGACGGGAACAGGCATCTCGATCCGGTCGTGGAACCCGGCACGCCCATGTCGCGGGTGATCGCCGTGCGCCGAGGCTCGCGGCGCATCGCCTTGGATCGTCCGCCCGGGTGGGCCGCCAGCATGGCGGTCGGCGCCCTGGCCTGGATCGCTCTGCCGGTGCTGCGCTCGGCTTTTCGCGGATTGGCCGCTCTCGAGAGGACGCTCTGGCTGGCCGTCTGGGCCTATTGCCGCGCGCCCATTTGCCGCAGGAGCGAGACGAAACGATGGACGCTTTGGGCCGGACGCAGCCAAGATCATTGGACCTATGCGCCCGAGCGCTGGATCGAGGCAGGGGCCGATCTTCTCCTGGCCCTGTTTCCCGGCTGCCCCGAGGAGGGCGCCGGCCCGCGGACGGCCTCCGTCGCGGCTTTGGGCGAGTTGGCCGCGGACACGGCGTGGGAGGGGGAGGTCCGGGTGCTCGGCGACGTGATCGTGCCCGCCGGCCGCGCACTGCGGATCAAGAGTTCCGCCCGATTGAATTTCGCTCCTGATCCCGTCAAGAGCCCAGTCGTTTGGCGCTGGAGCCAGGGCCGCTGGTTGCGGGCCAATCCACCGGGCCGGGCGCATCTCATCGTGAGAGGCAGGCTGGACATCGAGGCGGGGGCGGAGGGATTCGACCACCCCCTTTTCGGCGGTATCGTGGCCTCCGGTTGCGGCCGAGTGAGCGCGCGATCCCTGAGCCTCAAGGGTCAGGAGGTGGCGATGAGCTTCTTCGACCGCTCGAAGGCGAGCTTGAGAGACACGCGACTCGAGGCTTGCGAGTCAGGCCTTCTCTTTTCGGGTGGCAGCCGAGGCCGCATCGAGGGCCTGCAGGCGGTCGGCTGCAGGCGGCGAGCCGTGGTCTGCGAGCAAGCCGCGGCCGTGGCGGTCAGCGGAGCGTCGATCCGCCTATCGGAGATAGGCCTGGTGGCGCGAGGGCGGGCGTGCCTACGGGTCAAGCGCAGCCGGCTGTCGGACTGCGATGATTCTGGCTTGGCCGTGTGGGGCCGGAGCTCGGCTCGGTTGTGGGATGTGAGCGCTTCTTCATGCGCTCACGGCGCGCAGGTGGCCGGGCGAGGGCGCCTGAGGGCTCGCGGCCTGCTCTGCGTCGACTGTCGGCAGACCGGTCTGTCGCTTCAGGGCGGCCTCCTGGAGCTCAGTAGCTCGCGGTTGGGCGGAGCCCGGCATGGCCTGCTTTGCGCGGGCTCCTGGGAGCTGAAAGCCCAAGGCTTGGAGCTCCTGTCGAACGGTGAATCCCTGGCGCTCAAGGGCCGCGGACAGGCGCTTATCCAAGGCCTGGTCGCGGTAGGCGAGACCGCGATCGTCCTGTCGCAACAAGCCCGCGCTCGGGTCGCGGAAGTGAAGGTGAGCGGCTCCCGGACTGGACTGAGGGTCAGTGGCGACTCCCGGTTAGAGGCGAGCGAGCTGAGATCGGAGGGCAACGAGACGGGGCTGTCGGTTTCCGGAGGAGCGGTGAGACTGCGGCGATTCTTGATCGCCTCCAGCGGCGAGGTGGCTTGCCGCGTCACGAGAGGCAGGGTCATCGCCGAGTCCGGCGCGCTCCAGGACAACCCTTTGGGAATCGATTGCTCCGGCAAGGCCGTCGTGTCGGCGAGGGATTGCCGATTCGCCGGCAACAGGCAGGCTGTCAGGGCGGCCGGGCGGGCCCGGCTGCATCTGAAGGCATGCCGATTCCGGGATGGAGAGTGCGGGATATCCGCTCACGATTCGGCGCGCGTCGGTCAGGTCTCCTGCCGGGGGGCACGGCTTGAGCGGGCGATCGTGGCGCAAGGCTCGGCGTTCTTGACGATGAGGAATTGCGCCTGGAATACCCGATCCGGAGCGGGTCTGAGCGAGCGATCGAGGGCGCTCATGAGACGCTGCCTGCTCTCATGCTCGGACACCGCGGTAGAACTCGGGGGCCGCGCGTCGCTGCTCCTGGCGGGCTGCCTGATTCGAGGCGGCGAAATAGGCTTGCGGGCGGAGCGGGAGGGCCGCCTGGCGGCTTGGGGAGTCCGCTGGACCGGAGCCGGCCGCTATGGACTCTGGTTGCGCGACCGATCGAGGGCGCGCCTGTTGTCTTGCCGATTCGAGGCCAACCGGATGCTCGGCATTTACGCGCAGGATCGAAGCCGGTTGCTTTCCGTGGCGCATCGGCTATCGGGCAATGGCGAAGGCTTCTCCTGGGTCAGCGTGGGCCCGGCCGCCCTCTTTTTCGGGAGTTGGAAGGCTCATGGCCAGAGCGCCGTGAACGCCCAAAGCGGCAGCCTACTGCTTTTGGGCGAGCGCATCTCCGGGGGGGAGGTGGGGATCGGGGCTTATGGCTCGGGCCGATTGGCGGTGTTGGGAACGCGCATCTCGGGCTGGCGCAGGGCGGCGATCCTGGCCCAAAACAGGGCTCGTTGCCTGTTGGCCCCCTCCGGTTCCATTCGGGCGGTCTCGGGCGGTCAAGCCGTCGTCGAGACGCCCGTGGATCTGGCGCGGCGATGGCTGCGGGAGTGGATGTTGAAGCGCGCGTCCGATGGAATCGCCGCTCGATTGGGAGCAGGCCTCTATGTTCTGGCCGGCTTCGCCGTCCGAGCATGGGCCGGGAGTCGGGGCTTCGAGCTTCGACTGAGAAGGGGCATGGCCTTGGGCCGTGTTCGACCCGGATTGTCGGATATCGACTGGTTTTGTCCGCTGCCCGATCGAGCCGGCGCCTCCGAGGTGATGGATTTCTGGCGGGGCTATCGGAGATGGAAGGCGGTGTTTCCCGTTTTGGGCGAGGTCTTGATGGCGCGTCCCGAGGAGCTGCGGGTCTATTTGCGCCATGGCGATTGGAGGCGGACCGAGCTGGAGGGAGGCGTGGTCGAGCGATGCTCACAACGGCGGGTCCTGGGTCTCTTTGGCCAATGCCTGCACGCCTATTCGGCGTTGACACGTTACGTTTTCCTTGAGCGAAAGGAGCTCGCGGAAAGGCTGAACGCGGAAAAGGCGCTCGTGGATCTGGCGAGACTTTGCCTGGCGGCCGAGGGGCCGGAGCGGGAGTTGATCGGCCGCGAAGGCCTTGCCCGTGGCCGCGGGCCCCTTTGGCTCGAGGAAGCGAACTCCCTGCTGGCGGCCGAGCCCGCCCGATCCGCAGCCTTGGCCTTGGAGGAGATGGACAGGCGATTCAAGCCCCCGATTCCGGGAGAGCCGCTGGCCGAGGCAGAGACCTGCCGGGCTCGAGCCGTCTCCGCCCCCGCTCCGCTCGGCCTCGATGAAAGCTGGTTCGGTTGCCTAAGGCGCGAGAGCTCCGGAGAGCTCAAGGCGTATCGGCATGATTCTCTTGGTCGTTCCATGGCCGTTCTCGAGCCTGGAGCCGGGCTGCATGGCGCGATGAGAGCCGCCGCCGCGCTGCGCCGCGCTTTCCAGGATAAGCCGTTTCTTTGGACCGTGCCCGTGATGCTCTCTCCGGGCCTGGCTCGACTGGCCTTGAATGCGCCGCATCTGGAGGACCCTTTCCGCTTTTTGGACAGGCCCCGCGAGTCCGCGGCTGAGACCAACTGGACCCGATCGGGAGCCGAGGCTCCGCTCAAGGACGTCTACACCGTGTTCCTCGGAGATTGGGAGGGCGTCGATGAGAGCCTGGGGAGGACTCATTTGTCTCAGTCTTGCCGGGAGGCGCTATGCAATTTCGCGCTTTCCTGGAGGCTGGCTTGGGGACCCTGGTCATTGCGGGGGCATCTGACAGGCCTGGAGGCTCTTTACTGCCGCTGGCTGGCTCTTCGGCTCTATTTCGAGAAGGGGGTGGCTGCGTCCACTCGAGACCTGGGCCGCTTGACCGAGCTTTGCGATGGGAGCTTCGGCCCGACGGGCCTCTCTCCTCGGAAGCTGGCCGGCCTGGGGTCCGAACTCGAGAGAGGCTCGGTGGCGTCGATCGAGCATTATCAATTCATCGAGCAGGGACTGCGCCGGGTCTTGGCGGATATGGATCGGCTCGAGGGCGCAAGGGCTATGGTCTCGTGAGCGAGATCATGGTTGAAGCCCTTGGTCTAGGCCGCGCCTTTCCGGCTTCGGACCATCCGCGAGCGCGCTTGACGCGCTGGCTCGGACGGATCATGCTCGGCTCCTCGCTTGAAGAAGAGAGGCTTTGGGCCCTAAGAGGCATCGATCTGAAGCTGCGCCGCGGCGAGTTCTTCGGAGTGATCGGCCCCAACGGCGCCGGCAAGACGACGCTTTTGAGGCTGCTTTCGGGCCTGCTGCGGCCCTCCGAGGGCCAAGTGCGTCTGGGGGCCGAGCCCAGGCTTTTCTTCCATCTGGGGGCGGGGCTGCATTCCGAATTGAGCGTGATGGATAATATCCGGTTTTGCGCGGCCCTGTTGGGCATGAGCCGGGCCGAGCTATCGCGAAGCCTTCCGGAGATATTGGAATTCGCCGAGTTCGGGACGCTGACCGCAAGACCGTTGTGGCAGCTCTCCACGGGAACGGTCGCCCGTCTTCCGCTGGCCGTGGCCCTGCACTGCCGCCTGGACCTGCTTCTCGTCGACGAGCTTCTAGCGGTGGGCGATCTCTCTTTCCGCGCCAAATGCCTTTCCGCGTTCGAAAGGCTCAAGCGCGAGGGAAAGACGGTGGTCGTGGTCAGCCATGATCTGGATTGGGTCGGGCGGCATTGCGATCGAGCCCTATGGCTGGAGAAAGGCAGGGCCAAGGAGATCGGACTCTCATCCGCCGTGGTGTCGCGCTTGTTGGGCGCGGGCGGCCAGGACCAGAAAAACGGGGATCGCCCACACGGGATGTTATAGCGATTTGATCGCCGCTGCCTTGTTCTGGTAGTATCGCTCCATGATTAAAGCGCTGGAGCTCTTGCTCCTCCTTGCCACGCCTTCTTCGGCGGCGAGAATGAGCTCAGTAGATTTAGACGCCTTATCCCGGTCAACGCCCGCTCGGAGAGAGCCGGTGGATATCATCATGCCGGTGCCCGGCATGCAATCTTCGGGTTTCAAGGTATTCTTGTTCGTGCCTAGAGCCGGCGAGCATCACGGGTCGGCCAGGCCCAACGACCGATTCTCCTACCTCCTCAAGGGTCGGGTGAAACTATCGAAGACGGGAGAGTCCCTTTCCAAGGGGAATCTGACCTTGATCCCCGCCGGCGCCAAGCCTCCCGATTTCGCGGCCGCCGGAGAGGAAGAATCGGATCGCGTCGAGTTCCTCATGATCTGGGACATGGGCGCGGGCGGAGGCAAGGGCGGCGGCGGATCGATCAAGAGAGCCAATGTCCTCTCCCTGCCTCCACAGGACAGGCCGGGGGAAGCGAAATGGACCCCGATCATGAAGGGCTCTCGCATCAGCGCCGGCCTGGTGCGCTTTCAAACGGGATACTCCTTCCGCGTGGAGCGGGGCAAGGAGATATTGAGCCTGGTGATCTCGGGCAAGGTGCTCTACCAGGCGGGACGGCGGAAGATCCAGGCCGGACCCAATCATCTCGTCAGGTTGGGAACGGGTCCGGGATATCGCCTGCAAAGCCAGGAGGGAGAGGCTCTCGTGCTGCAATTCGAGCTCCCCTCGTCCGGTGACTAGTTCTCTGGATATTCTTCTCGACACCACCCTGCGCGACGGCGCCATGGCCGTGTCTTCCCAGCTGGGCGCGGATCAGGCCGCGTCCATAGCGGCGGCTTTGGAGAGCGCCGGGATAGAGTGGATCGAGCTCGGCCACGCGGCTGGAGTGGGCGCGGGGGAAAGATTGTGGAAAGCCGCGGCGACCGACGGCGAATACTTCGAGGCCGCTCGAGCCCGTTTGAGCCGCGCGAGATTCGGGGCCATCGCCCTGGCCGGCACTGCCGACCCGAAGGCTATAGCGAATTGCGCCGAGCAAGGAGGGGCGTTCTTGCGCGTGTGCGTGGAATTGGAGGAATTGGCCGAGGCGCGCGAGTTGGTCGCCTGCTCCAAGGGCCTCGGACTCTTTACCTTCGTCAATCTCATGAAGTCGCATCGTCTCCCTGCGCAGAGGCTGGGAGAACTCGCCCGAGAGGCCGCCGGCTTCGGCGCCGACGCGATCTGCGTGGTGGATTCCGCGGGGACACTGTTGCCTCAAGAGGTGCGGCGATGCGTGCGCGAAGTGGGCCGGGCGGCGGGCCTTCCGGTGGGTTTCCATGGACATGATAATCTGGGCCTGGCCGCGGCCAATAGCCTGGCCGCCCTCGAGGCAGGAGCCCGTTGGATCGATGGGACTTTGTGCGGGGTGGGTCGCGCGGGCGGCAACGCCAAGACGGAGGTCCTGGCCTTTCTTCTTAAGAGGATGGGCCTGGTTTCATCGACGCTGCGGCCCCTAGACCTGGTGCGGGCCGGCGAGGACTTGGTCCGTCCTTGGCTCAAGCCTCCCGGCGGAATCGACGTCGTGCTTGGAGCAGCCGGGCTTACGCCCCAGCCGCTGCCGTCGGCCAAGGAACACTCCGCGAGAAACGGCGTGGAACTTTTCGATCTTCTCCTTGAGATAGGCAAGGCTGGGCGGGCCGCGACCAGCGACGAGGATGTCGAAAATCTCGCCCGTTCGCTGCGCGACAAGCGCCTCGTCTCGTGAAGCGATTTCGGCATGTCCTGATCCTGTCCTGCGGCGCTTGGCGCTCGGACGCCTTAGGGGCCTTCCCCGGCAAATCCAGGCTCCGCCGAGGCGGCCGGGATTTCTCCTCGGAGATATCGACGCCTTTCGCCGACCGCTTGGCGCGTCAGGGCAGGCTTTTCGTCGGGGCCCGTTCCACCGGCTGCTACCGGTCCCTGGCCCATGCCTCGATCATGACCGGCCGCCCTCCTTGGGAACACGGGATAAGGGCGCAATTCTCCGAGAGACTCGATCCCGGGGTGCCCACTCTCGCCGAGATCTTCGCGGCGAGGGGTTTCTCGACCCTGCTCGCCTCCGCGGCTCCATGGTATTTCCGCGACAGCTTCGCCGGCCTTTCACGGGGCTTTGCAAGATATGTGGATCTGTCTCCTTCCCGGGCCGATAGGCATCTCGAGGAGCTCGGGCATGCTCTTGGAGCCGGCCTTCAAGGGCGACTCTTCGCCTACATACACAATGAGAACCTGCATGATTATCTTCAGGACGGCACCGTCAAGGAGCTGGCGGCCGGACTTCAGCGAGGATCCGGCGTGGACCGCTCCAACTATCTCTATCGTCATCGGGAAGTCTTTGAGCGGGACGATCCAACGGAGCAGATGTCGAGATACGTGTCGGCTCTCGCGGCGTGGGACCGGGATTTTCTCGGGCCTTTGCTCGAGCAGTTGAGATCGCTGGGCGCCTTGGAGCAGGCCGCCTTGATACTCGTGGGAGATCACGGCGAGCCGATCTTGCCCGGAGCGCCTGTCCATGATGGTCCGGGCTGCTGGTTGGCCGAGGAATCGCTGAGAGTGCCCCTGATCCTGTGGGCCCCGGGGGCGCTGGAATCGGGAGAGGATGGGAGGCTCGCCTCGATCACGGACGTCTTCGCGACGGCCTTGGCCTTGGCTGGACTCGAGCCCAGGGGCGGATCATCGACGCCCTGGGGCGGGATGGACCTGTTGTCGGCCTCATCCCGCAATGCGGTCTACGCCGAGCTCTGGGCCAGTCCGCGTGGAGTCCGTCTGGACGGCGAGCTGATCCAGCGTTGCCTCCGCAGCGGCAAGACTCCAGTCGAGTTAGGCCTGGAGCCCGATGCCCTATTCCAGCGCGGCCTTTGTGATGGCCGTTTCAAGCTGACGCGCGACTATTTCAAGGGCGAGGAGAGACTCTGCGAGGTCTCTGGCGGCTGGGACCGCCCCGTGGCAGACGCCGACGCGGCGCGGCCGGCGCGCCGGAAACTGGCTCGGCTGCTCGCCGACGCCGAGGCCGCCGACCCGGCGGCCGGCCCGCGCCTCAGCGTTTGACGCCTAAGGCCAAGCCTTCGGGAGTGGGGATCAGGGCGCAGGCCTGGAAAAGCGCCCTATCCGACAATATCGCGAGAAACTCTCGCATGGGGGCCACGATCTCCTCGTACTCTCCGGTCTCGGATGGGGGCAAATGAGCCTTGCCGAATAGAAAGACGTTATCCGCGGCCACGATGCCGCCCGTCCTGAGATTGCGCGTCGCCCAGCGCAGGAAGTCGGGATAATGGGACTTGTCCGCGTCGATGAAGCAGAAATCAAAGGGCCCCTCAGCCTCCAGGCGCGGCAGATGGTCCAGGGCGTTGCCGGCGAGCACGCTTACCTTGCCGGAGCAGCCGGCCTCCGCGAGGGCCTTGGCGGCGGCCGCGGCGCGCGCGGCGTCAAGCTCGATGCTCCACAGCCGGCCTGCCTCGGCCAAACCCCGGCTGATCCATAGCGCGGAATAACCTCCCAGGGTCCCGATCTCCACGGCCTTGGAGGCGCCGCAGGAGCGCGCGAGCAGCTCGAGTATCCGGCCCTCGATGGCTCCGATGTTGATGGCCGGCAGGCCTTCCTCGTTCATGCGCTCGAGCATGCGGGATTGCGCGGGATCGTCGATCTTAAGGGAGCGCCTGAAGAACGAGAGCATGGCCTCGGATTGATATCCGGCCCCCTCGGGAATCCGCTCGGGTATCCTCATCGCGTGACGTCTCGTCCGCTCATTTCAAAGCACTTTAGCAAATGATAGATTGCTTGGCGCATGATCGAACTCATCCCATTTTACCGGCCGGTCTTCGAGGAGGCGGAACGAGGCGCCGTGGAGCGGGTGCTCTCGGGCGGCTGGCCCGGGATGGGGCCGAAGGTGGAGGAGTTCGAGAGGCGCTTCGCCGACCGGCTCGGGTTGCCGTATGCCGTCGCGGTGAGTTCCGGCACGGCGGCTCTCCACCTCGCCTTGGCCGCCCTGGATATCGAGGGCGGAGAGGTGGCGACCAGCTCCTTGGCCTTCGTGGCGGTGCCCCAAAGCATCGTTTTGGCGGGCGGAAGCCCGATCTTTTGCGACGTCGAACCGGACACTCTCAATATCGACCCCGAGTCCCTTAGGGTAGCGCTCGGGCCCCGCGTTAAGGCGGCGCTCGTGGCCCATCAAGGGGGACATCCCGCCGACATGGAGGCCTTGCTCGAGGTCTGCCGCGGGGCTGGCGGCATCCCTTTGGTGGAGGATGCGGCGCAGGCTTGCGGTGCCGAGCGCAAGGGCCGTCAGGCCGGGACATTCGGCGTCATGGCTTGCTTCAGTTTCGATCCCGCCAAGAACATGACCTGCGGCGAGGGGGGCATGGTCGTGACCAGGAGCCGGGAGCTCTGGCAGCGGCTGAGGGAATTGCGCTGGTTCGGCATTTCCAAGGAGACGGCGGGTCCGGGGCATGAGGCCCTTCGGGGCAGGTCTTGGTACTACAATGTGGAGCGCCCCGGCTTCAAGTATTTGATGAGCGATATCAACGCCGCCCTGGGACTGGCCCAGCTCGAACGCTTGGATTCGATGAACCGGCGCCGGGAGGAGATCGCGGCCGCGTATCGCGAGGGTCTCGAGGGAATTCCCGGGCTCTCCTTGCCCCAGGCGCGCGCGGATACGCGCTGCGCCTGGCAGCGTTTCGTCGTGCAAACCGATTTCCGGGAGCCGCTTCTCGATCACCTGGCAAGCCGCGGCATCGAGGCGGGGGTCCATTATCTGCCGGCTCACTATTACGAGCCCTATCGCTCGGGCGCCCTCAGGCCCATGCCGGTGTGCGAGAGGGCCTGGAAACGGGTGTTGAGCCTTCCGATCTATCCCGCGTTGACCGATTCGCAAGCCGCCCGGGTGATCTCGGCGGTGCGGGAGTTCTTCTCCTCGAGCAGATAGTCGACGGTCTGCTCCAACGAGCTGATCACGCTGTGCCGGGGCTTCCAGCCGAGCTTGCGAAGGCGGCGGCAATCGAGTCGGATGTCCGGCACGTCGCCCGGCCAGCCCCGCCGGCCTCCTTTATAGCGCAATCTCGGCTCGGCCCCCAATCGAGCTGCGATGAGCCGGGCCGAGCGCTCCACGGTCAGGCAGCGAGAGCCGGCGTTAAGAACGTTGACGCGTTGCCGGCAGCGCTGGGCGGCCAAAAGAAGGGCTTGCGCCGCGTCCCGCGCGTCGAGATAAGCCTTGCGCTGCCGTCCGTCGCCGAGAATCTCCAGATGATCCGGGTGGAGCGAGAGTTGAGCCAGAAAGTCCGCCACATGGCCGTGGCTATAACGCGGGCCGAGCAAGGATACCAAGCGAACGATGAATACCTGAAAACCGAAGGCCTCCGCGTAGGCGCTGAGCAGGCCCTCGGAGGCCAGCTTGGCGGCCGCATAGATCGAGGTTTGGATCGGGAAGGGAACGTTTTCCGGCGTAGGTATAATCGGGTTCTCTCCATAGACAGAGCCGGTCGAGGCGAAGGCGATGCGGCGGATGCCGGACTTCCTCATGGACTCGAGCAGCGCCAGCGTGGCGTGGGCGTTCTGCTCGAACACCAAGGCCGGGTGCTCGGGATTGCGGCGCACGTCGGCATGGGCCGCCAAGTGGAAGACCAGGTCGCAATCAGCGAGGGCCTCGACCATCCTGGGGCTGTCCAGCACGTCTGCCTCGACAAACCGGAAAAGGGGGGCGCGCAGAGGGGCGCCGATGTTGGCGAGGCGGCCCGTGGAGAGATTGTCATAGCCCACGACCTCGTGTCCGGCCGAAAGCAAGGCTTCGCAGAGATGGCTGCCCAGGAAGCCCGCCGCCCCGGTCACCAGAGTCCTGGGCCGCGGCGTCATGAGCCCAAGGCCTCCCACTTCATGGGATCCTTTTGCAATGCGGGGGCGCTGATCACGAGATGCCAGATCAGCGCCTGGAAACCCTCGGTATGAGCCGTGACACGCCTCGGATTGACCGTGGGAACGATGAGGCAGGCGTCGGCCGCGGCCGCGGCCTGGCCGCCGTCGCGCCCGAAAACTCCGGCGATACCGGCTCCGACTCGCCGCGCCCTTTCGATGGCGGGCAACAGGGGACGGCTCACCCCGCGCTCGGCGTCGCCCCCGCCGACGGAGAATATCCATAGAAGGTCGCGGGAGCCTAGGCGGCTGGCCTCGAGCCAGCCGTCGAAGACGGTCTCCCAGCCCTCGTCGTTGGCTCGGGCCGTCAGCTCCGAAACATTGTCGCAGGCCGCATAGGCCTCGATACGGCAAATCTTCCGCAAGTCGTTGGCCGCATGCGAAGCCATGCTCGCGCTTCCGCCCAGGCCCAGGAGAAAGACCCGTCCCCCTTGCTCGCGGGTCTTGACGAGCTGGGCGATGAGCCGCGAGATCCCTTCGCGGTCGAGCCGCTCCAAGACGGCCTTGGATTCCTCGAGGAAAGACTCGATGTGATCCCGGCTCACTTGAGATACCCCAGCGCCCGCAACAGCCGGCGCTCCTCTTCGCCGAGGGCCGCTGAAGGGACCGTCTCGGGCGGCCGTCGATTGGACTCATAGCTGGCGATGATCTCGGCCTTGGGCGGATCCCCGGCGAGCATCTCGTAGAGCACTCGTCCCGGCATCTCTTGGGATACGGGAAGGCCCTGCAGATACAGGAGCGTGGGGACCATATCGAAGAGCGACGCCTTCACCCCGGAGCATGGTCGGATGCCGGGACCGCGAGCGAGCAGTATTCCGTCCGTCGAATGCCGGCCCGTAGCCCGAGGGTTGGGATCTCCGTCCTGCGGGACATAGCCCTCGAAACCGTGGTCGGATAAGACGATCACGGTCGCGCCAGAATCGGCGGCCCGCGAGAGGCGGCCGACGGCCTCGTCGGCGAACTCGTAATAGCGGGCCAGAAACTCGGGATCGTTCCAATGAAAATGGCTAGCATAATCGACCCCCCACAGATGAAACCAGAACAGCGAGGGCCGTAGGCGTCGCAAGTGATGCTCCGCGGCGCGCAATAGGCTCTCGTCGCGGAGGAACATCCACGCTAATTGCCGATCGCCTTCGCGGGGGCTGCCACCGGGAAGGAGTCTGCGCAGCCGCCAGGCTTGCTGGGGATGCGTGAAATTCCAGGCGGGGAATGGGCCAAAACCAGAAAGCGCCTCCGGGGGATGAGCCCGCCGATCGATGGCCTTGTTCAAGGCCTGATCTGAGATGATCACGCCTTTAACTTTCTCCGCGGGCCAAGTTCCCAGTAGTCCGACGATCAAGACCTTGCGGCCCTCCTCCGACAATATGTTCCAGATGGCCTTGACGCGACGGGCGGAACTAGCGACGCGGCTCCCGGATATCTCGAAATCGATGAGCCCATGCTCGGACCTTGGCCGGCCCGTCGCGGCCTCGGTCCATAAAGCCGGGGAGATCAGGGGAGGAACGGCCCGCATCTCTCCCCATGCGCCCTCCGTCTTGATGCGCGCCAAGTGGGGCAAGCGTCCGGAGTCGATGAGCGGCTCTATGGCCCGCCATGAGCCGCCGTCGATGCCTATGACGAGAAGAGGCGAGGAGGAAGATTCCTCGCCATGGCAGGTCACCGGCAAGGCGAGGCCGGCGACCAATAGGAATGCGCTAATGCGGATCATCACGCGATTCAAGGCCCTTCCCTGCGGGATTCAAGAGGCTCGAAGGCGGGCCCGGCGCACGGGGACGAAGGGCCTCGACATGCTTGAGAAGCTGGAAGGCGAGCCTCTTGACGATCTCGGGACGGGCGGCGCTCAGATCGTTGCGCTCTTGCGGATCGGACTCCAGATCGTAAAGCTCAAACCCCTCTTTGTAGGAATACCAATGAAGCTTCCACCGCCCTTCCCGAAGAACCCGTTCATCGATCTCGCTGTCGGCCAGGGTGGACATGTTGCGTTTCGAGCTGGCGTAGGCATAGGGCCGCCACGCGCCTTTGGGATCGCGCAACAAGGGCAACAAGCTGCGGCCTTGGGCCTGAACGCTAGCCGGATCGATGCCCGCCGATTCCAAAATTGTCGGGAAGAGATCGCTCCGTTGCACGACTTGCCGCGGGCGGCTGGGTTTCGAGCGCGTGAGCGCCGGATGATGGATGAGGAGGGGGACTCTCAATACCGGCTCATAAAGCCCTTCGGTATGGCCCAGCAGCGCCTTTTCTCCCAAGAGCTCCCCGTGATCCGCGGTGACGATGACCAGGGTCTTGTCCCATAGTCCCAGGCCCTTGAGCCGATCGAGGAAGGCGGAGACCTTGCGATCGACACCGGAGAGCGCCGCGTCATAATGAGCCGTGAGGTGAAGCAGATGGCGCGGGTCTTGGCGGAAGGCGTCGAGCTTGAGCCGGATCGGATCGGTGGCTTCCAACGGCTCCCCGTTATAGGCCCGGAAGAAACGCACGCTCAATGTCGCCGTGTCATGGACCACGCCCTCATAGCCGGGATCGAAGCGCTCGCTGTCCTCCGCCTGATAGGGCGCGTGGAGATCATCGACCGCGGCGTAGAGGAAAAAAGGCGAGGAGGCCCCGGCCTTGATCCAGTCCAAGGCCTTGGGAGCCAGGCCGGCGAAAGAACCCGGCAAGGCCGACGAGGTCGAAAAGCTGTTGACGAATGTGTCGAAACCGCGGGAGAGCTCCCAGGCCGGCAGGAAATAAATGCCTCCCGTGAAGGCCCCGGTGCGATAGCCCGCCTCTTTGAGCCGTTGCGCCAAGGTGGTCTCGAACTCGGGAAGGGGGCGATGGGGGATATTCATGTACTGCCCATGGACCTCCGGCACATGGCCGGTGAAAAGGGTGGCGTAATTGGGCAGGCACCAGGAGGCCTGCGCCATGGCGTTATCGAAGACGGCGGATTCCCGGGCGAGCTTGTCGAGTCCCGGGGTGGTGGGCCTGGAATAACCGTAAGAGCCGAAATGGTCCGCCCGGGCGGAGCAGATGTCGATAAGAACCACGTTGAGCGGAGCGCGGGCCTGGGCCTCAGCCAAAAGCAAGAATGCCGTTGATAACGCCCAGAAATGCATGGTCGGTATTGTATCATAGCGCCTATGACGCGGCGGATAGCGCTCTTCTGGGCCGTTCTGTGCCTGGCCGCCGCGCCGGTTAAGGCGCAGCGGCCCGCGGCCAGGCGCGTGATTCTCGTGCTCATCGACTCGCTGAGGGCGGATCGTTTGGGTTGTTACGGCTATTCCAAGCCCACCAGTCCGCATATCGATCGCCTGGCCGGCGAGTCGGCCGTTTTCGAGGCGGCGGTGGCCCAGGCCCCATGGACGCTTCCGAGCGTCGCCTCGCTCATGACCTCTCTCTATCCCGAGCGGCATGGGGTCTCGTTCTCATCCTCGCACTCGGCCGTGGGCTTGCCCCCGGCCGATAGGACGCTCGCCGAGTCGTTTTCAGAGGCGGGCTTCGAGACCGCGGCTTTCGTCAGCCCGGGATTCTTGTCGCCCCGATTTGGTCTCGGCCGAGGGTTCAAGAACTACATGGTCGATCCCATCGCTTCCTGGTCACGCTCGCTCCACTCGGCGCGCGCGTGGTTGGAGAGTCAAGGTCAGGGCCGAGCCTTCCTGCTCTTGCATACCAATGATGTGCACTCGCCTTTCCATCCGCCGCATACTTTTGTTCGCCGATTCGATCCGGGGTATGAGGGAGTCCTGGATCAACTCTGGCTCGACGACTATTTCCTGAGGGCTCTCAACCGCTTGGAGCGTGGCCAGGGGCTCGCCGCGGCGCCGGAGGCCTATGTCCGTCTCGTCGAACAGGTCCGCGCCAGCGAACGGGATCTGGATCATCTTCGGGCCCACTATGACGGCTCGGTGGCCTACGCCGACGAGTTGTTGGGAGCCTTCCTGGATCAGCTCAAGGAGTCCGGATCATGGGAGAACACGGTTCTGGCTTTGATCTCCGATCACGGCGAGGAACTGGGGGAAAGAGGGCGCTTCTATCATGGCCTTTCCCTGCATGAGGAGCTTGTGAGAATCCCCTGGATCATGAAGGGCCCGGGCATCGCGGCGCGCCGGATCGCCGAGCCAGTGGAGGAGATCGACGTCGCGCCGACCCTCCTGGAGCTGGCCGGATTGGAGCCTCCTGCGGGATTCCAGGGCCGGAGCCTGGCCGGCGCGCTCAAAGGAGATCAGCCAATCCCCGCCCGGGCCGCGTTAAGCTCGCGCACCGACACCCGTTCTCGCCGCGTGCTCGAGGCCTCCGTGCGCAGCGGGGCCTGGAAGCTCATCCTCGATCCCGCGACCGGGAAAAAGCGCCTTTACGATCTGAGCGCCGATCCCGGGGAGCGGCGCGACCTGGCGGCCCGGCACCCTGGGCGGCTCGAACAATTGCTGTTCGAACGAGAAACGAGGCTAGGGAGAAATCGAGGGCAAAAGCCTGTTTCCCGCGCGGATTTGGGCCAAGAAGAGATCAAGGCTCTGCGTGAGCTAGGCTATCTGAAATAGGCGTATTCTCAACGACGGCTCCGGCGCCATCCAAGGCGAAGGGCTGCTCCCGAAGTCCCTCTTGAGCGAGCGCGCGACGGATGGCGCCATATTTTTCGGGAGGCGAGCAGAGCATCAGGTAGCCTCCGCCTCCCGCTCCGGGGATCTTCCCTCCCCAACAGCCGACCTCTCTGGCCAAATCGTAACAACGATCGATATGGCTTGAGCTGACGGACTTGGACCGAGCTCGCTTGAGTTCCCAATGCCGAGCCAGCAGCAAGCCGAAACCTTTCCAGTCGCGGCGCCGGAGCGACTCTTCGATCTCAAAGCCTAGTTGCCGGGATCGATGCAAGCTATCGAGGACCCGAGCGTCCTGCTCAAGAACCCGCAGGCGCTGCTCCTCCAGCAAGGGCGCGCTCGAGCGCCTGATGCCGGTATCGAAAAGCCTCACGTGGGCCAGGAACTCCTCTTCCCAACCGTCGCTCAGCGGAAGTCGGCGGGTCCGCACCGATCCATCGGGCTCTATATCCAGGCGGAGAAGCCCCCCGAAGGCGGATACATAATGGTCCTGCTTGCCGACCGGTCGGCCGAGGGTGATCGCCTCGGTTCTCCAGGCCTCCTCGGCCAAAATCGCGGGCGATGGAGAGAGACCTTCCAGGGCGCGGCAGGCGGCGCGAACCGCTACTAAACATGCGCCGGAAGAGCCCAGGCCTGAGCCCGGCGGCAAAGGGGAGCGGGCCTCTATGTCAAGCCCGGGCGGCGCCGCCGCGGCCAGAAAGGGATCTGGCGGAGTCCGCTTCGAGCGCCGCAGCCTTACGCGGACCTGGCAATCGATGGCCACGGCCAGGATGTAGCCCCCGTAACGCTGATAATAGGAAGGAAGATCGGTGCCGCCGCCAGCCAACGGGAGTCTGAGCGGCGCTCGGGCCTCAGCCCGGTCCCGGGTATCATTAGCGCCGGACACGGCGTTATTATATCATGGCACTGGTGTCCGGGGAAAATCAGAGCGCCAGACATAGCTGAGGCTCCGCATTCCGTAGCGCTGGCAATTTTTTCTCCGGAAGGCGCAGCAAGTCGATCAAGCTGAGACGATCCAGGAGT
>JACQPG010000021.1 GCA_016207665.1 Elusimicrobiota bacterium | reverse complement strand
CACGCCGCCGCCCACGGTCATGGGAACGAACAAGGACTCGGCGGCCTTCTCCACGATGCCGAGCAGGTTGTTGCGTCCGTAAAGGGTGGCCACGATGTCCATATAAATGAGCTCGTCGGCACCCTCCTCGCAGTATTTGAGGGCGAGCCGGCCCGGGTCCCCGACCACGCGCAACCCCTCGAGATGTATGCCCTTGACCACGTTGGGGCCCTTGATGTCGAGGCGCGGGATCACCCGCACCGTGTGCCCCGGGATCACGGCCTTTGGGCCTGGGCTTGAGCCAGGTACTCGTCGCGGTATTTGAACCAGATGGCGCCGTAGGGATGATCCTTATGCTGCTCGTACCAGGGCCCTCCCGCCGTGTAATGGACGAGCCGGGTCGTGTCATCGTAGCGGTCGAGCACGTTCCAGGTCATGGGGATGTCGCCGATCTTGTCGTCGGGCACCGCCTCGAAGCGATGCAGCCAGCGGGCCGGCATGGTTTCAACGGCTTCCTTGCTCCAGCAACGCATCTTCTCGCAGTTGATCAGCATGAAGCTCGACCAGTTCTTGCGCGGATAGCTGGTCTGGACCTTGCCGTCGAGCTTGACGGTCTCGACGGGCTTGTGATCATGCTTGACCACTCTCAGCCAATAGTCCGACATGTCGAGCTTGAATATCTCGGAGATGTCCGAGAAGCAAAGCATGTCGTTGTCCATGAACAGGGCGACGCCCTTGAAATCGCAGAGATAGGGGACCAAGAAACGGGTATAGGTGAATTCCGTGGATTGGAGCGGGTCCCAGGCCCGCTTGAAACCGTGCCGCCGCTCGATTTCCTGGAGCACCAGGGGCTGGATGTCCAGGGGCCGCCGGCCGTGCCTTTCCAGCGAATATCTCAGGACCCGATAGGCGATATCGATGTTCTTGTCGTAGCCTATGAATATCTTATGCATGGGCGTCTCCGCGGCAGGACGAATGGTTCAAACAATGAACATTATAACAATATGGGAACGTCGAGGTCAGGAAGCGGCCGTCAGGGCTTGCGCGAGGGAGATAAGGGGCAGCGATTGCTCGACCGTGGCGCCCACGGCGCTCTCCTGGGCCAAGAAACCCCGCATTTGGGCCAGTAGGCCGGGCTTGAGCTTGGAGTCCGCTTGTACCTCCTCCTTGAGCACCGGAGAATATCGCCGGATATTGGTCTTGGGATCCGCGGCCGCGATCTCGAAGCCCTGATAGACCCTCAGGGTTTCCAGAGGCGCCAAATGCCAGGCCGTCCCGTCCTCGAACCGGCAGCGTATTCCCACGGGGCAGGGATCATCGGCGTTGGAAGACAACCACACGGGCGCTCCGCCTGCGGTCTCAAGCAGGGCGTGGCAGGAAACGAAAGGAAACCCCCGTTCCTTCTTGGGATATGTCTTCAATAAATTCAGCGGGCCGAGCAGGAACAGCGCCAGATCGAGCGCATGAGAGGAAAACAGCATCAGATGCGGCACGATTTCCGGCCCATGGCGCTTGACGTGGTTCTCTATGTCCTCGGAGATCGTCACCTCGGCCGAGCGCAGTCCGCCCTGTTCGATCCTTTCCCGCAGGCGCAGCGCGGGCTCATAGAAGCGCCGGTTATAGCCGACGCGCTTATTGGCGAGCGTGCCCCGATGGCGATCCACCGCCCCCTGGAGAGCCGTCAAGCTCAGAGCCACGGGCTTTTCGATCAACACCGGTTTTGGGCAGGACAACAGGTCCTCGAGCCGGCCTTCCGTGACGTTCCAGGGCAGGCAAGCGACGATCGCGTCGGTCCTGGGCGACTGAAGGACTTCGGCGGCGCCAGCCGCGAAGCCAGCGTCGGGGCATAAGCTTTTCAGCTTTTCCCAGCGGGGTGAGCGTTCGGAAAGCGCGGAAACAAGCGCCACCTCGTGTCCGAGGGCCAGGATGGCTCGCGCGTGCTCGTAGGCGATGGCTCCGGCGCCGATGAGCCCGAGGCGCATAGGGGCCTAGGAAGCCGGGGTGGCGTAGAATGAGGTCAAGAGCTCGAAGCTGGATTTTCCGTGCAGGGTGCCCACCACGTTGCAGCCGTCGCAGGGCGCCACGCTGCGGTCCCCCGATCCCAGCCTTTGGCGGACCCGGCGCATCTCCGGAGAGAGCCAGATATCCTTGACGTTCTGGCTCAGCACGTTCCCGACCACGATCTTGCGCCCCCAGTCATTCGAGCAGAACAGCACGTTGCCGTCCCAGTCGATGAGCATCTTGTAGAAAGGGTAATAGCAGGGGGCGCCGACCAGGTCCGCGGGGGAGCGGCTGTCCTCCATATGGAGGTCCACCATGCCCGAGCGGTTGTTGAGATTGAGCCCGAAATCCTGGGTGGCCCCGACCCAATGGTCGCGCAGCCGGTAGCGGGATTGGTCGACGCCCGCCTGGGCCATGAGTTCGTCGAAGCGCCCGCGCTGCTCCTTGTTGTCGTAGAGGTTGACGTAAAGGAAGCTCAGTCCCGCGCCGAATATCTCCTTGATCGTCTCGACCTTGAGGAAATCGCCGTTGGTGTTGGTCTCGATGGTGTTGAGGGGCAAGGCCTTCCGGCAGACGCGCACGAACTGAGAGAACTTCTTATTCAAGAACGGCTCGCCGAAGCCCGAGAAGGAGACGCGTCCCTGATAACCCGCGGCGGCAAGGTCGGCCGCGACCTTGGCCACCGTGGATTGCTCCATGTGGAGATTGCGGTTGGGATAGACCTCCGGATCGACCCTGGGGCAGAACACGCATTTGCGGTTGCAGAGCTCGGTGATGTTGAGCTCGACGGTGATGAGGCTCGAGAATGGGTCGGCGCTGCCCGAGGTCTTGGCGAGATGTTGGGCCTCTTGCTGCTTGCGATGAGCCAGGAATGGGTCGGCCATGTTAGGATACCTGTTGCCTGAGTTTCCATTCCCCGCCCTCTTTCTTCCAGAGATGGGGGGAACGGGCCTTGTCGATCACTTCCCAGAAGCGCTGCTCGGTGATGCCCATGTACTCGAGCACCTCCTTGAAGTACTTGGAGGGGAATTCCGCGTCGAAGCGCCGCACCAGGGCCACGCCCTCCTCGCGGGTGATCTTGCGATTGCGTATTTCCTGGGCCGCGTCGTAGGTGGCGCGCCCGATGCCGAACTTGATCAAGGTGGTGTAGTAGTGGAACGGGTCTATCTTATCGTCGATCGAGCTGTATTTGGAATAGGAACCTTCGGTCCTCTCGGTGTTGGTTTGGAAACCGGTATGCTCGGAGGCGTAGTAAAAGCACTCCTGGGGATCCCACTTGAGATAATAGCCCAGATAATGCACCTGGGCGCCCAGGGACTGCAGCAGGCCCCCGTCGACGGGCAGATAAGGGTTCAAGTCGCGTGGATCGACGGAATGCCTCTTGACCAGTTCCTCGGCCGGCAGGCCTCCGAGGAAAAGCCCATCCAAGGTCTTGCGGGCGTCGTAGAAGAAAGAGGCGTCCATGGTGGGTTTGTAATTCTCGTCGATGTTGTTGCCGTACTCGGCCTGATTCTCCCCGTAAAAGACCAGCGGGATCTTGTACAGGGCGGAAAAACGGGGCCCGATCAGCCGTTGGCCGATGATGAAGGGTTGGAACGGATGGACGAGGTTCTCGAAGGCCAGCCGGGTCAGCAGCCTGTGCAGCTTGCCGTTGGGGGAATAAAGATAATTGTCGAGCCCCGAATGTATCCAGCGCTGCAGATTGCCCCAGCCCACGTCGGTGTAGATATGGGGCGCCCAGGTCACGGTCAAGGGATTCATGCCGTACTTGTACTTGAGCACATGGGCCGTGAAGGTGCTGTCCTTGCCGCCGCTTCCCGGCACGATGCAATCGTAGCCGCCGTCCTTGCTGCGATAGCGCGCGCAAAGCTCGATCAATTCCTTTTCCCGGAGCTTCCAGTCAATCCGCGTGTCCTTGATCTCCGCGTAGCGGCAGGCGCAGCAGACCCCTTCCGAGTCGAAGTCTATGACCGGCTTCTTGTCGCTGGGCCGGTTCTTGAATTCCACCACGGAGCTGGGCCTCTGGTTCGAGATCACGCATCTCTTGCAGAACTTGACCTCGGCGGGCAGGCCGTAATAAGCCTCCAGCTTCTCGGGAACGCGGGCTGTCTGTGTCATTTGGCGGAAAAACAAATTATACAAGATATGGAAAACGGCTTCCTAGAGCGCGGCGAGAAAGGCCCGCCACTCCCGCGGCCAGTCGTCGCTGACCCGGGCATAGTCGCGGCAGGCCTTCTCGATGGCGGCTTGCCGGGCCGGGTCGGCCAGCCAGGACTCGGCAGAGGCCTTGATCGACGCGGCGGCGGCCGCGAGGCTCGCGGGATCGCGGTGGGCGATGCCCGCCTTTTCAAGCTCCGCGAACAGCCCCTCGGCATAGGGCTCCTCCCGGGAGACGTCGCGCTTCCAATAGAGCAGCGTTGGGATGCCGGCCGCCATGCATTCGAAAAGCCCGGTGCCCGGCTCGTCCCATATCACCAGCCGGCCCTTTCGTATGAGCTCGGGGCTCAAGCCCTTGTCCAGCCGCTCCCACACCCGGTATCCGGCTCCCAGCCTGGAGCGCAGTCGATCGATCGTAGACTGTATCAGTTCCGCCGAGAGCGCGTTGAAGGGCTTGTGAAGCATGGAAAGGCCCTTGTCGGCCAAGGCCGAGGCCGTCTCATCGAGCCAGGCCGCCGCGTGCTCGAGCAGGTCGATGCGGGAGAGCCTCAAGGTATTAAGAGCCGGGGGGAATCGCTGCAACCGGTCGGTGACCAATAGCGCGTCGAACTCGGGCTGTTCGCGGCGGCGCAGCTCCCGGCGCCACCAAAGCCGGCGCTCGCTCAGCCACGGGCTAGGCAAGGGCGTGACCGGGATATTCTGGCATAGGGGGTGTTGGGGAAGCCTGCCAGGGCCCCAACTCACGAATCGGTCGAAATGAGCCATTTCCAGTTCCAGATAGCAGGCATGCCCCGCGAATCCATAATGCGCCCCATGCTGAACGCCGATCACGGGCATGCCGAGCGCCTTGGCCGCGGCGAGCATGTAAGCGGTATGCGTGTCTCCGACGATGGAGAGCAGTAAGGGCTTGGGCGCGTAGGGCCGCAGCCGCTCGAGGGCGTAGGGGAAGTGGACCGGGATATCCTCCAGGCGGGAGCTTGGATAGAAGCGGCAGAAATACTCCTCATAACAGCGGATGGCGCGATCGACGCGCTCCGCCGGCAAGCCCCAGCGATGCATCAGGGCCCCGAGCGAGGGAGCGGTCTCCTGGATCGCGGGGATAAGCCGCCTGCGCCGCAGCGCCGCATCCGGAGTTTTCACGGCTTGCTCCAGGACGCGATGCAGGTCCGCCAGGCGCCCCGGGCCCACCAGGCCCCGATCCAGGAAGCACCATTCCGCGTAGGCCAAGCCTAACGCCGGCACGCGGCCCCAGAGCCGGGAAGAGACGCGGGACAGCTTCCAGCGCAAGCGCCTCGCCAGTTCCGGATCCAGGATGAAATTGAGATTGGCGATGGGCCTGGCCGGGGGCGAGGGCGGGGCGGGCTCGGGGTCGGGCAGGCTTTCAAGTTCCCAGATCGAGGCGACTCGCGCGATCATGTCCGCGTTGAACTGGGACGAGGATGAGGCGGCCGCGCTCAGCCTCTCGATCTGGGGAGGCGGCTGGAACGGCGGAGTCTGGGCCACGGCGAGATGGGAGGCGCCGTCTCTTTCGATCATCCGGTGAAGGCGCAAAAAGCGGTCCAAGAAGATATGGGACAGTATCACCGCGGGTTCCCGGGCCAGCGTGGCCGCGGCGGCCGGGCGCAGGTTGAACTCGCCGGCCAACTCGCGGGCCAGGGCCTGGACTAGAGAGGCGTAGAAGGCGCTCGGGGCCGAGCTCAGATCCTGGATGTCACCGAGGCTGAGACGGGGCTCGGGGTGCCGCTCGTCTGGAAAGAAGCGAGAAACGGAAAGGACGGTCTTAGAGACCGCGCGAGCGGATGTCATGGAGCCGGATCATGCCGATCGCCTTCTTGGTCCTGCGATCGAGCACGGGCAGCACGTTGAAGGGTTTCTTGCCGCCCATGAGCGTCGAGGCCTCGTAGGCCAGCTGATCCGAGTACACCGTCGTGGGCCTGGGGTTCATGATCTGGGAAATGGACAGGTCCACCCAGTTGCGCCCGTGCCTCTCGAGCGCCTTGCGTATGTCGTAATCCGTGACCAGGCCCACCAGACGGCCCCTTTTGTCGACTACGCTCGCCGCCCCGCAATGGGTGCGCGTCATCTCGACGAGCATTTGGGAGAGGTTCTGATCCAAGGTTACGGTGGGGTTCTCGGAACCCTTTTTCATCAGATTCTCGACGGTCAGGGTCAGGCGCTTGCCTAGGCTGCCGCCGGGATGGAGCAAGGCGAAATGGGAGGGCTTGAAGGCGCGCATCTTCATGAGCGCCACGGAGAAGGCGTCGCCTACGGCCAAGGCGGCCGTGGTGCTCGAGGTGGGGGCCAGGTTGAGCGGGCAGGCCTCTTTGTCGATCGGAAGCACCACGCAGAGATCCGCGGCTTGGGCCAAGGTCGATTCCGCCTGGGTCACCACGGCGATCAATTTGGCGCCTATCTTCTTGATGGCCGGCAAGAGCACGTTCACTTCCTCGGATTCGCCGGACTTTCCGAAGGCCAGCACCACGTCCTGCTTCTGCAGGGTTCCCAGGTCGCCGTGCATGGCGTCGGCCGGATGAAGGTAGAGCGCCGGGCTGCCGGTGGAAGCCAAGGTCGCAGCGATCTTCTGGGCGATCAAGCCGGACTTGCCCATGCCGGTGACGATGATCTTGCCCCGGCAGCGGAACATGGCCTCCACGGCCCGGGTATAGGCGCCGTTGACGGAAGCGCAAGCGCGCTGCAAGGCCGCCATCTCGACCTGGATGACTTTGCGTATCTCTTCCTCGATATCGACCTTGTTCTTGATGGCTGGCATGGGAGATAAATTATAGAACTTTTGAGACGGGAATGTTCGGGACGGAGTCACTGTACCCGGGTACAGTTTGCGTAGCGCCGGATTTGATCGCGGCAAAAGCAGGCGGCGGAGAATTTTTGATCCGAAGCCCAGGCCTTGTACCAAGCCGCGGTTTGCGCGACGGCCTCATCGATGGAATAGACCGGCTTCCAGCCCAGCAGCGCCTTCGCCTTGCTGGAATCCAGGCGCAGGGCCGTGGCCTCGCGCCCGCCGTTGGCGGCGGCCTGGGCCCAGCGTCCGCTTCCCCAGGCCTTGAAGAAGCGCTCCACCACCTCGCGCACGGGCGCCACGTCCCCGGGTTCGGGCCCGAAATTCCAGGCGGAGCCGAACTTTCCAGGCTCTTCCCACTGCCGGGCCGCCAGCAGCAGATAGCCGGACAACGGTTCGAGCACATGCTGCCAGGGGCGGGTCGATTCCGGGTGGCGGACTATCACCGCCTTGCCCTTGGAAAGGGCCCGGGCGCAATCCGGGATGATCCGATGCTCCGCCCAATCCCCGCCGCCGATCACGTTTCCGGCTCTCGCCGAGCTCAATGAAATGCCATCCGCGAAAAAGGAGTCGCGATAGGAGGAGACCGCCAGCTCGGCGCAGGCCTTGCTCGCGCTGTAGGGATCATGCCCGCCCAGCCGGTCGCTCTCGCGGAATGGGACGCCGGAATCGTTGTTCTCGTAGCATTTGTCCGAGGTGATGACCTGTATCACCTTGACCGAGCGGGCATGACGGCAGGCCTCCAGCACATGGGCGGTACCCAGCGCGTTTGTCTCGAAAGTGCCGACGGGATCCTGATAGGAGCGGCGCACCAGGGATTGGGCGGCCAGATGGAAGACGATCTGCGGCTTGGCCTTGGCCAGCGCCTTCCGGATGGTCTTAAGGTCGCGGATATCGCCGTAACGGGAGTCGACGAGGCCGTCGAGCCCGAGCTGGCGATAAAGGTTGAGCTTGCCCTCGGGCTTGAGCGAGAGACCGGATACCTCGGCGCCCAGATCATGCAGCCACAGGCCGAGCCAGGCGCCCTTGAACCCGCTTAGCCCCGTGACAAGAATTCTTTTTCCTCGATAAAACTCTTGGAGACGGCCGCCTACTTCCATACCTTCCAGGGCGCCGGGCCGTCTTCCCAGAGCTGCTCGAGCGCCAGCTTGTCGCGCAAGGTATCCATGGGCTGCCAAAAGCCGTGGTGGCGATAGGCGGCTAGCTTGCGGTCTCGAGCCAGACGCTCCAGGGGCTCGCGCTCCCAGGAGATCGCGTCGCCCTCGACGTAGTCGATGGCCTCGGGCTCCAACACGAAAAAGCCGCCGTTGATCCAGGCGCCGTCGCCGGCCGGCTTCTCATGGAAGAACGAGGCTCGCTCTCCTTCCAGCACCAGCGAGCCGAAGCGTCCGGGCGCCTGCACGGCCGTGACGGTGGCCAAGGCGCGGCTTTTCTTGTGGAACTTGAGCAGGGCCTGTATGTCGACGTCCGCCAGGCCGTCGCCATAGGTGAAGAAAAACGGCCCCTTGTCGAGATAGCGGCGGACCCGGCGCAGCCGGCCTCCGGTCAAGGTTTCAAGCCCGGTGTCCACCAGGGTCACGCTCCAGGGCTCCGAGGAGTTGTCGTGCGCCGTCATCTTGTTGCGCTTGAGATCGAAGGTGACGTCGGTCCTGTGCAGGTAATAATTGGCGAAATATTCCTTGATCATGTAGCCCTTGTAGCCCAGGCAGACGATGAAGTCCTTCACGCCGTGGGCGGAGTAGATCTTCATGATGTGCCAGAGTATCGGCAGGCCGCCGATCTCGACCAAGGGCTTGGGCCGTTCCGCGGTCTCCTCGCTCAAGCGCGAGCCTTTGCCGCCGGCCAGTATCACGGCTTTCATGCGATGGGGGAATGATTGAGCATCAGGTGACGATTAATTATACTAGAACCGACGTCGATAGAGAACCATGGAACTTTTAGGCCCCCTCGCTCGCAATCCAGGCATGGGCGAGATCAAATCAAGAGTCTTGCTGGAGAATCACGATGACAAGGTTCTTTCCAGGGCCGGTCAAATCGATGAGAAGCGCGTACGCATTCTCGAGATCGAGGCGGTCGTCGACACCGGGGCGGTGATGCTTCTCCTGCCTCTAGACATCGTCGAAAAACTGGGGTTGCAAACCAACGGATTGCCTGGTCGGCCCGCCGGGCTGCGAGCCGCTGATCGGCCAGATCATCATGGAAGAGCTAGACCTGATACCCGACCCGAAGAAGCGTGCTCTGACTCCGCGGCCAGAATCACCCCTTTGGCCGACGCTTAGAATCTAACGGCCGGCCAGCAGCCGGTTGATGTCCTCGGCCAGGTCCTTGAACTGGTCGTTCTTGCGCAGGACTATGGGGGGCACCGGCTTGCCTTCTTGGGCTTCCTGGAGGGCTCTGCGGATGCGATAGATGGGTCCGGCCAGGCGATGGGAGTAATAAAGCCCCGCGAACAAGGATATCGCCAGATTCAGGGCCAGGGCTATGACCAGGGCCGGCAGCACGATCTCCATCACGCCCACGTTGGTCGGCGCCATGATCACGGGCTGGGCGGCGTCCTGATGGCTGACGAAGAGATATTCGCCCTCCAGGCGCCAGTCCTGCAGCCAGACCAAGCCCAGGGCGATGCCCTGGGTCAGCAAGGTGGTGAGCAGCACCAGCAAGCACCATTGTTTGAGAAGGCCGGCTTGGAGATCGGGCAATATCCAGAATATTCTTCGTCTCAGAGCCATGGTACCTCCGATCATTGCACCGACAAGAGCTCCACGGGAGCGCCGTAGGTCACGCGCACTATTTGAGGGGGCGTGTGCTCCTTGCGCCCGTCTTCGTCGACCAGCGTCAGCACATAAGTATAGGAGCCGGCCACCGCGAGCATGCCGTCTTGGCGCGTGCCGTCCCACTCGAGATGGGGAGGGGGATTGCCGCTGCCGCGCACCGACTTGATCAAGTCGCGGTTTTGATCGCGTATCTGCAGCTCCCAGGAATAGATGCGCTTGGAATGGTTGACCTGGATGATCATCTTGGTGTTCTTCTGCAGCCCCACGGGCGAGAATTGCTCGGGCTCGGCCCTGACGGTCACGGGATAGCCGCCGAAGGCCAGGCTGAGGCCGAAATGGTGGCCGGAGGCCGAGGCCTGGCGGGAGGTGGAGTTGACATAGTCGAGGCTTTGCCGGCCGAATTGATAGCCGAGGCCGACGCTGAACTCCCTGGCGCGGAAGTCGAAGCCGCCGCGCAGCTTGGCTATCTGGAACAGCGTCCCTTCCACGCCCATCCGCCATTGCATCTCGCCGGCGCCCGGGCCGAGGCCGCGCTCGGCGTCAAGGGTGACGGCCAGGCGCTCGCGCCAAAGCCGCTGGGCCAAGCCGAATATGGCGGCGCGGGGAAATTGATCGGTGGCTGTGTCGAATTTGAGCGCGGGGGCCACCGCGTTCTTGACCTTGATGCCGAGGCTCGTGCCGCGGCGCAGCATGCCCAGCACGCCTATGTCCATCCCCCAGCCGCTGGCGCTGTTTCCGGCCAAGCTTTGCTGGGAATACTTGAAGGTGCCGCCGATCGAGACCGGGCTGAACGGACGCAGGCCGTAGGCGGCCATCACGGTCTGCTGCACGTCGCGGAACTTGCCCACCGGCCGGTTGAACTCGTCGGTCTGAGGGATGGAGCCCGAGTCCAGCCGCACATAGCTTACGCCCACCGCTCCCATGCGATAGATGGGTTGGGCGTAGCTCAGGTTCTCGAAATACGCTCCTTCAGCCGTCTGGGTATGGGAGAGGCTGAGCATGTTCGGCCGCAGGAGACCCAGGCCCGCCGGGTTCCAGGCCACCGCGTCGGTGCCCTCGGCCAGGCCCACGTAAGCCCGGCTCATGCCGATCACTCGCGGACCGCCCGCGAAATCCAGATAGGAGCCCGGGACGCCCGCTTCCTGGGCCGCGTGGACCGAGCAGGAGAGCGCCAGCGCAAGCGCTAGCCCACATGGCGCCGAAAGCATTTTCTTATATCGGCGCCAGTGCGATTCGCTGCCGCTCATCGTCACTTAAGCACCCCGAACTTGGTCTTGGCTCGGGTAGTCTGGCCGTTGGCTTCCATTTCCATATGAAGGATGTACACTCCCACGGCCACGGTGCGCCCGAGGCCGTTCCTCCCGTCCCATGAGATCTTGTTGAAGCCCTGGGCGCCGCCTTGCGCTCCGGCCGCCTGGCTCTGCCTCCAGACCTCGCGGCCGAAGAGGTCGGTGATGAACAAGGTCACGTTGCCGTCGCGCTCCAGGCGGTATTCGAAGGTCACCGGCCTCTGCGAGATGTTGGTCGGGTTGGGATAGGCCGCCACGATCTTGTCCCCGAGCAAGGATACCGACAATAGGACCTCGGCCGTCGGCAAGGTCGGAGTCTCCGGCGTCCAGACCGAGACCTTATTGATCTCCGAGGCCATGCCGCTGATGAAGGTGAATACCGCCGTCCCGTTGGCGTCCGTCCGTATCTGATGCTGCGAGACGGCGGTGCCCGCCGAGGAAAGCCGTCCCGACCCGGCGTCCACGCGAGCGGCCACCACGGCGTTGGGGATGCCGTTGCCGAACTCGTCGGTGATGGCGGCGCGAAGGCTCAGTATCTCGCCCGCGCCGGCGCTGGGCTTGTCGAAAGCCGTGCTCATGCGGCTGGCGGCGCCGGGGATCACCTGTATCGGCCCGGCGATCGCGCTGGTCCCGGCCAGCTCCTCGGGGCTGCCCGCTCCCACGATCTGTATCCAGATGGTCTCCGCCTTCGCGTAGGATTGATTGGAGATGTTGAAGGTGAAATCGCCGGTATTGCCGTCGGGCACCGCGAATTCCACGCGCGGCACGCCCAGGGGCCTTCCCGTGACGCTGAAATGAGTGATGTCGATCGGGATCAAGGGCGCCAAGGTGGCGTTATAGAACACATCGCCGGTGCCGGCGGGAATGTTGGTGTTCTTGACCCGCACCGACATGGCGAAGGAGGAGCCGGCCTGCACGATGCCCGGCACCGAGAGCTCGAAGAAGCCCTTTTCGACCGGCGAGGGAGGCGCGGCCGAGCAGCTCTGCAGGGAGAGCGTGGCTTCTCCGGCCTGTATCACCGGGGAGCTGCTGTCCTCGACTCGCAGGGTGACCGGGACTCCGCAAGTGTTGACCGTCACGATCGACGACAGGACCCCGCCGGACAGCGTCCCTTCGGGCGGATTGAAGCTGGTGGAGGTCGAGCGCGAGGAGGAGAAGCGCAGCATGTCGCTGGCCGCCAGCACGGGGTTGAAGAATTGGTCGGTGAGATAGGCGCGGGCCTCGAACGGGCGGCCTTGCCTTTGCTCGAGCAGCACGCTGGTGGTGGATATGCCCGTGGGAGTGGCGGGAGCCAGGGTCTGGTTGGGCAGCAGCAGCGCCAGCCTCGAGGGCGAGGAGTTCCAACCCACATAGCTCGAGCTCAACCCGTTGATCGCCGGCTCATTGGTCTTGATCACCTTGATCTGCAGGTCGCCCAGGGCCCCGGGGGTCTTGGCGTCGCCCGGCGCTCGCGTGGCGCGGTAGAAGCAGAGCTGCTTGGTCGGGTCTGTCTCCGAGCCGAGGAAGACGAAGCCGTTGACCATGGACAATTCCATGGAGGATATCCCGAGCTGGAAGCTGTTGCGAAGCGAGATTCCCTCGGCCAGGGAGACTTCAAGCCCGGTGTTGTCGATGATGTATTGAGCCAGCGTGACCGGGCCGGTGAAATTGGAATGCCTGCCCAGCGAATCCACGGCCTCGATGGTGGTCGAGAAGCACTCGCCTGTGAAGAGCGCGTAAGGCAAGGTCCCGGTTCGCACGCCCGGGCCGCTTTGCGCGCCGCCGTTGGCGAAGCTGATCCGGAAATGATCCAGGGGTCCCGCGTCGATGCTCGGCTCGGTGGCGAAGGTCAGGTCGCCCAGCACGGCCAGATTGCCGCCCGCGTCGCGCGACAGGGCCTCGAAGTGATACACCGTGCCCGGGGTCAAGCCGGTCAGCGAGACATTATGGCTGGTGGCCAGGGTCGCGTTGAGCGGGGTCGTGGAGGTATAGACCGAGCTCAGGCCGTAATGGATTTGGGTATCCGCCGGCCGGTCGGTGAGCCAGGAGATGCTCGCGTCCGTGATCCCGGGAGTCACGCTCACGTTGCTGATGATGGGCGGCGGCGCGTTGTTGACGAAGACGGTCAGCGGCAGCGAGCTCACCGTGTTGCCGGCCGAGTCGCGGGCCACCGCGGTGATCACATGCGTGCCGTTGGGCACCGAGCGGCTGTTCCAGGAGACCCCGAAGGGCGAGGCCGACTGCTCCGCGCCGACGTTGACCCCGTCCACCTTGAACTGCACCCCCGCGATGCAGAAGCTGTTGGGCACCGAGGCCGCGAGGTTTAGTGTGCCGGCGACCGTCGCCAGGTTGGCCGGGCTGCTGACGGCGATAAAGGGAGGCAAGGACACCAGCGCCTGGTCGAGCTGATTGGCGTCGTCGGCCACGAAGAAATTGCCGCCGCCGTTGGCGGCCGTTTGCTGGAGGACCGGGAGAGCTTGTGTCGCCTCGGTCTGGCTGAGAGAGAACCCCACGGTGTGCACGACGATGTTCTGCGGGCCCGCGAAGACGGAGCTATGATCTTGCGTGAACCGGAGAGTGGCTTCCGTCCGCGGGTCCAGCAAGCCATTGTACATGCCGTCGGAGACCACGATGATCGAGTTCATCTGGCAGGCGGATTGTATGGGGCTGGCGAAACTCCCGAACTGGCCGCGATAATAGGATCCGCCATCGCGCAATTGCTCGCCCAACGGCGTCCAGCCCGAGGGACTGATCGCATTGACGGCGATGGCGATGCTCGTGGTGGAAGACCCGATTTCCGAGACGATGCCGCCTCCGCCCGGCGGGTTGGTCGCGGAGCCGTTATTGATGAATCGCATCACGCCGAAGCGCGTGTTGGGCATGGTCGAGACCATGCTCCTGATGGCCCGCTTGGCGATGTCCATCTTTCGCTGCCGGGCCCGGCAGCTGCTGCAGCTCTGATAGTTGAGATAATTACCAGTGAAGAGCCGCGCGTAGGAAGTGTCGATGGTTCCAAACCAAAAACCATTCGCTGACAAGCCATCCTGGATCTCGGCCGAGACGGCGCCGGTAAAGATTTGATAGCCGGTGCCCACGATTTCTTGATAGACGGTCGCGGAAGAATAGGCAGGGGAGATCGAGGTCATGGTCGAATAGTTCTGAGCCGGGGCGTAGGGTAGCAGCGTCGGGTTGGTGGTCAAATCGCTCATGCTGCCGGAGGTGTCGAGAAGGATGAGCACGTTGGCGGGATTGCCCCCGAAGGAGGCGGCCGCCGCGGAGAGCGGCAACAGCAACGGCGAGATGAGGGCGAACAGGGGTTTTCTCATCGGGCCGAGATCTCCGTGCGATGATAGCTGTCCTTGGCCGCGTGGCCGCGAGCCTTGATATCATTCTCGCGCAGGTGCAGGCCGTTGGCCAGGTATTTGCGCACCTGTTCGGCCTGTCTTTGGGCCAGATCCATGTCGTGGCCGTAGACCTCGACCCGGATCGTGCGATGGTGATGGGGGCGCAGCCAGTCGCGGGTCTCGCGCAGCCGCTGTTGGCCTTCGGCGGACAAGGCCGGTCCGGGAACGAATATCTGCCGGGTCTCGAGCAAGACCGAGACTCGATTGTCCTGGGCATGCACGTAACTCGCCACCCGGACCTCGCGATTGGCCAGATGGGTCGGCACGTCGGATTTGTCCAGCACGGAAAGAGTGCAGGCGTAGGAATGGCCCACCCGCATGGGCTCCCCGGAGTCTCCCAGGCCGTCCCACTCGATGCGGGGAGGCAGCGAACCCTTCTCCTGGATGCGGCGGAACACCTGGCCATGGTCGTCGGTGATCACCAGGCTCCAGCGCTTGATGGGGACCAGGGCCGCGTTCCTGACCTCCAGGCTCAACACCGGAGGGGTCCAGAGCTTTTGATGCCAAGGCGAGAGCACGACGTCGGAGGCCAATCGCGCCGGCAGAAGCACCGGCACGTTGGCCAACAGCTTCTCGCCGGGGCTGATCAGGGTCATGCGTTGGGCCAGATCCTTCTCGATGGCCTCGCGAGGGCTGGGGTTGGGGATATCGACCGGCTTGTCGCCCCGCATGCGTATGCGGGATTCTCCCTCGATGACGATGTTCTTGAGGGAGGCGGCCTGGTCTTGCGCGGCCTCGAGCCCCGAGCCGGAGAATAAAAGACCCAAGAGCCAGATCCTGGAATTCATCATACCCCCTTGCGAGCCACTTTCTTGAGCTTGAAATTGAAAACCGCTGTCCCGGTCTGCTCCTCGAGCCCCCGATCGTGGGGGAGGGCCGCGAAACGCATGTTCTGCACGGCTTCCAGCACCAGGCGGTCGATCTCCGGGAAGCTGGAGGTCTGCTCGATATAGAGATTGGGCTTGACCCGGCCGTCGGCCCCCACGGCCAGCCAGACCAGCACCTGGGCTTCGACCCCGGATTCCTCGGCCCAGCGCGGATAACGGGGCAGGGACATCTGCAAGATCCGTCTTTGGCGCAGCGGGCCTCGGATGGAGAATACCTCGTCCGAGGGCGGCGCCAAGGCCATGCGGGGTGCGCTCTCGATAGGCTCGTCGATGGAGGAGGTGTCGGCGACTATGGCCTCTCCTCGCACGCGCAGCTCCGAGCCGCCGTCGATAGAGCCGGCCCCGCCGCCCAGTATGCTGCCGCTTCCCTGGCCCGTTCCGCCGCCGCGCCGGGCCTTGAGATCGAGGCGGGCTCCCGAGACCCCCACCAAATCTTGTCCCTCCGAGCCGTTTTCACCGCTGCCGGCTGCTCCGGAAATAGAGCCGGGGACCCCGGGTCTGCGGGCGCGCACGTAGATCTTCTCGCGGCCGATGCCGCCCGAGCCCGAGGGCCCGCCGCCCGCGGCGCTGCCGAAGATGGGGCCTGAGGCGGAGAGCCGGGCCGGACCGGGCTGGGAGCTCGCCCCGGCCTTGCTCTGCCGGGAGGCGGACATGCGGGACGTGCTGCCCGCGACCACGGGTCCGGGCTGCGAGGGCAAGGGGGCCAAGGTTTTATCGTTCGATGGCCCGAGGCCCAGATCAGTCCCGGCGCCTTTCAGAGCCAGGTTATGCCCGCCGCTGACCGTGATTTCCAGCACCTTGATAGGGAGCTCGGGCTCGGGCGCGGCCTGCCAGAGGCAAAACAGCAGCAGAATCAAGAGAACATGCACGCCTGTTGAGCTGATGAGCACCCGCGTCCAAGGCGTCTTGGGCCTAGAGGGAGCGACCAACGCTAGTATCTCTTCCCACTGGTCGGGACCATGCGCCGCGGCGGGCCTGATGGCGGTCGAGACCGTCATGGCCGGGTCCCCTGAGGCTTGGGTTGGGCGGCGAAGGCCAGGCGGCTGACCCCCGCTTCCTTGACCGTGCGTATGACGTCCATGACCCGTCCGTGGGGAACGTCGGCCCCGGCCCGGACCAGGGCCCAGGGAGGCGCGCCGGCTTCTATCTGCTTCTTGAGCGCTGCGGCCAGCTCGGACTGGGCCACGAAATCGGGACCCACCGCGATCTTGCCGTCGGGAAAAACCGACACCTTGATCGAGTTCTTCTCGGTGAGCTTGGCCTGGGTCGACCCGGGCAGGATCAGGGGCTTGAGCACGCGGGAAAAGAGCGGGGCCACTATCATGAAGATGATCACGAGCACCAGGCAGACGTCCACCAAGGGAGTGAGATTGATCTCGGTGATCATCTCGTCGCGATCGGTCTCAACGAGCGCCATGGCCCCTTTCCTCGGGTTGCATCACGTTGACATCTCCCGCTCCGGCCGAGTGTATATGGTCCAGCACCTCGACGACCCGCCCGTGAAGCACGTCTCGCCCGGCTGAAAGAGCCACCGTGGAGACTTTGCGGTCCTGCATGAGCCTTTTGAGCCTGGAAGAGAGCGCGGTCCCATCAACGGCCTGGCCCTCGAGCTTGACTGCTCCGGCCGAGAGCTCGACTAGTATGGGCGTGCTGAGATCGCTGGCCTGGGAAACCTTGTCCGAGCTGGAGCTGACCTTCATCGCCTTCTCCAGCAGATAGGGCATCGCGATCATGAATATGATCACGAGCACCAGCGAGACGTCGACCAGCGGCGTGACGTTGATCGCCGTGATCGGCTCGTCCGCGGCTTGGTGGCTAACGGCCATGCCCCGCTCCGGCCCGCGCCGAGCCTTGCCTGAGGGACAGCAGCACCGCCAGCTCCGCGGTGATCACTTCCATCTCCAGCAGGAGCGCGCGAGCCTTCTTAAGGAAGGCGTTATAAAAGACCACGGCGGGGATCGCCACGAAGAGACCGGCCGCGGTGGCGACCAAGGCCTCGGCGATGCCTACCGCCACGACGTTGGCTCCCTGGGACTCGGCGGCGGGGCCGGCCAGGTCATGGAAGGCTTGGATGATGCCCAGCACGGTGCCGAGAAGCCCGATAAAGGGCGCCACATTGCCCAAGGTGCCCAGCACGCCCAGGTTGCGCTCCAGGGCCGCCCGCTGCCGGATCTGAGAGGCGCGCAGCAGCTCGGCGACCTGCTCCTTGGGCAGGTCGCTGCCTCGTATGCCGGTCTGTATGAGGGTCAGCAAGGGATTGTCCTTGGTATCTCCCAGCAGGCGCAGGGCCTCTTCCTTGTCGCCGGCGATCACGCTGTCGCGTATCTTAAGCAGCACCTTCTCCGGATCCACCTGGATCTTCCGGAAATAGAACCAGCGCTCGAAGATGAACATCACGCACACCAGCGAGCAGCACGCCAATATTCCCAGGATCGCCACCGAATGCGCGTTGCGCAGCACCAGCAATCCCATCAATCCGCCCATTCCTTCCATGAGGACCCCCTTAATTCGAGAAGAGCGCGGCCGTTTGCGCGCCCTTTTGAGTTTTCAGAAAAGCTTGTATCTCGCGCCGCCGCTTCAACGCGGCCTTGATCCAATCCGCGCGTCCGCCGCTGCTCTCGATCTGCTGATACGCCTCGAGCGCCTTCTCCCAGGACTCCACTTCCTCGTAGAGGGCGGCCAGTTGGGCGAGGCCCAGCAAGCGCGGCTCGAGATTGGCGGGCTTGAGGTTCAGGAGCGGGCTATAGGCCTCGATGGCCTTCTCGCGCTCGCCGAGGTTGCGGTAGATCTCGCCGATGCGGTTGTGCACCGACATCCTCTTGGCGGGCTCCAGATTATGGAAGGCGAGTATGCGCTGATAGACCGCCACGGCGTTCTCGTTCTGCGATCGTGAGGAGTGTATGGAGGCCATCTCGAGCAAGGCGCCGACCCTCCTGGGATCGGAGGCCCGGGAATTGGCGAATTGCTCGAAGATCTTGAGAGCCTCGTCGTAATCCCGGTTCCTCTTGTAGCAGACGGCCAGGTTGTAGAGCGCGTCGGCCTTGAGATCATCGGCCGCCTCGCGTTCGACCACGAAGCGGAAGCTGCGGGCCGCGTCGGCGTAGCGCTTGCCGTTGAAATGGATGGCTCCAAGGCGCATGGCCGCGTCGATGGCCAGGGGATTGGCGGGGAAAAGGGTCAGGAGGCTCTCGTATTCCTTGATGGCCTCCTCCGGCTTCTTGAGATGCTCCTGCGCCTCGGCCACGGCCACCAGCGCCGAGGGGGAGTGGGAGGTGCCGGGATAATCGAGCAGCAGCTTGCGGAAGGCCTCGATCGCCTTGGGCCAATCCTTGCGCTCGAAGAATATCCTTGCCACCGCGTTTTGAGCCTCCGGAGCCTGCTGGCTGCGCGGGTAGAGCTCCACGAATCGGCTCAACTGCTTGGGGTCGCGCGATTGCGCCGCGAAGCGATAGGCGGAGAGCATGATCTGGTTTCGCGCGTCCTCGGCGCGGGCATCGGTCTCATAGCGGTCGGCGAACTCCCGATAAGCCTTGATGGCCTGGGCGAACAAGCCGCTGTTGTAATGGGATTGCGCCATGGACCACCGCGCGTCGCTGGCCATGGGCGAATCGGGCCAAAGCGAGAGGAAATTCGCGTAGGTCTTGGCGGCCTTGGCGTATTGTCCGGCCTGGAAATAGAGCTTGCCCTCCTGCAGCACCGCCTCCTGGGCCAACGGGCTCTGCGGGAAGAGCTTGGCCAGTTTGTGCCAGGCCTCGAGCGCGTCGCCGGGATAGCCCGACATCTGCTGCGCCCAGCCTTCCTGGAGCCAGCTCTCGGCCACTCTCGGATCGTTGGGGAAGGATTGGCGGAAACTGCGGAAGGTCTGTATCGCGGGCTCGTATTTCTTCTGGTTGAAATAGCTGCCGGCCATGAGGAAATGGGCGCTGGCTCTTTCCCGGACGGAGTAGCCGCGCGAGGCGAGTATCTGCTTGGTCAATCGTATGGAATCGGAGTATCGGCCCTCGTGATAGCGCGACCAAGCCAGGTAGAGGCGGGCCAGGGGCGCCAGGGCCGGATCCTTGAGCGTCTCCTGATAAGCCTGCGAGGCTTCGCTATAAAGCCTGAGCTTGTAATAGGACTCGGCGATCAAGAGATGGCTATAGGAGCGCCAAAAAAGGTTCGAGCTGGAGAAATTCTTTCCGACGGTCTGGACGATGCGATTGGAATGCGTGACCAGCTCCTGGAAACGGCCGGCTCGGTAATACGCGGAAAGCATCATGCCCATGGCCACGTCGGAAAGCGGCCCATAGGGGTATTTCATGAAGGCGGTTTCATACGCGGTCAGGGCCTTTTCCCATTGGCCGCGCAGCGAGGCGTGTATGCCGGACAAAAGATGGGCCACCAGTCCCAACGGATGATAGGCGGTGTCGGCCACCAGCTCTTGCACGGTGGCTGTCGCCTCGGCCCAGCGCTCTCCCTGAATCAGGTAGTGGGCCTTGGCCACCCTGATATGGGCCGACAGGTCCATGGATTTGGCCGGCAGCACGGAGAGAGCTTGATCGAAAAGGGCCAGGGTCTTGGAGCTATCGCCCTTTCGCGCGAACACATTCGCCTTGAGATAAAGGGTATAGGCCAGGAGATCGGCCGAGGGTCTGAGGCCGGCGACCATTTCGAGATGGGCGAGAGCCTCGTCGAGCTTGCCCAGCTGCGTCAAGAACGCGGATTTCTCCGCGAGGGCGTAGGCCTTGAGCCGGCTTTCCGGATAGCGGCGGGTGAACTCGTCATAAGCCTGCTCCGCCAGCACGGGGTTTTGCGCCATGCGGAAGCACTCGGCCTTGAAATAGGAGCCGATCTCGCCGTAGGCCCCGGTCGAGGCCTCAAGATCGTGGAAGAGATTGGCCGCCTCCAGATAGTGCTTTTGATTGAAGGCGCTCAAACCCCTGAACAGGAGGGCGTGGGGAGTGGCGATGCCCTCCAGGGCCTCCAGGGCCTCGGTGTAGTTCTTTTCCTGGAAGCGCAAGAGGCCTATGAGCTCCCTCACCTTGGGCAAATGGGCGTAGGAGGGGAAGTCGTCGAGAAGACGGTCGATGATCTTATCGGCGCCAAGATAATTCTTGTTGGAGAGCTCGCAAAGGGCCAGGCCATAAAGCGCTTCCGCGGCTACTAAGGAATGGCCGGGGGTCTTTTCCAGGGCCCTCTGCCAGGTTTTCTTAGCCTCGCTGAGCCGTTTGGTGTTATAAAAGATCTCGCCCGCGCGCAAAAGGCTGTCGCCGAAGTAAACGCCGTCCTTGTTCTCTATAAGAGCCTGATAGTAGACCAGGGCCTGCTCATATTGGCCGTCGTTGAATAAGGTCTCGGCGATGCCGAAACGGGCATGCCGGGCCTGATCGCCGTCGGGGTAGGTCTGCAGGTATTGGCGCAGCGCGTTCAAGGTCTCGGGGAGCGGACTCTCTGCGGTGCGAGAGAGCAGGGTTTTCCAAGCACGGCGCTCCTCTTGGGGGTTCAACGTCTTGGCATGGCCTGAAACGGCGCAATAGAGGGTCAGGATCGCCAAGGCGATCGTTTTACGAGACGTTTTGATGTGTTCGGCCCCAGCCATATCGGCGTCAACCTCCCGCGAAGCCCCTAACAAGGACAAGGGTAAAACTAAATAATCAAAAATCGGTAACAGAATCGGTAACGGATCGAATAAATCTTGGTAAAGAGATTTTGACGCCGGCATGGTCTTGAAATTCATCGCAACATAATGGCACCGGACGGGGATTAAAGCGAGGGCCTATCGGTACCGTTCGGGAAGCAAAGGACCTATCCCTAATAGTTATAGGCGCGCGGGTTACGGGCGGCCGGTCTTGGGAGCCAGTTGAGGCTGCGGTTTGGGCTCCAGGGAGGCGCTGACGTCTGATGAGCCGTGTTTCTTGAGCCAGAACTCCAGGCTTGGGATCTGCCAAGCGTAGTCGATGGGGGACGCGCCCCACTGCTTGAGCGGCAGCACCTTGCGGCCCCAGGGGGAATCGCTCTCGAGCAGGCGGGGCCTGAGCAACTGCAGGCCTCCGTCGAAATACCACACCTCCTCGGGAGTCTGGCCGGCGTGTCCGAGAGTGGCTGGAGGCTGGATTCCGTTGTTGCGGCCGGGCAGATAGGGCTCGATCAGTCCTTCGGGGGTCTGACGGGCCGCCAGCAGGGGATGGAATCGATTATAGTTCGAGACGGTGATGGCGGAATCGAGCTCGGGCCGCGATTGGAGCGCCTCCAGACCCTGATCGATCAGCTCGGGATCGATCGCGGGAGCCTGGGCGGAAAGGACGCCGAGCAGCTCGAGGGCCTGTTGTTCCTCCTTGAGTTCCTCGCGCACGAAGCGGTACCCGTGGAGCAAGAGCTCGAAGGAATCATGGTGGGAGTCGCGGCCGGCCGGAGGGTCTATGATGATGGCTCCGTACTGGAGGGCCGCCGCTTTGACGGGAGGCGAGTCGGTGACCACGTAGATGCGGGCGATGAGCCGGGAGGATTTGGCGGCGATCAAGGGATAGGCCGCCAAGGGACGGCCCAGGGCCACGCCCTTGTTGCCGGCGAACTCGACCGCGTCATCGGCGTCGAGCATGAGGGCGCAGATCATCACAGATCCTCCAGGGCCTCGAAAACGGCCTGGACCGTGTGTTCCCATGAGTGATTGCTGATGGTTCGTATGCCTTCCTCAATAAGCCGCAGGGACAGCCCGCGCACCGACCAAAGCGTGACGATGGCCTCGCAGAGCGATGCGGGGCTGCCGTGGTTGAACATCATCCCATTGACCCTGTCCTGGATCAATTCCGTGAGCGCGCCGGCTTTAGCGGCGATCACCGGACACCCCTCGGCCAAGGCATAGAGGCCCATGGTGGGGAAGCCTTCCAGTCCGCAGGGATCGATATAGGCCTTGGAGGCCCGTATATATTCGAGGGTCTTTTGATGGGGGAGTTTGCCCAGGAAGCTGACCTTGTCGGTGATGGCGAGCTGCCGGACCCGCTCCTTGAGCGCAAGCTCGCCGGGGCCTTCCCCGATCAGGAACAGATGGCAGCCGAGCCTCAGCCGAGATACCGCCAAAACCAGCGTTTCGAGGCCGGGCAAGGCGGCGCGATCGAAAGAGCTGCAGCAGACCACGGGGAAAGAGGAGCGACTGGCTCGCACCGTGACCATGGCGATGGCCTGAGCCGGTATCTTGTCGTAGGCGTATGGGACCTGTCGGACCTGTCCATTCGCGCCCCAGCTCTTGACCAGCGTGGCCAGGTGGAGGTTGGGAACCAGGACCCGATCGGCCGCCAGGGTCAGGCCCCGGACCTCGTTCAAGGCCTCGGCGTCCGCGCCGGGATAGGAATCTATGAAGCGTATGGCGGTCTTGCAGCCGGCCGCGCGCGCCAGGCGAAGCGGCTCCGATTGGAATCGGTTGACCAGAACCAGATCTCCCGGGAGGGCCCCTGAGATGGTGGGCGAGATGACCGCCACATGGCCTCGAGCGACGGCTCCGCGAGCGATCTCCCGGCAAAATGCGTCGTCTCCGTTCGGGGACTCGGGATCGGGAACGAGCCAAATCCTCATGGCCGCTTTCCGGCGCTATTCTCGGTCACCTAGTCATTCTACGCTAGACCGTCGTCGCGGTCAATATCGATTTATCGCTGTTTGAGTGACGACTCGCAGCGATGGAGGCAATCCACGACCTCTACACCCAGAGAAAGGCTCGAGAGATCGCGCGAGCCCGATCGCAGGCCCTCGATGAAGCGGTTGAGGCAGCGGTTCAAGGGAAGATCGGGAGAGACGGCGACGGCTTGGCTGCCTTGCTCGCCGTCGTGAAACCGCAGCTTGGTCTCGTCCAAGTCATCGAAGACGTATTCCTGCCCGTCGCCCTTGGCCGTGAAGCGCCGCCGTTTGGCGGGCCAAGCGTTGCCGACGGTCAGGCGGGCGTGGCTCCCATCGGAGAAGTCGAGGCTTATCTCTATGTTCTCGCCTTGGATATCGGGCAACTTGGGCGCGCGCCTGGCCGAGACCTTGGCGGGGGGCAGCCCCACGAGGTCGAGGCAAAGCGCGACGTCGTGCGGGCCGTAATCCCATAAGGGCCCGGCGTCCGGGCGATAAGGCCCTAGATTGCCTCCCTCGGATTCGATCGAGAAGGGACCTCGGCCCTTGAGCCGCGCCCTGAGCGTTTCGTAACCGGGATGGAACAGATAGATATGGTCGACCAGCACGAATGCCGGGTTCTCCTCGGCCTGGCGCTTGAGAGCCAGGGCTTGGTCCCGATCGAGGGTCAGCGGTTTTTCCACGAGGGCGGGAAGGCCGCGACGCAGGGCCGCGCCGAGCATCTCGGCGTGGCAGGAAGGCGGGGTAGCGATGATGACCCCGTCCAAGTCCTTGGCCGCGATCAAATCCCTCCAATCGGAGCTGATCTCGCAGGCTGGACCCACCCAGGAGCCGGCCTCGGGATTGCGGCTGGCCAGCCGGGTCAATGACGCGGTTGGGAATGTGGCTAGGGTGCGTATATAATTGCGGCCCCAGAGGCCGGCGCCGATGAGACCCAATCGTGCCGTCATCGCCCGGAGGGTTAGGGGGAGAGATCGCCCTTATAGACGGAATCGGCCCAGCGGAAGAAGCGCTTCAGGCCTTCGGGCAAAGAGACTCGGGGCTGGTAACCCAATTGAAGCCGGGCTTTGGTGATATCGGGGCAGCGGCGATTGGGCTCATCGGCCGGATAGCTGTCGGGATATTCCACGACGTTGTGCTTGACCGGGCGCCCGAGAACCTTCTCCGTCATCTTGACCAACTCCACCATGGAGATCTCAGGCTTGGGATTGCCGATATTGTAAGCCTCCCCCGGGGCGCCCAGGAGCAGCACCTTGAGAAAACCCACCAAGGCGTCGTTGACATAGCAGAAAGTGCGGGTCTGCGAGCCGGAACCGTAGACCTTCAGCGGCCTGTCGCCCTTGATCCGGCTGGCGAAATTCGGGAGCACGCGATAATCGGTCTCCTGCATCCCGGGCCCATAGACATTGAAGGGCCTCACCATATTGGTGGACGTGCCGAATTTTTGATGGTAAACGTAGCACAGGGTCTCTCCGAGCCTTTTGCTCTCGTCGTAGCAAGCCCGGGGTCCATGGCAGCTGACATTGCCCCTATAGCTCTCGGGGGTCGGCACGTATTTCGGGTCGGGATCCCCGTATATCTCGCTCGAGCTGAAGAAAAGAAAGCGGGCTTGATTCTTGCGGGCGACTTCCAGCAGGTTTTTGGTCCCCGCCGTGGCGACTTCCAGCGTCTCGAGAGGATGGGCCCGGTAATAATAGGGACTGGCGATGCCGGCGGCGTGAATGACGAAGGCGATGCGTTGGCGCAGCTCCAAAGGCTTGATCACGTCGTGCTTGATGAACTTGACGTGCGGGATCGGGGCCAGCGAGGCTCCCCCCGGGCCGGCCGTGATCAGATTGTCGACGGCGAGTATCTTGACCGGCTTGCGCAGGACATGCTCGTTGAGCTGCTTGAAGGTCTCGAGGAAATATCGCCCGAGGAAGCCGCGGGCGCCGCACATGAGCACGGTTTTCCCCGCGAAGGCTTGGGCGTCGCGGCCCAGGCCCTCGACGATCTCCGTGATATCCGAACGCAGCAGCTCCATCACCGATATTCCACCTTGGGCAAGGGAATGATGAATCTGCCGCCCCGCTGGGCGAAGGCCTTGTTCTTCTCGATGATCGAGGGGGCGAAGTTCCAGGCCAGTATCAGCAAGGCGTCCGGCCTTCTTTCCTCGAGCGCCTTGGAGGAAAGGACGGGAATATGATGGCCGGGAGTGAAGAGCCCTTGCTTGAGCGGGCTATCGTCGACCACGAAATCGAGATACTCCGGACCCAGACCGAAATGATGCATGAGAGTGGTGGCCTTGGCCGGAGCGCCGAAGCCCGCGATCCTCTTGCCCTCGGCCTTGAGGCTCTTGAGCACGGCCACCAACTCCCGGCGTCGTTCGTCGATCTGCCGGTCGAACCTGCGATAGGTCTCGGCCTTGTGCAATCCCAGTTTCTCCTCAAGAGCCAGGAGCTCAGCCACCGAGGCGCCGACGTCGCGCTTGGCGCCCGTCCTTTGCGCCATGCCGCGCAGGGAGCCTCCATGAGAATCGACCCGCAGCGCCTCGATGAGCTCCATGCCGTTATCCCGGAAAAAACGCTGCAGCGGCTTGACCGCGTGATAGGCCAGGTGCTCGTGGTATATGGTGTCGAAGAGGGTCTTGTTGATCACGTCGGCCAGATAGGACACCTCGAAGACGAACACGCCGTCAGGCGCCAGCAGATGCCGTATCCCGGCCACCATCCCCTTGAGATCGTCGGCGTGGGCGAAGACATTGTTGGCGCAGATGAGCTGGGCGGGCCCTTCCTTGCGGCGCAGGCGCTCGGCCAGCTCGGGAGTGAAGAACTCGGCCATGGTCTTGACGCCCGCTTTCGTCGCCTGCTCGGCGATCTTCTTGGCCGGATCGATCCCCAGCACCTGGAGGCCCTTGTCCTTGAAAAACCGCAGCAGCGTCCCGTCATTGGAGCCGATGTCGATCACCAGGTCGGGAGCCTTGAGCCCGAAGCGGTGGATCATGTCCTCGGCGTAGCCCTTGAAATGGTTGACGAACACCGGGGAAGTCCCGGAGACATAGACGTAGTCCTCGAAGAGCAGCGCCGGGTCGACCACGTCGAGGAGCTGCAGATGCGTGCACTCGCGGCAGAAAAACAGGTCCAAAGGAAAGCGCTGCTGGGGGGTATCGCGCTTTTCGGCGGGCACGAAGGCGTTGGCCGGAGGCGTCGGCGTGAGGGCGAAAACCAGCTCCAGCTCCTTGGAGCCGCAGAGCCGGCAATCGGCTCTGCGCCGCACGGCGTTGGGGCCGGCGCCGGTCTTGGGTTGCGTGGCCGTCACTTGATGAGCGGGACTCGTATGACGTCCGCCTCGTAGGAACGTTGGTCCCGGGGATTGCGCGAAAGGGTCAGGAATACCGTCGGTTCCAAAAACTTCATCGCATGATCGACCATGGGAGGGGTGAATATCATCTGTCCCGCCCGGACGACAAGCTTTTTGGGCGGCCTCTCGATGCCGGTGGGCCGGTGATAATATTCCATGCTTCCCGAGAGCAGATAGCAATAATGCCAATCGGTCTTATGGTAGTGATTGGCGCGGAGAGCCCCCTTTTTCGAATCGATCAGGCAGGCGCTTCGCATCATGCGCTCAAGCAAAGGTTGTATGGCGCCCCGCTCATCCGCGTGAGCCGGGTCCAGCATCACCAAGGGGCCTTTGGGCCAGGTCTTGGGATCGTCTTGGAAATCGTTTGACATTCGCGTGCCGGGCGCTTGTGAAATATAGCAGAAAAGAAAAGCCCGGCCAACGGCCGGGCTTGAAGGCGGGAAGGACTGCTGCTAAAAATGGGCGTGGCGCCCGTGACTCTTGTGAATCGACAGCCCTAGGGGCTCGCGATCGCTGCGGCAGAGGCGCAGCTCATCTCCACCGCGTTGCTTCGTTGCTCAAGAGATGGCTTCTCGGCACCTTCCAGGGCCACGCCCCGACTCCCTACGATACGATGATCGGTTCCTCTTAAGGATGCCATGAAATCGCTTAACTCAACGGGATATGCCTTTTCATCAGCGAGATCGATCGCGCGTGCGCGTTTCTTCGGCCTGGGGCCGCCTGAACGCGGCCTTCCGCCTGAGGGATGGCGTCTTTAGCTTCCCAATACATCAGCCGCAATGCGCCAGGGAGGTTCTTCGCCGTGACCACCGAGTTGCCGATAATTTTGGTCTTGCCCGCGCGCTCCGCTGCCTGGTCGACTATGCGGAAATAGGCGGACATGTCCATGGCCGCGGCGTGGCCCGCGGCTAAGAGCAATGTCAAAGCCATTGATGTTTTCATGTTCATAGCGTAAGGGCATCATTTCCGTACCGCGCGTCGGAGGCTTGCGCGACGGGGGAGCGCTCTCAAGGCGGGGGCGCCGAGATGACCGGGCTGATCAGGGATATTTCGCCCGATCAATTCCAAGGCCTTCGCGTCTACACCGAGACTCCTCCCGATCGCAGGCCCGTTCCCAACGTCATCTCCATATCCGTCGCCGCCGACGACACCTCTTCCTACATGCAGGCGGTCCGCGATCAGGTCCGCTCGATGCTCGCCCATCGTTTCCCTTGGATCGACGGCATGGCCTTGGAGTTCGTGACCCCCAAGAGGACGTTGCGCGACCGGATGCCGATGGTTTCTCAAAGGGCCGTCGACCCGGTCGACGCCGTCGTGCTCTATCTACTGACCTCCGTCGGAGTCAACGAGCAGGTGCTACCCGAGGACGTGTATGTCAATTGGGACGGGTCTCCGCCTCCGCCGCCGAGGGTCGATCCCCAGGCCGAAGCCAGATAAAAAACTCGACGTTGCCTTTGGGTCCTTTGACCGGGGATTCGAAGAGCCCTTGCTCCTGAAGGCCCAGCCCGGCAAGGGCGAGCCGGACCTTTTCGACGGCGATCTGGCGATTTTCCGCGCTGCGCACCACGCCCTTGGGCGCGAGTTTCGGCCCCACCTCGAATTGAGGCTTGATCAAGGCGACGATATCGAAAGGCCGCTTGAGCGTCTGGACGACCGGGGCCAAGACCTGGGTCAGAGAGATGAAGGAGACGTCGATCACGGCCAGATCCGGCGGGGGATCGAGGCCTAGCTCAGGCAGGCGCCGCGCATGCGTCTCCTCGAAGCTCAGCACTCTGGGATTTTGGCGCAACCTGTCATCGAGCTGGCGCCGGCCCACGTCCACGGCATAGACTCGGCGGGCGCCGCGCTGGAGCAGGCAGTCGGTAAATCCCCCGGTGGAGGAACCCAGGTCCAGGCACACCCGGTCCTTGGGATCGATCTGGTAATGGTCGAGCGCGGCCTCGAGCTTGAGGCCTCCGCGGGAGACATAGGGCGAGGGCTTGACGAGCTCGAGCGCGCTGTCGCTTGAGACGGGACTGCCCGGCTTTTGGGCGATGCGTCCGTCCACCAGCACCTGACCGGCCATCACCGCCGCCTGGGCCTTGGCGCGGGTCTGGAACAGACCCCTCTCGACCAGGAGAAGATCCAATCGGGAGCGGCGCATGGGTGATATGATATATTTTCGGCTCTCAAGCCGACATTTTATGCCTGTGCTCGATTGCCGCAAAGTCGCCGACGGGTTCTTGGACTGGGTCAAAGAGGCCCGGACGGGTCTGGCCTCCAATCCCTGCCTGGCCACAGTGCTCTGCGGCCCAAGCGCCGACGCGGGCTCTCGCCAATACCGGGATCTCATTCTGAGGGACGCGGCCAAGCTGGGGCTCAAATCGTTGAGCGTCCAAGCCGCCGACCAGAGCGAGCTGCTCCAGGCCATCGGCCGGCTCAATGAGGATGCGAAGGTGACCGGGGTCATGGTGCTTTACCCCATCGGTGGTTCCCTGGCCGATGAGGATATCATGGACCTTGTCTCGCCGCGCAAGGATGTGGAGGGCCTGCATTCGGTCAATCTGGGCTATCTCATCAAATTCAAGCGTTTCCTCGACGAGGCGCGCGGCATCAAATGCGTGGTGCCGGCCACCGCCAAGGCCGTGGTGAAGACGCTGCAGCATTATTCCGTGCCGATCGACGGCTCATTCGTCGCGGTCGTGAACAACTCGATGCGGGTGGGCAAGCCGCTGAGCCTGATGCTCGAGAACCTGGGGGCGACGGTGGTGACCTGCTATCGCAAGACCCGTCCTCGGGATCTTGAAGCGGCCGTGAGGATAGCGGATATCGTGGTCACGGCCGTGCCCGGCGCGGGCTTCCGCCTGGCTCCTTCCTGGATCAAGCCCGGAGCCGCGGTCATCGACGTGTCCTATCAAGGAAACTTCGACGTAGACGCGGTCTCGGCTCGCGCGGGGCTGTTCACTTCCCCCGACAATCGCATCGGCCAGGTGACCCGCGCCATGATGTTCGTCAACCTGATTTACTGCGCCCAGAGCGCGGCAGGGGCGCAGGCTAAAGCGGCCGGCGCAGGCCCTCGAGGGTCTGCACGGTCTCGCTGACCCGCTCGCCGCTCACGCTGACCTCGATGAAATGCGTGACCCGGCACTGGGGATAGCCGCCCGGCATGGGGTAAAGAGGGGAGCCGCCCGCGCCGGTGATCACGTAGCGCACGCCCCTATGCTCGGCCAGGCCCAGGGCGTGTATATGACCCGCATAGACCCGCCTGACTCCATGGGAGGGGTTCGAGACCAGGGCTTCGAATTCGCGGCTTCCCTTCTCGAAGAATCCCGTGCGAAAGTCCTTCCAGTAGCCCGCCTGGGGGTCGACCGCCTCGGAGTGGATCCCGGCCGGGCAGCCATCCATCTTCCCCTTCAGGTATTGAGGAGGCACATGGGTGAAGATCATCTTGGGTCCCGGGTGTTGAAGGAGCAAGCTCAACCAGGACAACTGATCCGAGCGCAGCTCGCGGTCGGCGCTGTCGACGGCGATCAGGCGCCAGCCGCCATAGTCGAAATAGAAATCTCCGGGGCCGAAGAGGGCGTGATAAAGCGTCTTCTCCGCGGGACCGTTAGGGCGTGAGCGGTCATGATTGCCGATCACCGTAAAGAGCGGGATGCGGACTTCGCGGTCCAGGAAGCGAAGCTCCTTGGCGTAATTGGACTCCGTGCCGTGGCTGACAAAGTCGCCGAGGCGAAAGATGAGATTCGGCTCCAGCGCGTGCATGTTGCGCATCAACTTGATGTAGGCCTTGGAGTCCGGGGGCAGCATCTTCTGCCAGGGGAATCGTCCCGGCTCCGAATCGCCCAATAGGGTGAACCTGAAACGGCCGGCGGCGGTCCCGATGCGGCTCATCTGCGCCGCGTTGGACCAGCGCAGGGAAGCGGCCCTGAGCTCGGCCAGCGCCTGGCCCGCGATTTCCTGGGCCTGAGGCGACGGAGGAGCGGGAGGCTCAGACAGGACCTCGCCGCTGCGGGCGCCGTCGAATGAGGCGGAAATCGTCCCGATCCCAGAGGCCAGCACGCGGAGGGCGGCCAAGCATAGCAGCGTCATCAACAGAGCCGCGGCGCAATATCGGAATCTATCCATCGGGCGGATTCTAACACAAAAGAAAGGGCGTTGAGCGTATGATATATTTGAAACGGTGAAAAATTGGATCGCGCGTCTGGGATTGGCCTATTGCGCCCTGGTTTGGGGCTCGACCTTTTATCTAATTAAGGATTCCTTGGCCGGAGTCGAGCCCTTCGCCCTGGTCGGCTACCGATTTCTAGTCTCCGCCGTCCTGCTGTTTCCATGGGTGATGATGAGGAAGAGTTTTTCGCGCCATTGGAAAGAGTCCGTGTGGCTCTCTTTGCTCTTGACGGCGCTCTATTTAAGCCAGACCGTGGGGCTGCGCCATACCAGCGCCTCTAACTCGGGATTTATCACCGGTCTTTTCGTTCTCTTTGTCCCGCTGTTGTTGGCCCTCAAGGGGCGAATGCCAAGCGCCAGCCAATGGGGGGCCACGGCCCTGGCCTTGATCGGTCTCTGGCAGCTTACGGGCGGGACCGGTTCGCTCAATCGGGGCGACCTCTTGACGCTTGTCTCCGCGCTGACCTATGCCGCCCATCTGCTCGCCACCGATAAATACGTCCGGGACGACGCCGATCCTATTCTGCTGGCTTTCCATCAATTCTGGATGACGGGGCTATTCGCGCTGATCCTGGCCGCGATCGCGGGGCTGCCGCTGGGGGTGCGCAGCGCCCAAGCCGGGGGGGTCATACTGTTCCTGGCGCTCATCCCCACGGTATCGGGCTTCCATATCCAGATGTTGGCGCAGAAGGTGACGACGCCCTTGACCGTATCCCTGATATTCTCGCTCGAGCCGCTCTTCGCCGCGCTTTTCGCCTGGACATTGGGTCGGGAGCCTTTCCAGCCCGCTCGAGCCTTGGGCGGCGGATTGATACTGGCCGCGATGGCCCTCGGGGAGCTTTCGCGCCTGGGACCGTTGCGTTTGAGGCGCAAGGAAATCGCTCCCGTCTAGATCCCCTGGGACCAAAGACCTGCTTTTGATTGGCCTTAAGCTCCATGCCGGGGCGGGCCGCCGTGAGTAGAATACCGCCATGGCGTCCGCCTTATGGCTGTTTCTTTGGCTTTGCGCGGCAGGCTGGGCCGGAAGTTATCCCGGAATCCCGACCCCGCGCCATCTGGATTGGGATGAACAGGAGGCCGATCAGTTTTACCGAGAGCGCTGGAACGGCGCGGCGGCGGACCCCGCTTCGGTCCGTTATCCGAGCCTGGAGCTGTTCTTTCGGGCCGCGCGTTTCGGTTATCTCGGACCCGTGCGGGCGATGCCTTCCGACGGAGCGCGCCTCCTTTGGTCACAGGACCAGTCCTTGTCTCGGCGCTTCGAGGATCTCGGTTACAGCCCGGATTCCGGGCTGATCGACCGCTTCTGCGTCTTCGAAGAGATCGACGCCACCTACATGGAATGGCACACCGGCTATGTCCAGGAGCAGCTTTCGGCGGCGCTCATGCTTCATGCCCTGGCCGGCGTCAAGGTCAGGATGATCCTGCCGGACAATCTCTTTATCAAGGGCGAGGACCGCAGACGGTTAAAAGACCTGGAAAGGGCGGGGGTGAACATAGCTTGGTTCAAGGCCCATGGAGCGGGCAATCTGCGGGATCAACTCAACAAAAACGTGCATGCGAAGATGCTGAGGGTCAAAAAGACCTGCGGCGGCAGGACCATGGAGACCATGATCGTGGGAGGTAGCAACATCAAGGACTCGTTCTTCCGCGATACCAGCGAGACCATACTCGGCGAGAAACGGAACGTCAATCGCGGCCTGGACTCCGGGCTTTCCTATCGGGACCTGGACGTTTGGGTGGAACACCCAGGGTTGGTTCAGGACGGCAAGAGAATTTTTGAATCGCTTTTTCGGTACGCCACCCAAGGGTCTCATGCTGAAGATCACGCGGAAGAGGCTTCGGAGGCCGAGCCGGAGCAACCCCGAGCCGTTGCCGTTGGGGAGGCCCAGGTTTGCCGCGCCAGGATTTTCCTCTCCGCGCCGTTCGAAGGCGATAGGACTTGGGAAGACTTGTTCGTCGGGCTCCTCGATCACTCGCGAGAGCAAGTGGTTTGCATCGCGCCCTATTACAGCCCCTCGGCGCGGGTGTGGGAGGCCGTGCGCCGGGCCATGTCTCGGGGAGTCAAGTTCACTCTCTTCACCAACAGCCGATTTCGCCGCGACAATGTGCCTAAATTCCTCCAGTCTCCGGTGCGTCACCGCTTGAACCTGGCTCTGGACGCCGGAGTCGACGTGCGCGAATGGGAGGACCCCACGGTGCTGCACGCCAAGAGCTGTCTTTTCGACGATCAGGTGCTCTATGTGGGCGGCGCCAACCTGAACATGCGCTCCTTCAAGCACGACGCCGAAAACGGATTGGTCTTCCACTGCGGTCCTTTGGCCGAGGACTGGAAACAGGCGGTCCTGGCCGACATGCAGGCCCGTTCCCGGCCCTACAAAAGAAGGAAGGCGGGGGTCTTCGCGGAGTTCCTGTCCAATCTGATCGAGTATTATTATTGAGCCGATGAAGAGGGCGCCCAAAGATCACGGTCTTGTCAGATACCTGTCCCGAAAGGACGTGGAGCGAGCCGGCTTGTCCATGAGCAGCATCATCGGCGCCGTGGACTCCATGTTCCGGCTCAAGGGTTTGGGCCAAACCGAGATGCCGCCCAAGCCCGGTATCCACCCCTTGCCCGACGCCTTCATTCATGCCATGCCCGCCTTTATACCGAAAGCCAAGGCCGCGGGAATCAAATGGGTATCGGGTTATCCGCAGAATCAACGCCGGGGCTTGCCTTATATCAGCGGCCTGCTCATACTCAACGATCCGAGCACCGGGATCCCGAGCGCCGTGATGGACTGCACCTGGATCACCGCGCAGAGAACGGGCGCCGCCACGGCGGTGGCCGCCAAATACCTGGCCCGTCCCGACAGCTCCTCGCTGGGCCTATTGGCCTGCGGAGTGCAAGGACGAAGCAATTTGGAGGCCCTCGCCTGCCTTTTCAAGCTCAAGACGGTCAAGGCTTATGATCTCTATCCCGAGATAGCCTCGAAATTCGCCAGGGAGATGGGCAAGAAACTGGAGCTGGACATCGAGCCTGTAAACAATCCCGAAGAGGCGGTGCGCGGGCTCGACATGGTCGTGACCAGCGGACCCATTCTCAAGCGTCCCAAGCCGGTGATCGAGGCGGGCTGGCTCGCGGAGGGCGCCTTCGCCTGTCCCCTGGATTTCGATTCCTATTGGACGGCCGAGGCCTTTGAGGAAGCGGATAAGCTGGCTACCGATGATCTGTCGCAATTGGCCTATTATCGAGCCGAGGGCTATTTCCGCCGGATGCCCGCGGCCTACGCGGATCTGGGCCAGATAGCCTGCGGAGCCAAGCCCGGACGGGGCTCGAGCCGGGAGCGCGTCTTTTGCGTTAACCTAGGCTTGGCCCTCGAGGACATGGCCACGGCCGTGCTCATCAAGCGCAGAGCCGAGAGACTCGGCCTGGGTCGCTTGCTCCCGCTATAAATTAACAGATCCGCAATCCTGCCGGGTAGTTTCCGTATTATCATTAGGTCTGGCATGAGGCGTCAAGCGACGTCCTTAGGAAGGCGCCGGGGCCGCGGACCCTTGGCGCGGCGCAGACGGGGCTGGAGGCCGTCGGGCCTCGCCTTCGCCCGGGTGCAGATGAGGAAGGTCCGGGGACATTACGGACTCAGCCAAGAGCAGCTCGGCCTGTTTTTCGACGAGGCCCGTCGTCGCCCCGGGAATACCGGATTGACCCTGCTCATTCTTTGCGAGCGCCGGCTCGATAACGCGATCTATCGAGCCGGGCTGGCCGCCAGCCGCGCCCAGGCGCGCGCCGCCATAGCGCGGGGGCATTTTCAACTCGATGGCCAGAAAGCCGCGGATCCTTACTACCTGGCTCAAAGAGCGGATGTCCTCGAGGTCGTCGCCGGGCAAGGCCTGCACCGGCGCCAGCTCGCGAAAATGAGTTCCCATCCGCCCTCCTGGATCCGGCTCGAGCCCGAGGGGCTCGAGCTCGAGATCGTGCGTCTTCCCGAGGCGCGCGATATATCCCTGGTCGTGGACATCGACAGAGTCGTAGAGCTGTTGATGCGCGCTTAGTGCCGTCATCGTCGTCATAATACCGGGACATTTACGGAAAAAGAACGACAAAATCCTGAGGGTACAATGAACATAAGGAGATGTTCATGTCCCGCCAAGGCCAACCGGCCGATAATCCGCTTTTGCGTGTCATCCGTGAGGGAAGGTCCCGAGAAGACTGCGAGCTTCTGAGGCTGGTCACCGCCCGCGGCGACGTGCGCTGCCGTTATTATCCCGCTCCGACCCACAAGGCAGTCATTTTCCTGGGGGGTATCGCCGGCAAATGGGGCTCACCGGCCCGCGGCCTCTATTCAAGGTTGTCGCTCGAGCTGGCCGACAGAGGTATAGGCGCGTTGCGAATCAGGTTCCGCCACCCGGGCGAGCTGGGGGAGTGCGAATTCGACGCCTTGGCCGGGATCGAGTATCTTCAAAGGCACGGAGCCCATTGCGTGGCCTTGATCGGGCATTCTTTCGGTGCGGCGACGGCGATCAGAGCCGCGGCCCTGTCCAACGTCGTGCGGGCCGTCGTGGCCTTGTGCCCGCAGAGCTATGGGGCTGGTGCCGTCAAGACTCTGGGCCCGCAATGCGCCTTGCTGCTCATCCACGGCCAAGAGGACGCCGTCCTGCCCGCGCAGTGCTCGATCCAGCTTTTTCGGGTCGCGGCCGAACCCAAGAGGCTATTGCTGATCCCCGGAGCGGGGCATTGCCTCGAGGAAGCCGCCGCCGACGTCGAATATCTGGTCCGGGAGTGGCTTTCCGAGCGATTGGCCGCCATGGCCGGGCCCGCTCCGCCGGTCGGCGGGCCCTAGCCGGGAAATCATTCCATAATGAGCCCTTAGTATAATGCTGGGCGTGGAAGGAAACGTCCATTTCGTCGGCGTGGCGGGAACCGGGATGAGCGCCTTGGCTCAGATGAGCGCTTTCAAGGGCGAGCGGGTCAGCGGCTCCGATCGTCTCTCCGAGAGCCGGGAATTCTCCGATTCGCGGACAAGGCTCGAGAGGCTGGGGGTCAAGATATTCCCGCAGGACGGCTCGGGCATCGACGCCTCCACGCGGCGTGTCGTCGCCTCGACGGCGATCGAGTCGGACAATAGGGACCTGGCGCGGGCTCGCGAGCTCGGGATACCCGTCGTGCACAGGGCCGACGAGCTGGCCGCCTTGGCCGCCGGATATCGCACCGTTGCGGTGGGCGGCACCAGCGGCAAATCCACGGTCACCGCGATGATATTCCATATCCTGGAGACCGCGGGGCGTTCCCCTTCGCTGGTCAGCGGGGCCAATCTCATCTCCTTGCGCAGGCGCGGGTGGCTTGGCAACGCCTGTAAAGGGAATTCCGACCTGCTGGTCATCGAAGCCGATGAAAGCGATGGAACGCTCACGCGGTATCGGCCCTTTTTGGGCGTGCTGCTCAATCTCAGCAAGGACCACAAGGAGCCCGCCGAGCTCGAGAAGCTGTTCGGGCTCTTCAAGGAGCGAAGCGGCCGATTTACCGTCAACGCGGATGCCGCGGGCCTGTCGCGGTTCCAGGACGGGGGCCCAAGTTTCGGCTTCGAGTCGGGGCGCCTTCGAGGGGCGGACCTGGAGCTGGGGGCCGGGTTTTGCCGCTTTCGCGTCGATGGAGTCAGATTCGAGCTGCCCCTGTCCGGACGGCACAATGCCGATAATGCCTTGGCCGCCGCCGCCGCTTGCCTGGAACTCGAGCTGCCGTTGGCCGACTCGGCTCGGGCCTTGTCGAGCTACGAGGGGGTCAGCCGGCGTTTCGAGCGACTGGGCGTGGGGCGGGGCGTGGAAGTCATCGATGACTTCGCCCACAACCCCGACAAGGTGAAAGCCGCGATCGCCGCCGCGAGGCTGCGCTGCCGGCGGATATTGGCCGTGTTCCAGCTTCATGGGTTTTCTCCGGCGCGATTCCTGAGGCCCGAGTTGACCCAAGCCTTTGCGGAGTCTCTCGCCCCCGAGGATATCTTGTGGTTGCCCGAGATTTATTACGCGGGCGGCACGGCCGCGAAGGATATCTCGGCTCGGGACTATGCCGAATCTCTCCAAGCCCTCGGCAAGGATGCGCGATTCTCGCCTCAACGGGAAGACATCGTGGCCGAGGTCGCCGCCGAGGCTCGATCCGGCGATCTCGTATTGGTCATGGGTGCGCGAGATCCTAGTTTGAGCGCGTTTGCCCGCCGCATTCTCGAAGGCCTCGCCTCTCCGGCGCAAATGAGGCCCAAGTCCTCATAGGTCGTTTGCCCGAGCCTCCGACGCCCGTAGGACCCAGGACGGGCGCCGTGTTGATGGATAGAATAAGGCGCCACCATGCGCCTTGCGTTTTTTCTCGCGGTCGCGCTCCTTTCGGGGGCGCCCGGCCGTTGCGGCACGGATGAAGACGCCGCGGCCGAGCAATCCGCCCGTTTCGACCAGCCGGGGCGGTTGTCGCTGCCGTTCATGGTTCTTCCCCATCGTCTGGGGCGGCCCGTGGACCTTCCCAGCCTGTTCGAGAGCCGAGGTCGTCGGGTCTTCAGGATGCCCCAGGCCCGGGACGAGGATTTCAACGATCTTTACTTGATCGCCGCCCCCCTTAGTTCCGAGGAGCTCTCGGCCTACGGCCAGGTTTTGCGCCACGAGCCCGGGAACTTCTTGATCATGAAGGTGGCCCCTGGCTCGACGGCGGCGCTTTCCCGCAAGCTTCATGAGTCCGGTTGCGCTTGCGGGGCGTTGATCCGGCTCTACGGAGACCCTATGGAGCTGAGGGCCGCGGTCCCTGAGCCGGCGCCATTGGTGCCGGTCGCGCAAGAGCTGCCCGAGATCACGGCCGCGGCGGCCAAGATCGATGCGGCGAAGATACAGGACTATGTCGACCAGATCTCGGCCATACATACCCGGTATCATGAGTCCCGCACCGGGCGCGAGGCCGCCGCCGTCCTTGCCCGCATATACGAGAGCCTGAAAGGACAGCGCCAGGACGTCGAGATAGAGCTTTATGCCCATGAGGGGAGGACTCCTCAGCCCAGCTTGATCGTCCGCATCATCGGACGGAAGCACCCCAATGAGATAGTGGTGTTGGGCAGCCATATCGACAGCATCAATTGGAGGGACGGCGAGGAGGCGCGGGCGCCGGGCGCCGACGATGATGCAAGCGGGACCGCCGTCAATCTGGAGATTTTCCGGGTTCTGATGCAGGAGGGACTCGCCCTCGACCGGACCCTGGAAATACACGGTTATGCCGCCGAGGAGATCGGCTTGGTGGGCAGCCAGCATATGGCCTCGAACTACCGGTCTCAGGGGAAAGCCGTGGTAGCCCAGCTCCAGCATGACATGACTCTTTATCGAAGCGGCGAAAAGGACATGATCTGGCTGGTGACGAACAACACCAATCCCTCGCTGACCCGGGATCTGGGCGTGCTCATCGAGCGCTACGCGGGAGTGGGCTCGGGCCGCGCTCCGCTATACGCGGGCTCGAGCGATCACGTCTCATGGCATCGCAAGGGCTACCCGGTGGCTTTTCCCAGCGAAAACCCCAAGGATTTCAACCCGCGCATACATACGGCCAACGACACCACCCGCGGCGCCTCTTTCACCCAGGCAGCCGCCTTCGCTCGTCTCGGATTGGCCTACGCCGGCCATTATGCGGGCGCCTCGCGCGCGAGTCGCGTCATCGGCCGCCGCTAGCGGCATCTTCGATCCGGACCCCACCGCCTTGATCTCAAGGGGCGAACCTGGCAACGACCTTCTACGCCTGTTTCATCGCGGCATCAAAATAAATTGACGTTCGACTGTTCCGAAAGGGGCGTGTAATCGCTTGAGCTCATGCGCGCAACACTTGGCCGATTGGTCTAGCGCCGTCGTCGCGAGCCGGCGGCTCTGTTCGCGACTCCCGCCGATTGGAAGGCCGCGGCGTGGAGCGGCTTGGCGGCCGGGGCATTAGCCATGCTCAGGAGCGTGACGGTGAGGTTTTCCGCCTTGGTGGCCGCGCTCGCTCTATCGGTTTGCTATGCGGCGGCGATCGCCGATTTAGTGCATGACCGTCGATTCTCCGTGGCCTTGTCGCGGGGCCTGCTGTTCGGGGCCGGTCTCTATCTGGTAAACTTCTACGTCGTGTCCGGGCTTTTCCCAGCGTTGGCGGAGGCCCGGGGAGGATTGCCCTTCATGTCTCACTCGCTTTTCGGCGTTCTTTCCGCTCTATTCTATAAGGCCTTGTCCGGCGAAGGCCGCGGCGTTTAAGTGAACGTACTAGTCCTCAATTGCGGCTCCTCGACGCTTAAGTTCCAGGTCATCGAGACCGACAAAGCCCGCATTCTAGGGGACCAGGAGCGGACCTTGGCTCGGGGTCTGGTGGAGCGGATCGGGGGACATGCCCTCATGTCGGTGAAGATGGGCGGCGATCCGCCGGTCAAGACGGACGCTCCCCTGCGGGATCATCGGGCGGCTCTGGATTGGGTGTTGAGGGGAGCGGTCTCGGGCCAATGGTCCTCGGCAGGCTTGGGATCCCTGGCCGACATCCATGCCGTGGGACACAGGGTGGTGCATGGCGGCGAGAGATTCCGCGTCTCGGCGCGAGTCGATTCCGGCGTGATATCCGGCATCGAGGACTGCATCGAGCTGGCTCCGCTTCATAACCCGGCCAATCTCAAGGGCATCAGGGCGGCGCGCGAGCTTCTAGGCAAGGATGTCCCCCAGGTGGCTGTTTTCGACACGGCCTTCCATGCCACCATGCCGGACACCTCGTATCTATACGGCATTCCCTATCACTTCTATCGCAGGCACAAGATCCGCCGCTATGGATTCCATGGCAGCTCCCATCGCTACCTCTCCTTCCGCTATCGAACCTTGCGCGGGATCAAGCGCGACCAGGTCAATATCATCGCGCTCCACCTCGGCAACGGTTGCTCGGCCTGCGCGATCAAGGGAGGGGAGTCGTTCCTCACTTCCATGGGCTTTACTCCTCTGGAGGGTCTGCTCATGGGGACTCGCAGCGGAGACATCGATCCTTCGCTAATCGAGTATCTTTGCGTCAAGGAAGGGCTTTCCGTGGGGGAAGTCGATACGTTGCTTAACAAGCAGTCCGGCCTCTTGGGCTTATCGGGCTTGACCGGGGACATGCGCGAGCTCCTGGCTGAAGAGGCCGAGCACGGAGATCGCAGAGCCCATCTCGCCATAGAGATCTTCTGCCGACGCGTGCGGCGCTATATCGGAGGCTATTTCGCCGAGATGGGAGGCTGCGAGGCCGTGGTCTTCAGCGGAGGCATCGGCGAGAATTCGGCGGAGATCCGCCGCAGGATATGCGAGGGTTTGGAATGCCTAGGCCTGCAGCTGGACAAGGATCGCAATAGCGCCCTGCAGCCGGCCAGCTCGGGCGTGATCAGCCGCGACGGCAGCCGGCTCGAGGCCTATGTGATCCCCACCAACGAGGAGCTGTTGATAGCCCGGGATACTTATCGGGTCGTGACCGGGGATTGGGTCAGGCCGGCCTAGCCCTACGAGCCCAGCAGGCCCACCAGTTTGTTGGGCGAGCGTGAGCCTTTGATCATGCGCAGGCGCTTGGCCTCTACTCCCAGATGCCGCGAGAGCAGGCTCAAGACCGCCGCGTTGGCTTGATTGCGCTCGGCCTCGGCCCTGACCCATAATTCGTAGGCGTCGGCGCCGAGCTCCTTGAGCTCGTCTCGCCGCGAGCCCGCATGCACCTTGAGCCGGAAAACTCTCATGGCAAACGCTCGGCCACGAGACGGAAATCCTCCGGCTCGGGAGCGGTGATTTCGAGCGGCGCGCCTGAGTGCGGGTGGTTCAGGCTCAGGCGCCAGGCATGCAGCATCTGCCTGCGGGCCCCCAGCGCCTCCAGGTCCTCGGGAGTCAGCTTGCGGCGCACCGCTTTCATATAGCTCTCACCGGTTCCGATATACAGCTTGTCCCCCAAGATCGGATGGCCGAGATGGGCGAGATGGACCCGGATCTGATGAAGCCTCCCGGTTTTCGGCCGGGCCAGGATCAAAGACAGAGCCGCCGAGCTTTTCAGGCATTCGAACTCGGTGGAGGCGGGCTGACCTACGCCGATCGTTTGCCTTACCTTGATCGCCAGGCCTTCCCTTCCCACCGGCGCGTCCACCTCCTTATGCCGCCAGCTGACGCGTCCGCGGACCAGGGCCAGGTATTGTTTCGCGATCTGTCTCGAGACGAATTGGGAGTTGAGCGCTCTCGCGGATCGCGGGTTCTTGGCCAGGAGAAGCACCCCGCTTGTCTCGCGATCGAGGCGGTGGACCAGATGCAGCTTGGCGCCGGGGAATTGGTTCTTAAGTATCGAGGTGGCCGAGTTGAGCAGCACCCTGTCGGTCGGGTGGGCCAGTATATCGCCGGGCTTGTTGACCGCGATCATATGCTCGTCTTCATACAGCACGGGCAGGAATTCATGCTTGGCCGGAGGCTCTTCGCGCCGAGGGTAACGGATGAGCACTATATGCCCGGCTCCCACCCGCGTGGAGGGTTTGACGGCGCGGCCCTCGAGCAGCACCCGTCCGGCTTGGATCAGCCTTTGCACCTCCGCCCGCGAATAGCCTTTCAGCCTATGAGTCAGGTAGGAATCGACACGCCTGCCGTCCTGAGGTTTTTGCACCTCGAAGGGCACCTCGATCCAGGAGGGGGCTAGTTTCTCTTGCGCCTCAGCCATAGCAGAATCGCCGCCAAAAACGCCGTCGAGAGGCAAGAGAACCAAAGAATGCGCAATTCACGCGCGTTCTGGAGGCGCGCGAGGCCCGAAGCCTCCGCCCCTTCGGGTCTTGGCCCGGACGAAGAGGAAGCGCCATGGCGCGCCAGGGCCCTTTCATAATCCGCCTTGAAGCGGCCATCCAGCTCCGCCGCCGCCCGATAATCCGCCAAGGCGTCCTGCCCTCGGTCGAGAGCTTCCCTGGATCGAGCTCGGATCGCGAAGGCCTCGGCGCCTTGTCGATCGAGGCGTATCGCCTCGTCGGCCTGCTGGAGCGCCTCCTCGTGGCGCTTGAGCGCCGCGAGCGCGGCTCCAAGTCCAACGCCTGATCGGCCCGCCGAAACGCGCGCTGATGCTCATTCACCTCATAGAACTTTTCCGCGATCTGAACCAACGCCGCGGGGTCTGCCGCATGCCTATCCGCGATGCGTTCTATCTGATCAATTTGTTGTTGGCGTTCATGACGCAATCCAATCTTTCCAAGAGGGCTCACCCTGGAATCCGATAATGCGTTATCCTTGTGTTTAATTTCAGAAACTGCCTTTTTGATTTGCCCCCAATCATCTTGCGCTAACGCTGCTACCGCCTGGGAAGGAGCCATAAGCGCAGTGCATGCGATAATCGCCATTACTGTACCCGGGTACAGTAATGGATTTAATCTCTCTCCGAATACGTTCTTTTCTGGACCTTCCCGTTCTCCTTGGTCAATAGCTCGACCTTGGTCTTGGCTTCCTCAAGGCGTTTGGTCAGTGTTTTGGCAAGGCCTATTCCTTTTTCGAAGAGCTGTAGGGAGTCTTCGAGCCCCTTTTCTCCGGACTCGAGCTGCCGGACCAGCGCTTCGAGCGCCTGAAGCGATTCCTCGAAGCTTTCCTTGGGGCTTTCTTTTGCGTTGGTTTTGCTCATGGTGGCGATGACCTCGTTTTCAGCAGTTGGAAGACCTTGTCTTAATGGAGAATCGGCGTCGGGCCGCTCTTAGCAGGATTTCGCGCCGCTCTTTGTGGGCGTTGGAGAGCCGTTCGCGCTGCTCTATCGTGAGATTGGGATCCGGCTCGGGATGTTTGGCCATGGATTGGACCAGCGACTCTATCAACGGGAATAGATGGGCGCCGGCCCATGTTTTGAACCGGGGCTGTTCCAGGTGGGCGTGGATGCGGTCCAGGGACAGGCGATAGCAGTTCGGTTCGGCGGCGTATTCGCCGGGCCAGCAACTGTGGCCGAGCTCCAGGACGAGCTTGAGCCAGTCGCGATGCTGAAGCGAGGGCTCGCGCTCAACGGAATATTCCTTGCCGCAGCCGAACTCCCGAGGAGTGGTCATGAGCGTCCACCGCCGGGGCAGCGGGCTCTTTGTGAGCTTGAGCACCTCGCGATAAATGGCATCGGACTGCTCCCCGGCGTTGGCTGAGTAATAATCCGAAAAAAGCTGATGCGAATGCTTGAGGTGGGCCTTCCCGGGCCGGGACTTGAATCCGCGCAAGCGGGCGAGAAAATAGTACCAGTCCGCGCGATCGCTTCCGGAGGTCTTGATCTTGGAGGCGAGCCGTTCCATGCGAGCGATGGCCTGCGGGTTATTCGCGGCGATCTCGGCGATGGCGGCGGGGTCGATGGCGACGTCTTCCCAGTGGCAATCCCCGTAGCGGGGAAGGCCCTTGGACAGATGGACATCGAGGATGTCGAAGAACCGGGACACGCGCGCGGAGTGAGGACCCTCGGGTATCGCGGAGAGCTCGGCCTGCAGCGCCGCGGTCTCCGGCACGGGCTTGCCGCAGATCGCGGTTCCCCTGAAAATGTCATGGAGAGCCCGAGGTTCGGGCTCTTTGGCCGGTTCCGCGGCCGCCAAAAGCGCCGTGGCGATGAACGCGTGGATCATGCGGGCTTGCCTCGGGGCGGGTCTTTCGCCTCGCAAAAGAGCTCGCCCTCGTGCAGGCGGACCTTGATCGTCTCGCCCGGAGAAACCTGCCGGGATGAGCGGAGTATCTCGCGGCTGGGCCATTTCTCCGCGATGGCATAACCCCTGGAAAGGATCTTGAGCGGGCTGAATGCGTCGAGCCGGCCTGCCTGAAACCGCAAGTCTTTCTCGGCATCGATCAGGAGCCGCCGCGCCGCTTCGGGCAGGCGGGAAAGGAGCTCGTCCACGCGCCGGATGAGTTCCTCATAGATGCGATGGGGGCTCTGCAGCGCCGGCCGGGATTGAAGCTCGCGCAGCCGGTCCTCGAGGCGGAGCAGCTTGTCCTTCATGGCCAGGACCATGTCCTCCGACAGGGCCAGAACGTCCTCGGCGAGGGCTTTCTTGTCCGGCACGGCCAGCTCCGCCGCGGCCGATGGGGTCGGGGTGCGGCGATCGGCGACGAAATCGGCGATGGTGAAGTCGGTCTCGTGGCCCACGCAGGAGATCACGGGAATGCGCGAGGCGGCGATCGCGCGGGCCACGAGCTCCTCGTTGAAGGCCCAGAGGTCCTCGTAGGAGCCGCCGCCTCGGCCGACCAGCAATAGCTCGGTTTCGGGAAAATCCTCGTTGAATAGGCGTATGGCGGAGGCGATGTCCTCCTTGGCTCCATCCCCTTGGACTCTCACCGGGACGATGAGTATCTCCAGACCGGGCCAGCGACGCGCCAGCACGGAGAGGATGTCGTGGATCGCGGCTCCCTGGGCCGAGGTCACGATCCCCACGCGCTGCGGGTAGCGCGGCAGGGGTTTCTTGCGCGCCGGGTCGAAGAGCCCCTCCCGGGAAAGTTTTTCCTTGAGCTGCTCGAAGGCCAGCTGCAAGGCGCCTTTATCCTTGGGCTCCATAGAATAGACGACCAATTGCACGTCGCCGCGTTTGATATAAGAGGAGACGCGGCAGCGCGCCAGCACCTTGAGCCCGTCCTCCGGCTCGAACTTGACCCCGGGCGCCATGCCCTTGAACAGCACGGCCTGTATCTGGGCGCCTTCGTCCTTGAGCGTCATGTAGGTGTGCCCTGAGGGGTAGCGGCGGCAATTGGAGATCTCGCCCTCGACCCACAATTCCGGCAGAGAGCTTTCCAGCAGCTCGTGGATCAGCTCGTTGACCTGGCTGACCGTATAGATGCGGGGCGGGGAAGCCAGCGGGGGCTCGGCCAGCTCGCTATCCTTCATAAGCGGGTCCTGGCAGGCTCTTGATCACGGTGTTTCCGAGCTCCTCAAGGAGCTTCTTGCGCCAGAACGACTTGCGGCAGGCCAGGCCGATTCTGCGCGAGGGCCGGGGCTCATCGAAGGGAAGATAACGGATGCCCGGATCCTTGCGCACGGCAAGCCGGGGGATCAGCGTCATGCCGACCCCGGCGGCTACCATCTGGCGCAGAGTCTCGAGGCTGCTGGCGCGGAAATCGGGCAGCTCGGACGAGCCCGTCTTGGAGCAGAATTGCAGGGCCTGGTCCCTCAGGCAATGGCCTTCCTCGAGCAACAGCAAGCGCTGGCCTCTGAGCTGCTCCGGCCGCGCCCTTCGCCCCCAGCCGCGCGAGAGGTTTTCGGGAAGGGCCAGGAGGAATTCCTCCTCGAAAAGGGGCCGGGTCTCGAGGCAATCCTCCTTGACGGGAAGCGCGATGAAGGCCGCGTCCAGATCGCCTTCGCGCAGCCGCCTGATGAGGACGGCCGTCTTTTCCTCGGAAAAAATGAGCCTGAGCCTCTTGAACCTCTGCACCACCGGGCGGACCACGAAGGGAAGGAAGTATGGCCCAAGGGTGGGGAATACGCCGACGCGCAACTCCCCGGCCTGGGGATCCTTGGCGGACAGGGCCAGGGCCTCGAGCGCCTCGGCATCCTTGAGCACGGCCCGGGCCCTATCGATGAGCGGTTGGGCGCCGGCCGCCAGCAGCACCTTCTTGTTGGTGCGCTCGAAAAGCACCAGGCCGAGCCGCTTCTCCAGCTTGCTGATCTGCATGCTGAGGGTCGGCTGGGTGACCGCGCAGGCCTGCGCCGCCTTGCCGAAATGGCGATGTTCGGCTACCGCCACCAGGTATTGGAGCTCGCGCAAGGTGAGGTGGCTGGAGGCAGTCATAGATAAAAGTGATCATCATTATAGCAACAATCGATTGGCAATGGCGGGAATGTGGTGTGTATAATGGCTGAGCCCGTAGGGGCGATATCGTGCGTTTAGGAGGGATCATGCTAGGAGTAGGAGCTCAATTTCCATCGTTCAGCCTGAAGGGAGTGGTCACCGATGACTTGAAGACCGCTTTCCAGGAGATCGACAACAACACTTATCGGGGCAAGTGGCTGGTCGTTTTCTTTTGGCCCAAGGACTTCACCTTCGTCTGTCCGACCGAGATCGAGGGCTTTGCCAAGCTCAATAAGGAGTTCGCGCAGCGCGACGCCCAGATCTTGGGGGTGAGCACGGATTCGGAGTTCGTGCACCTGGCTTGGCGCCGCAGCAATCCCGAGCTCAAGAACCTTCCCTACCCCATGCTCGCCGACATCAAGCGAGAGTTGACCTCTTCGCTCGGCATACTCGACCATAAGGAAGGCGTGGCGCAGCGGGCCGTCTACGTCGTCGATCCGGAGGGAGTGGTCCGGTTCGTGATGGTGACCGACCTCTCGGTCGGCCGCAATCCCGGCGAGGTGCTGCGCGTGTTGGACGCCTTGCAGACCGACGAACTTTGCCCCTGCAATTGGCAGAAGGGCCAAAAGACCCTCCAGCCCGCGTGAGCGTGGAGCTAGAGAGCCTGCTCTCCCAACTGCCCGAGCACGCGGCCGATATCAAGATCAATCTTGGCCGCGTGCTCGCGGAGGAAGGCTCTCCTGGCTTGAGCCGTTCCGAGATATTGGCCGTGGCCTTGGCCTGCGCCTATGCCTGCCGCTGCCAGAGCTTGGCGGACGCGCTCGAAGGACAAGCCGACGGCCTTGCGGAAGCGGAGACAAGGGCGGCCAAGGCGGCGGCCGCCCTGATGGCCATGAACAACGT
>JACQPG010000001.1 GCA_016207665.1 Elusimicrobiota bacterium | reverse complement strand
GCCTCGAGAAGCGCGCTCTGGACCTTGGCCGGCGCGCGGTTGATCTCGTCGGCCAGAACCAGGTTCGAGAATATAGGCCCTTTGCGCACCGAGAAATCCGAGTCCTTGGGGTTGAAGATCAGGGTTCCGGTGAGGTCGGCGGGCAGGAGGTCCGGCGTGAACTGGATGCGTGAAAAATCCGCGTCCAGGCACTGGGACAGGGTCTTGAATGTGAGCGTCTTGGCCAGGCCCGGGACGCCTTCGAGCAGTATGTGGCCGTTGGCCAATAGCCCGACCATGACCCGCTCGATCATGTCCTCCTGGCCCACGATCACTCGCGCCATCTCGCGTTTGAGTTCCGCGACGAAGGAACTCTCCTCCGAAACCTTCCGATTGATCTCCTTGATTCCTAGTTCCATAAGTTCACTCGTTTCTCTTCGAGCGCTTGAGCGCGCGCTCGTATTCTTTTCTCAGTTGATCGACCAGCTCCTGCCATTGAATCGTCCGCCTCTCCTGAAGCTTGGCCAAGGTGCGCAAGGCCTCCGAGCGGACATCCGGCTCGGCGTCCTTGACCGCGGCTTCGGCCACCCACGGACCGGCGGAGGGATCGCCCATGTTGGCGATGGCGCTAAGTGAAGTCAGGCGCACGCCCTTTTCCACATCCTGAAGCCCGCTGATGAGTCCCGCCAAGGCTGCGATGTCGCTCTGTTTTCTGAGCAGTTCCACCGCCTTGGTGCGGACCTCCGGATCGATGTCCTGGGCGATGGCTCTCCTTAAGATTGCGATGGCCTGGGGATCCTTCATGAGGAAGAGAAGCTCCATGGCGGTCGCCCGGACCTTGGGATCGCTGTCGAGCGTCGAGGAACGGATCTTGCCGAGCTCGAGCAGCGACAGGAAGGGAGCGGGCTCGGGCTTGAAAAGCGCCGGCGGCGCGGGGATGGGCGGCTCCAACCGGCGGGTCAGGCGATAGGCCAAGAACCCGGATGAAGCCATGATCAGGAACAACCCGATGGCGATTCGTGGATTGATGTTCATAGGGAAAACCAGGATTTCTTCTTCATCTTGCCCTGTTCCTCGACTTGTCGGCGCAGTTCCTCCTGCCGTCTCCTTTCCTCCGCGATCGCCGCGGCCTTTTTATCCTGCAGGTTGTTGAGCGTGCGCAGGGCCTGTATCCGCACGCTTTCCTCAGGGTCCTTGAGGCTTTCGGTGATCTCGGGCGCGACCGTGTAATCCCCGATCTTGTCGAGCGCGGTGAGCGTCGCGATCCGAACCCTGGCATCGTCGTCCTTGAGCGACAGGACGAGCTGCTTGATCACCTCGGGGTTCCCCCGGTTGCTGAGCAGTTGCACGATTTTGAGCCGTACCTCCACCTCGAGGTCAGACTTCAGCTTCTCGAAGAGGAGCGGCATGGCCTTGGGCGAGTGCATCTTGTCGAGGAATACGAGCGCCTCCCAACGCACGGTCGGGTCCGGGTCATTGGCCGATCGTATGATCTTCGCCTGCTGGACCTCATCGATGACTGGAAGGGGTTGCAAGAGTATGGCTGGAGGCGGCGGAGGAGGAGGCGCTGGCTTGACCCGGAGCTCTTTGAGGGCGAAATAGCCCGCGACGATGAATACCAGGCCGGCGATCAGGAATTTCATGGCTGAGCCACCTCGTTCTTGGGGATGGAAACCCCGAGCCGCTGGCGCTCGACGATCAGGCCGTTCCGGCCGAGCTCGGCCGATAATAGTTCCTGATCGGCCAAGCGATTCCACGGGCCGCGGTCCAGGTTCTCGCTGGCGATCACGACCCGGCAGTTCCCCTCCTGCCGCCAGCTCATGATCTGCCAGGATTGATCCGGATTGCAGACCCCGCGCTCGCTCAAGCCGCGCCTGGCCGAATGGCACAGCCCATGGACGCTGCGGCCGTCCGAGACCAGGGTGTTGAGGCTTGTGTAGGGCGTCCTTTTCTCGGGATGCCTGGCGCGGGCTCCTTTCTCCCATATCTCCCAGATCTCCTCGATCGCGGCTGCCAGGGCCCGGCGGACGTCGCCGTGGCGACGCTCATGCTTGATGAAATGCCAGAAATAGACCTCGCTGTCGTTGTGCGAGCGGATCTCTCTTTGAAGCGGGCCGAGCCTTTCGGCCACCTCGAGCGGTATCTCGAGAGTGCCGTTATGCGCGAAAATCCACCGCCCGTCGCTGAAGGGCTGGGTATTATCCATGTTGATCAGCTTGGACCTAGGCAATTTCCTGGGATTGGAGGCCGCTCGTATATGCCCTATGATCACCCGTGAATTAGCCTTTTGCGCCGCATCCTTGAACGGCTCCTTCTCTTTAAACGCCGGTCCAGGACTTTTGGACACCAGGACCTGATCCTGGTTCCCGAAATGCGCGATGCCCCAGCCATCCTCCTGCTTGTTGCTTTTTTTGAAATCGCTTTGCTTTAAAAGCGAAAACTCAGAGTCGACCAGCAGGTCTAGGGCGTCTCTGGGCTGCGTCGATATCTGGGCGAATAGCCGGCACATTCCGGGAGGAATTTAAACAAATAATCGCGGTGGAAGCTAGACCGCCAAGCGCAAGAGTATCAGTTCTTAGGAGCGGGTTGGGAGAGCGTGCGCAATCTGCGGGAGAGCCACCAGATCAAGAGCCCTAGCGCGGGCATCGCCCCCGCGATCACCCAGAACGGGCTTAGGCCGGCCAGGCCGGCGAAGGCGAAGGGCTGGATGCCGAAGGGAAGCTTGCCGGTGAGCAGGAATCGGACGCTCGCCAGCGCTATGGTGCTGATGGCCAAGGAGGCTGAGCCCAGAAAACCCATGGCATCGGAAAGGTCTTCCTGCCGCGTCTTGGCTTGGATGAAGCTTTCCACCTTGATGATGCTGGTGACCTGCGCGATGCCGAAGGGAATGAAGAGCAGGGCCGGGAGCGTGATCGCCCCCAAGCCCGCCCACGCCAGCCAGCCGGGCAGGGTCAGCCAGGCGCCCAAGGTGGGAAGCGAGAGCGCCATGGCGGCGAAGGCGACCAATGTCGGTATGGTCCAGAACATCCATTTGAGCATGGAGCGGCGCAGCAGCTCTTCTTTCTCCGCGTCGCCGGCCGGATTCTTGCGCAGCCGTCCTTGCTCGGCAACCATGATCACGCCGGAGAACAGCCCGCCCAAGCTATAGAGTCCCGGGATCATGCCTTGCACGGCCGGGGCTTGCGGGTTATCTCGGCCCATGAGGCGAATGCCGTAGGCCGGGGCCAGGTTGTAGACCAGGGGATTGAGTATCATGAAAATGGTGAAGGCGTAGGAAGCCGTCCTGAGCGCCCGGTCTTTCCAGATCACGTTGAAGCCGTGCGCGATCTTCCCGCCGAACTCCTTGAACAACGAAACGATGCTGGTCGCGGGCGCGCGCGGCTGATCCTTCATGAGCTTGAGCTGTCCCAGCAGCGCCTGTTTGTGGGGCAAGCGCAGCGTCATCCAGATGATCGCGATGGAGATCGCCGTAGCCAGAGGCCCCGCGATCAGGGCCGGCAAAAAGCCCGCCGAGGCGATCATGGCGCCGGTGGCGATGGGTCCGATCACTCCGACGATCTCGGAAAGCAGTTGCCGCCAGGCGCCGAAATTCTCCAGAGCCTCGGCCTTCTTGCCCACGATCACGCTGGGCAATATGCGTTCGACGGTGCCGACCATCCCTCCCAAGAGGCCGGTGACGGCGTAAAAAGCGACCAGGCCCATCAAAGGCATGGCGCCCATCGCCAGCAGCGTGGACAGCGCTATCTTGGCCGCCAAGAGCGCGAGCAGGCCGTAGCGATAGGTCTTAAGAAGGCCCACATTCTGGACTACTACCGCGCCCTGCTCGGTCTTGACTCGGCCCAGCCTCTCGATCACCCAGGGGCCAAGTATGCGGCCGATGATGCTCGCCAGCGACGCCGTGATCGTGATGTCCGTGATGAAGGAGAAATCGCCGAGAGTCCTCTCCAACAGGAAAGGCATGGCCGCGCTGAAGGACTCAATCCCGACTTGGGCCACGACATGCGAGCCTATATAGGCGAAGGGCACGAACCCCAGACCAAACCAGCCGCGGCGCACCGGGGCCGGCTCGGCGGCAGGCGATTGCTCGGGGGCAGGCGGCTCGGGCTTGGCCGTTGCCTCGCCTTGGGGAGGTTTGGCCGGGGCGCTCAATTCCATCCCGCTCAGGGAGGCAGGGACGGAGAGAGCTGATTCAGGAGAGGTCTCGCTGAGCCGCCGCGGCCGGAATTCCCGCAATAGTTCCTCGGCGCGCGTCCGGAGGAAGCTCACATTGCTGATCTCGCGCAGCGAGTCAAGGGAAGCAGCCTCGAGATCCAAGCTGACGGCTCGCGCGGGCGCCGGTGAGGACATCGAAGAGTCCTGCGCCGCCGGGACTATCGCCGCGGGGGGGTCGGCGGTCTTGAGACGTTTATCGCCGGCTTGGGTCCTTTCGGTTTGATGCGAGAGCTCGAACGAGGGCAGCATCCCAGCGCCTGTCCGGAAATAGGGCTGTCGCCATTGCGCCACGACGCGATTGATCCGAGTGCCCGCTCTCTTGGCCCAACCGGCCCGCGAAGCGGAGTGGGCCATAGCCGGCGTCGAATAGACGATCAGCGAGATCGCGACCAGGGCGGCCAGGGGCTTGCGCAAGAAAGTCAAGGTCAGTCCTGGCCCGTGCCTTCGGGATTATCGGCCTTGGAAAGGCCTCGGTTCTGCGCCGCGTTCCAGAGTTGCGTGTACTCGCCGTTGCGGGCCATCAACTCCTCATGTGTCCCCATCTCGATGATTCCGGTTCGCCCCATTACGATGATGCGATCCGCGCTGGTGGTCAAGCTGGGGTTATGCGTGACCATGAGGATGGTGGGTTTTCGGCCGGACCAGCGTTCACCCAGGGTCTCTATGGTCTCTTGAAGCTCGGATTCCGTTTGCTTGTCGAGGCCGGATGTGGCCTCGTCCATGAGCAGTATCGGCTTCTTGCTCAGCAAGGCCCGCGCGATCGCGATTCTTTGGCGCTGCCCTCCGGAGAGCTTCCGTCCCCCCTCCGCGACCGGGTAATCCAGGCCCTGAGGAAAGCGCCGGGTATTGTAAACGAACTCCGCCCGGGCGGCCCGGATGGCGGCATGAAGCTCTTCGTCCGTGGCGTCCGAGCCATATCGAATATTATTGTCCAGCGAGTCGTTGAACAAGGTGTAATTCTGAGGGATCACCCCTACCTGACGGTTGACGCTTTGCGGGTCGTAGAGGCTGATATCCCGGCCGTCGATCAATATTTGACCGGAATCCGGCTTTCGCAGGGCCTGGATGAGGTCCAGGATGGTGCTTTTCCCAAGACCCGATTCACCGACGATCGCCACGGTCTCTCCCGGCCTCACTTCAAAAGACAGGGAGTTGATGGCTGACTGCGTCTGGCCCTTGTAGCGGAAGCTGACGCCGCGCAGCTCTATGGCGCCCTCGGCTTTGGGCAAAGAGGGCAGGCCTTGGGGACCTCTCCATCGCAGCCAGCGGCGAAGAACCTCGGTGGCGCCGTGATTCTGCTTGAACTGGGTCCACTGGCCCGTCAGTCCATCGAATCCCGCCTTGAGAAACCCCGCATAAAAGGTCATGGCTACGAGGTCTCCGAACTTGACGCCCATCCCGAGAGCCAAGAGCCAGGCTCCGGCCAGATAGGGCAAATAGCGGGTAAACAGGTCCGCCACCGAGCTGGAAAGAATATGATGGTTGGCTCTCAGGCGCGCGTCCTGCGCTCCCACGTCGACCAAGGCTTGGGCCTTGAGAGCGAAGCGGGAGACGGCCTCTCGGGCCCGGCCAAAGGCCTTGATCAACCAGATCAAGCTCAACGTCGACTGCGCCTCTTGACCGAGCGCGGCTCTCCTGGTGCTGAAATCCCGATAGACGGCCTCGAACCACTGGCCATAAAGGCCGTTGATGACGCCCAATAATGGGACGACGCTGAAAATGATCACGCTGATGAGAACGCTGGTCTTCCAAAGCAGCACCGCGCTTCCCAGCAGCATGAGGATATTCTTGAGCAACGGTATTCTTGCGACCGTATTCTTGTCCGCGAAGGCTTCCGCATCGTCGAGCAGCCTGCTGGCGATGGCGCCGGATTGCTCCTTCTCATGGAACTCGATTTCGCGCATCAGGACCTTGCGATGCGCGGCTGAGCGCACCTCATAGGAGACATCGGCGCGGAGCTGCTCGCGCACGAGCTCCTTTTTCGGCTCTATGTAGACTAATGCCAGGGAGGCCGCGGCCGCGGCCGCGGCAAAGGCCCACAGCGCGGGAGGGATGACTCCGCTGCCCGCGGCACGCTCGGCGATATTGAGCAATTGGCCCAGGGTATACGACACCGTAAGGCCCAAGGCGGCGGCCGCGGTCTCCAAGGTGATGGGAAGCTTCAGACGGCCCGCGACGAAAGGCCGAGCCGTGTCATCACCTAGCAGGAAAACCCGCACTTGATAGAAGAGCTTCTTGCCTGCGATCCAAAGAGCACGGACCTCCCGTCCAGCAAGCGTGAAGGCGCCGGGAAGCTGGCTTAAGAGCGCGACGATCTCGCTGGAGCCATGTTTCCTGTGCGCCGCTTCGTGCTTCTCTAGGAAAACGCGGGTTCTTTGGGGAAGTCGGCCGAAGGCCAGAGAGCTTGAAATGGGGGTTGCGATCGGGGAACTCAAGGCGTGAAGCAAGCGTGACAGCGGCGAGCCGGGACCCCGCGGCCCGGAGGCCTCGATATCCCTGAGCTGGGCGGCGACGGCGGCCATGACGCGGACGCTCGTGATGGCGAAGGCCGCGCCCGCCAACGCCAAGGCGGCCGCGGTGATCCAAAGAGGCAGGCCCAGCAAGCCGAGCGCGACGGCCGCGTAGGCGTGAGCCGCGGAAAGGGCACCCAAAGCCAGGGCGGCCGCCAACTGGCCTCGGGCCGTCGCCCCAGGAGCATCCTGCGGGACTTCAGGCTCGGATGACGAATCAGAAACCCGGTCGAAGCCGCCTTTTATCCACAGATTGCGATAATGCCCATCCCGGGACAGAAGTTCGCCGTGGGTGCCGCGTTCCACGGCCCTTCCCTGATCGAGAACGATGATCTCGTCGGCGTGCCGCACTGAACGCAGATCGTGCGAGATCATCACCGTACCCGGCTGCCAGCCCCAGGCCGAGCCGAGGTCCCGGATCACGCTCTCGACCTTGGCGGCGGCGCGCGGGTCCAGGTTCGAGGTGACCTCGTCGAAAATGACCAACGGCGGCCGCTTCAGGATCGCTCGCGCGATGGCGATCCGCTGCCTTTCCCCTCCCGAAAGACCGGTGCCCCCTTCCGCGAGGACTGTGTCCAGGCCACTCTGTTTCCCGAAGACGAAATCGGCTTGGGCCATGCGTATGGCTTGGCGCACTTCCTCGTCGCTGGCGTTTTCCGCGCCGAACTTGAGATTGTACCTGAGCGTATCGCTGAACAAGACCGTATCCTGCGGTACAATGGCGATCTGCTGCCGGAGGGCATCTTGCTTGAAACGGCTCGAGTCCATCCCATCGATCAGTATCCTGCCGGAGGAAGGTCTCATCAGACCCAGGAGCAGGTTCGAGATGGTGCTCTTCCCCGCGCCAGAGCTTCCGACGATCGCTACCGTCTTTCCGGGCTCGAGCGTGAAGGAAAGGTCGTCAAGAGCCCGAGCCTCTCCCTCCCGATATTGAAAGCTCACGTTCTCGAAGCGCACATGGCCTTGGAGGCGCGGCGGGTCCTCGGCATCGGGCGCATCCGCCAGCTTCGACTTGCGCGAAAAATGCCAATTCACCACCTTCGCGCGGCCCTTTGATTTCTTGTAGAGCATGAAATCGCCGAAAAGCCCGCTGAAGCCATAGCGGATGAAATACGCATAGAAGGTGCTTTCCAGCACGCTGCCCGGCGTGATTCCCGCCAGCACCAGGCCGAGCCCTCCAAGAAGATACATGATGTGGCTGGTGGCTAGGTTTGTGAGAGTGACCGAGTAACGCGAGGCGCTGGTCACTATTCGAGCTTCCTTTCTCTGGAGCTCTCTCAGTTCGCCTGCGATTCGCTCGAAGCGCGCTTGCTCCCGCTCCTGCGATGCGAAGGACTTGACCGTTCGGATCTGTGCCATGACCTCCTGGGTCTTTTCCATCAGATCCGCCTTGGCCCCGCCGATTTCCAGATTGATCAAGGAGGCTTCATTGCTATAGAGGGCCGAGCGATAGCCCAAAACGAGCCCGGCGACGAAGACGATAGCGGTCAGCAGCGGAGGAGCGATCAAGGCCATGAAGGTCGTGCCCAAGGCCAGGTATAAGATGTAATGGAGAACCGAAAGCGGGATACTGGCGTTCTTGACGCCTAGGAAATTGATGTCATCCCGGGTCCGATTTGCGAGCCTGCCGGAGCTGTTCCTCTCGTGAAAGGGCAGCTCGAAGCCGAGCTGCTTGGCGATATAGTTGATCCTATAGTCCCGAGCCACCCGAAGTCCCGTGAGGCGGTTGATGAGGACGTGTTTCCTCTCCACGAAGATGAAGCTTCCCCATCCCGCCACGATGGCCGCCGAGATCGCGGCCAAGGGCCGCCAATTTGCCTCGATTCCGGCCTTGGCCGCCTCCAGGGCCGCGTTCATGAGCGGTCCTATCAGCTTGGCCAGTCCGACCGTAAAGAGCGCGTCGAGCACGAGCAGCGATGCGACCGCGAACATCGCCTTTCTGTGGGGTTTGAGTACTTCAAGGGACTTCTTGTCTCCTAAGGACATCTCCAGGATTTGATACCACACCTTGCGTAAAGGACGCGCGGCGCGCAAGGCCTGCGCCTTGAGGCCTAATCGCCGGGGCGTTCCTGCCGCATCCAGGAGGTCGGCTCTCGACTCCGCCCCAAGGCCTGCCTCGAGCGTGGACGGGATATCGCCATTGCCGGCGCCTGCGGGCCGGGACAAGGGATACCGGTTGCCATATCGGCCCGGGGTTGTTTCGACCGGCGACTCGACGGCATCGGATCGGGCCGCCGCTGAGCGCGGGGAGTCGAAGTCCGAGCGGGACTTGAGCGTCTCTGGAGAGTCCTCGGATCCGTTGCCGGGGATTGCGGACTGCTCCGCGATCCCGTTTAACTCCTGCGCAGCCTGGGGAGGCTTCGACGAGGTTTGCGCAGCCGGCAAACGGAATTCCGAGCCGATCTCGGCATCCCGCGATCCTGTAGCCGTCCTTCGATCGCCGGCAGGCCTCAGGGTAGAGCTTTCCGGCGAGGTCTTACTAGGGATGGAGGGACGGATTCCGATGCCGCGGATGACCTGCCCCAAGCGCCAGAGGCGTCCGTGCCGCGAATTATGGTTTGCTCTCAGGCCGGCGTAGCAAAGCGAACCCGGGGAAGTGCTGATCAGGGCCAAGCAGAGCAAGGAGGCAATGCACTTTTTCATCAAGGATTCCTTTCCCAGGCTAGTAAAAGTATTAGTTACTTATACTAGGGGGCCCTAGGGCCTTACAGCTACCCCCTGTTTAGGCAAAGGGCCTAGGGTAGGATGGGTCCTCCGGAACCATTGATTTGTCGCCGGCGCCGGCCTATACTTGCGAGAGCCATGGAGGACTTGAGCGGCCAGGCCGAATTGAGGCCGGCCAAGATCAACGATCGTTTCATCGCCTATCTCATCGACGCCGCGCCTTTCGGCGCGGGTTACGCGGCCTGCTCTTTTTGGCTGCTGGGGAGTTTCCAGGTCGATCCAAGGCTTGGCGCGGCTTGGATCGCATTGTGCCTGGCTTATCAATTCGCGGGCAATCTGCTCGGCGGCACCGTGGGAAAGCGTCTCATGGGCTTGGCCGTGCTTCGCCGCGACGGCCGGGCTCTGGGACTTTGGGGCAGCGCGTTGCGGGCCTTGGGTTACGGCTTAAGCACGCCGCTTTTCAACTTCGGTTTCTTGATCGCGTTGATCCACCCGGAATCTCGAGCACTGCACGACATGATCTCGGGATCGCTGGTGGTCGAAGCCCGGCCGAAGGCCCCGGCCGAGACAGGCTTGCTGTTCCTGGCGGCCTTGGGCACCCTGACATTCATGGTCGGAGGCTCGCTCTATCTGCAATGGAACAAGCCGACTCGTTCGGATCGCGCGGCCGTGGAAAGGGCGCGGCTCGGCTTGGAGGTTTTGGCCCAGGTGGAGGAGGCCTACAAAACCCAGCGGGGCGTCTATTCCTCGTCGTTGGCCGAGCTCGCCCAGGCCAGCGGCGACGTGGAGACCTTCCGCTCGGCCTTGGCCGAGCTCTACGACCCGCATCTCTTCCGGATCCAGGCGGGAAGCCGCGCCTATCGTATCTCAGCCGTAGCTCGGGACCGACGCCAAACCCGGCTGACGGTGGAAGGGCCTCCGGCCCGGTTTGTCCCCTGAGAACTCCAGGAGCGCCCAGGGCCCGAAGAGCTCGACCCGCGTGCCGTGACCGAGCAATCCCTGCAGATAGGAGGCCTCGAAGGCTCGGCATACGAGAAAAGCCCGCCCTCCCTCGCGCCGCAGTTGCCGGATCTCGTCATCGTCTCCGAACCGCCTCGCGTGCCGGGGATTCCTTTCGGCATAATGTAGCTCGCCGCTCCAATAGATGATCCGGTCCGCCGGACGGCCGAGATAAAAACCCAAACTGTGCAAATAGGTGCCGTAGAAAAGGAGCTGGTCCGCGGGCTGCATCCTTTGCGCCAGCGCCAGCGCCAGGGGCCGCGCTCCGAGCCACGCTTGGGCGGGCCGGGCGGCGCTCAAGGCCAGCCCGCCGGCCGCCAAGGCCAAGGCGGCGCTCCAGGGCCAATGCCGTGGTTTTCCCAAGGACTGGATGATCAAGGCGGAGGCGTAAAGCGCCGCCGAGGCCGCCCCTATTTGGAAAACGATGCTTGGCAATCCATCCAGCGAGTGGCGCCACGGCCAGGCGAGAGCTCCGCCGGCCAACAAGAGGCCGGCTAAAAGCAGGGACAAGAAATTTCCGCCTGGAAAAACAGGCTTCTCATCGCCTTTCGCGGCCAGGAGGCATAACGCCGGGATAGCCGGCAGTATATAAGAGATCAGTTTCGATTGGGACAAGGAGAAGAAGGCGGTCACCGTCAAAGCCCAGAGAGCCAGGGCCTTTTCGGGCTCGCGCCCCTGCCGCCGGAGGGCCTGGGCTACGCCCGCGATCCCCGCGCCCGCCCAGGGCAAAACCGCCGCGGGCAAGACCAGGAGGAAAAAATACCAGGGGCTGCTGCGGTTGTATTTGGCGGTGAGATAGCGCTCGACATGCTGCTCCCTGAAGAAGAAGCGCAGAAAACCCGGATGCCGATCTTCCATAGACCAGAGCCAAGGAACGATCACGGCGGCGATGATGAGCAGGCCACAGGGATTCAACGCGGCTCTCAAGCGAGGGCGCCAGCTCGGGATGAAGCAAGCGATGGCCGCCAGCCACATCAAAGGAAGCAGCAGGGCGACCAGTCCCTTGGTCAGGAAGGCCAGCGCGGCGAGGAACCAAGCCAGCGGCGAGGCCCAATACGCCTGCTCAGGCTTGGCCAGGCAACGCAGCAGCAGGGCGCAGCATCCCCATAAGAACACGGTCAAGGCCAGATCCAATGTGATGTAATGCGAGAGGAAGAAGTAAAGCGCGGAGCTGGCCAGCATTGCGGCGGCCTTCGCGCCGAGGCCGCGCTCGAAGACCCAAGACCCGAGCCAGGCCGTGATCATCAGGCCGCAGACCGACAGCAGGGCCAAGGGCAGCCGGGCAGCGCCTTCGCTGACTCCGAAGAGCAGATAAGAGCCTTTGGCGAGCCAATACCAAAGCGGAGGCTTTTCCACGTATTCCATGCCGTTAAGCGTGGGGGTCAGCCAAGCGCCGGAGGCGAGCATCTCTCGGGGAACTGCCGCGTAGCGGGCGTCGTCCACCTCCACGAGGGGATGGCCGAGGCCCCAGAAAGGCGAGCTCAAGGCCGCGGCCAGCAAGGCCGCCGGTAAAAGCTCCCGGATCATCGCTCTAATCAATCTTGAGTATGACCTTTCCAAACTGCCTGGCTCGGGCCAGATATTCATGGGCCTGCCGCGCCTCGTTCAAGGGAAAGATCTTGTCGACCACGGGCTTGAGCTTGCCCTCTCCGACCAGCCTGGCCACGCGGCGCATCTCGCCTTGCGAGCCCATCTTGGAGCCCAAGATCTCAAGCTGCCGGCTGAACACGTATCTAAGATCCAGGTTGACCGTGGGTCCGGCCGTGGCGCCGCAGGTGATCAGCTTGCCTCCGTGCTTGAGACTCTTGATCGCGGCCTCGAACAGGCCCGGACCGACGTGCTCGAAAACGATGTCGGCCATGCGGCCGCCGGTCAGGCGTATGACCTGCCTGACTATGTCCTCGGGCGGGGAATGGATCGCGGCGTCTGCTCCCAGGGCCTTGGCCTTTTCTAGTTTTTCGGCCGAAGTGGACACCGCTATGACGCGCGCGCCGCAGAGTTTGGCTATTTGCACGGCCGCCACTCCTATGCCGCTGCCGGCCCCGAGGACAAGGACGTTCTGGTCGGGGCCGCATCCGCCCAAGGTAGCCAACATGTGCCAGGAGGTCAGGAAGGTCAGAGGGTAAGCCGCTCCTTGCTCGAAACTCAGGCTTTCGGGCAGCGGCAGGAGATAGCGCTCCGGCACGGCCAGGAGTTCGGCATAGCCCCCGGGGCCGCCCTGGGCGCCTATGATGCCGTACTTGGAGCAATAATTATCCAGGCCGGCCGCGCAGCAATCGCAGGTCAAGCAGGATCGTCCCGGGGAAACGGCGACCCGGTCTCCTGTCTTGAAATCCACGACCCCGGGACCCACGGCCGCGATCTCGCCCGCCACGTCGCAGCCCAGTATGTGGGGAAGGCGGATCTTGTAGGCCGGCAAGCCGCCCCTGACCCAGAGATCCAGATGATTGAGGGCGCAGGCCTTGACCCGCAACAACACCTCTCCGGAGGCGGCCTTAGGATCGGCGATCTCGGCGGATTTCAGATTTTCCGGGCCGCCGAACTCGGGCAAAATG